>RDDZ01000103.1 GCA_003852775.1 Microbacteriaceae bacterium | reverse complement strand
CCGCGCCGCGTGAAGCGGCCGAGCACGGGCCGGGCGGCCCCCGCGGCCGCGACCGCCGCCTCCGAGCCGGACGCCGGCTCGAGCAGCGCGCGCACCTCGCGCTGCGCCACGGGGTCGGCGTGGTCGGGGGTCGCGAGACCGTCGAGCTGCTCCTCGTCGAGCTCCGTCGTCGAACCGCCCGCGTCTCGTCGCGCCCACTCGGTCGCGACGTTGCGCGCCGTGCGGATGAGGTAGGCGCGCGGTTCCGTGTCGGGCCCGCCGCCCGCCCGCACCTGGCGCAGCACCCGCACGAAGGCCTCGGAGGCGACGTCGTCGGCGTCGTACCCGGTGAAGGAGCGCGCGGCGCGCGTGACGGCATCCGCGTGGCGTCGCCACAAGGCACCGAAGGCCTCGTTGTCGCCCTCGCGGGCACGGACGATGAGGTCGGCGTCGTCGGATCCGGCGTGGTCGTCGGGGCGCACGTCGTCGTCTTTCGGGTGGTCGAGACGGCACCCCCCGTGCCGCCGCTCCCATTATCCCCGGCGCAGCGGTGCCTCGTCCCGCGGCTCGGTAGACTCGCGGCCATGTCGGAGACCGTCCTCGCCCCCGCCCTCGACGAGAAGCTGCGCGCCGCCCGCACGGCGTCGATCGCGCTCGCTCAGGCATCCACCTCGCAGAAGAACGCGGGCCTCGAGGCGATCGCGCGCGCGGTCGAGGAGGGCGCCGCCCGCATCCTCCCCGCCAACGAGCTCGACCTCGCCAACGGTCGCGAGAACAACATGTCACAGGGCCTCCAGGACCGCCTCCGCCTCGACGAGAGCCGCCTCGCCGGCCTCGCCGCCGCGACGCGCGAGATCATCGCGCTGCCCGACCCCATCGGCACCGTGCTGCGCGGCTCGACGCTCCCCAACGGCCTGCAGCTCACGCAGGTCCGGGTGCCGTTCGGCGTCGTAGGTGCGATCTACGAGGCGCGCCCCAACGTCACGATCGACATCGCCGCCCTCGCCCTCAAGTCGGGCAACGCCGTCGTGCTGCGCGGCGGCAGCGCGGCCGAGAACACCAACCGCGTGCTCGTCGAGCTCATCCAGGGCGCCCTCGCCTCCGTCGGCCTGCCCGCGGATGCTGTGCAGACGATCGACGAGTTCGGCCGTGAGGGCGCGACCCAGATCATGCAGGCCCGGGGCCTCGTCGACGTGCTCATCCCGCGCGGCTCGGCGAACCTGATCGACACGGTCGTGCGCGAGTCGAAGGTGCCCGTCATCGAGACGGGCGCCGGCGTCGTGCACCTCTTCCTCGACAAGACGGCCGACCTCGAGATGGCCACCGAGATCGCGGTCAACTCGAAGGTGCAGCGCCCGAGCGTGTGCAACGCGCTCGAGACGCTCCTCGTCGACTCCGTCGCCGCCGAGCGCCTGCTGCCGCCCGTGCTCAAGGCGCTCGCCGACAACGGCGTCACCATCCACGGCGACGACCGCACGCGCGAGCTCTACCCGGACGCCGTCCCGGTCGCCGAGGACGACTGGTCGACCGAGCACATGAGCCTCGACCTCTCGGTGAAGGTCGTCGACGACCTCGACGACGCGCTCGACCACATCCGCACCTACTCGACGCGCCACACCGAGTCGATCGTCACGAACGACATGGCCACGGCCAACCGCTTCCTCGCGGAGGTCGACTCGGCCGTCGTCATGGTGAACGCCTCGACGCGCTTCACCGACGGCGGGGAGTTCGGCTTCGGTGCGGAGGTCGGCATCTCGACCCAGAAGCTGCACGCGCGCGGCCCCATGGGCCTGCCCGAGCTCACGAGCACGAAGTGGATCGTGCGCGGCGAGGGCCAGGTGCGAGGCTGAGCCCCGCTACCGGCTAGAATCGACCCCATGCTCAGCACGCTCCTGGCCGAGGTCCACGAAGAGCTCGCCCCGATGATCGCCCCGCCGTGGGTGTTCGCCCTGGTCGCCGCCGTCATCTTCATCGTGCTGGGGTTCGTCACGTACAGCTACCGTGACGTCGCCAACCGTCACGCCGACAAGGTCGCCGCGCACGACGCCGAGCACGGGCACGGCGGCGGGCACCACTAAGCTCGCCCTGTGAGCGAAGGAGCCGCGCGCCGACCCCGGGTCGGCGTCATGGGCGGAACCTTCGACCCCATCCACCACGGCCACCTCGTGGCCGCGAGCGAGGTGCAGCAGACCTTTGACCTCGACGAGGTCGTGTTCGTGCCCACCGGCCAGCCGTGGATGAAGTCCGACGTGAGCCCGGCCGAGCACCGGTACCTCATGACCGTCATCGCGACGGCGTCGAACCCGCGCTTCACGGTGAGCCGCGTCGACATCGACCGCGAGGGCCCCACCTACACGATCGACACCCTGCGCGACCTGCGCGCGCAGCGTCCCGACGCCGACCTGTTCTTCATCTCGGGCGCGGATGCGGTGGCGCAGATCCTGCAGTGGAAGGACGTGGACGAGCTCTGGGAGCTCGCGCACTTCGTGGCGGTCTCCCGGCCGGGACACGCGCTCGACATTCGCGCATTGCCGGAGGCTGGCGTAAGCTCGTTGGAAGTGCCCGCTCTGGCGATCTCCTCGACGGAGTGCCGTGAGCGAGTGGGCCGGGGATTCCCGGTGTGGTACTTGGTCCCCGATGGTGTTGTGCAGTACATCTCCAAGCACCACCTCTATCGGAGCGATACGACATGACGACCTACCCAGATCAGCCGCTCTCGCGGCGTGAGATCCGGGAGCGCGAGGCCGCTGCTCGCGCCGCGGAGGCCGCCGAGTCCGACGCGATCTCGTCGGATGCGGCGGATGCGTCCGCCGCGCCCACCGGCGCGAGCTCCGAGCCGCTCACCTACGTGACGCACGAGCGCACGCCGCTCCCGCAGTACGACGCGCCGGTGGCGCCGACCGTGCCGCCCGTCGCCTCGACCTCTCCCGCCGCCTCCGACCCGCAGCCGTCGGACGAGCAACCCGCGGGCTACCGCTTCCGCGACTACAGCCCCGAGGGTCGCCGTGCGGCGCGTCTCGGCTGGCCGCCCGCCGCGTCGGGTCCCGCCGACCTCGACTACCGCACCCAGAACCGCGCCGATGTGCCGCTTCCGCCGACCGCGGCCGCGGTCCCGGACGCCTCCTCGGCTCCGCCGGTGAGCTCGCCGACCGCGTCGGCCCAGCCCGTCACGCCGCCGCCGACTCCGCCGGTCTTCGGGGCGCCCGCGGCGGCGCCCGCTTCCGCTGCGTCGCCTGCGACCCCGCCCGCCGTACCGGAGGGCACCATGACCCGCCGCGAGCTGCGCGCGCTGCGTGAGGCGCAGGAGCGTGCGCAGGCATCCGCGGCTCCCGTCGAGACACCCGCCGATCCGGCCACCACCGAGCCGGCCGACACCGCCGGAGCCTCCCTGCCGCCCGTGTGGGGAGCCCCGAGCGCGTCCACGACGTCCGCGGCCCCTGCCTTCGACGAGCTGCTCGCCGGTCCTGCGGAGACCGAACCGGACGAGCCCACCGAGCTGTCGGCGCCGCCGCCCCTCATCGAGCCCACCGAGCCGCAGTCCCCGCCGCCGCTCATCGAGCCTGCCGAACCGCAGACCGACGCGATCGAGAGCGTGCAGGCGCTCTTCCGCGCCCAGATCGGCGCGCTCCCGCTCATCTCCGACCCGACGCCGGAGCCCGCCGCCGAGCCGACGCCCGACGCCGTCACCGAGACCCCGCAGCAGCCGGAGGCTCCCGCGCCGCGACAGGTGTTCGTCTGGGAGACCACGCCGCGCGAGCGCCCCACGACGGTCGAGCCCCGCGAGGAGCAGCAGCCCGAGCCCGCCGTCGAGGCGGATCCTGTGGTCGAGCCCGAGCCGATCGCGGAGCCCGAGACGATCGCGGAGTCCGAGCCGCACGTCGTCGAGCACCCGCACCTCGGGTCGCAGCCGATGCAGTGGCCCCCGGCCCCCGCATCCGCGCCGCCCGCCACGGCGGACCAACCGTTCTGGGGCCTCACGCCCGGCCTCGCCGCGCCGTCGCCCACCGACGACGCCGTCATCCTCCCCTCGGCCGCCGTGCCCGAGCAAGGGCAGGCCGAGCAGGCCCAGGCCGAGCAGATCGCGTCCGAGTCGCAGCCGCCCGTTCCGGGGGAGCGTCCGCGCAACCACTGGTCGCGCCAGGCGGAGCTCGACGACGAGGCGCAGCCCGCCACGGGTGCCATCGCCCGCAGCGTCGGGGTCGGCCCCGGCACCGCGAACGCGCTCGTGCTGCCCGAGTCGCCGAACCCCGACATCATCGTGAGCTCCGTCACGAGCACGGGAGACGTGCTCGTCACCGGGTCGATCACGCTGCCCGCGAGCCTCGCCTCGACGGGTGCGCTGCCCGCCCAGCTCGACGAGTCGGACCTCGACAACATGCTCGACCCGGGCGACGCCCAGGTCGCGTCGACCGACTCCGCGCCGGTGCGGGCGATCCGCGCCGTCAGCACCCACACGTCCTCTCGTGAGATCATCGGCACCATCAAGCCGAAGCGCGGCAACCGCGCGCTCACGGCCCTCATCATCGCGGCCGCCGGAATGGCGGTCGTGGTCGTCACCCTCCTCGTCGTGGCTCTCGCCTCGGGCGTGCTCGGCTGACGGCCCGTGACCCGGAAGAACATCCCCCAGTGACCGCATCCGACCGCGCGCGCGAACTCGTGCGCATCGCCGCCCTCGCCGCCGACGCCAAGAAGGCCGAAGACCTCGTGGCCCTCGACGTCTCGGGCCCGCTTCCCCTCACCGACGCGTTCCTGCTCGCCTCCGGCGACAACGAGCGCAACGTGCTCGCCATCGCGAGCGCCGTCGAGGACGCCCTCCTCGAGGCCAGCGCCAAGCCGCTGCGTCGCGAGGGCCGCACGGAGGGCCGCTGGGTGCTGCTCGACTTCGGCGACATCGTCGTGCACGTCTTCCACGAGGAGGAGCGGCTGTTCTACTCGCTCGAGCGCCTCTGGAAGGACGCGCCCGTCATCCCGCTCGAGCTCCCGCAGCCGTAGGGGCCACGTCCGGGGTGGACTTTGCCGCTCCGGAAATGCTGTACGCTAGGGGAGTTGTCTCCTCCGGGAGAACAGCCCACGGGTCTGTGGCGCAGCTGGTAGCGCACCTGCATGGCATGCAGGGGGTCAGGGGTTCGAGTCCCCTCAGATCCACCCAAGTGTTCTTGCGGGAACACGCGACATGCGAAGAGTTCTCGTGTTCCCGTAAGGGTTCCTTTCCGTCCACGCTGTCGCGGTCGTGGGTTTCGCGGAGGATGTGGCGAAGGGCTCGGCGAGGCGTGGGCGGAGTTGTTCGTCGTCGGTGATGTCCAGGCGTGTGTAGAACGCTTGGTTCACGAGCCGCCGGTCGGCATCTCCAGATCGGGCGTAGGCGCGGTGCGCGTCGGTCATCAGGCGCAGGCTGTCGTGAAGGAACGCGCGGCCGCTGGTGTGGTGCTCACTGTGCTCGGCGAGGCGGCGGCTGACGTCGGCGAGGTCGGCTCGGATGCGGTCTTGGCATTGTTCGCCGCGATAAAATCGCGCTACCCGTGTGTCTTGTTGTAGGTGCCTGTGAGGCTTGCGCACACAAGGAAGGAGCTTTCGTGGTGAGACGGAGCCTGCTAGGTGCACTCGGTGCCGCGGGTGCGGTGGCGGTACTGGTGCTGGGGAGCACCGCGGCACACGCCACACCCGTGCCCGACAATGGCCCCGTAGCCGGTGGTACGACCGTTTCTGTGCCCGAACCTGCGGGAGTCACCTTCACTGAGCTCGCGGCTGGATATGCGCATTCGGTAGCGCTTGGGCCTGACGGTAACGCCTACGCGTGGGGCAGAAACTGGTCGGGACAGTTGGGCGATGGAACAACTGTGGATCGCAGTAGCCCGGTGCAGGTGCAGGCGCCTGAGGCGGGAGTCACCTTCACTAAGATCGCGGCTGGATATGAGCATTCGGTAGCGCTTGGGTCTGACGGTAACGTCTACGCGTGGGGCGGAAACTGGACGGGACAGTTGGGCGATGGAACGACTGCGGATCGCAGTAGCCCGGTGCAGGTGCAGGCGCCTGAGGCGGGAGTCACCTTCACCAAGATTGCGGCTGGAGATACGCATACGGTAGCGCTTGGGTCTGACGGTAACGCTTACGCGTGGGGCAGCAACGGATTTGGACAGTTGGGCAATGGAACAACTGTGCACAGCAGTAGCCCGGTGCAGGTGCAGGCGCCTGAGGCGGGAGTCACCTTCACCGAGATCGCGGCTGGATATGCGCATACGGTAGCGCTTGGGTCTGACGGTAACGCTTACGCGTGGGGCCACAACGGGTGGGGACAGTTGGGCAATGGAACACTTGCGAGCAGCAGTAGCCCGGTGCAGGTGCCTGCGGGAGTCACCTTCACCGAGCTCACCGCTGGAGGTGCGCATACGGTGGCGTTGAGGTCTGACGGTAACGCCTACGCGTGGGGCCGCAACACGTGGGGACAGTTGGGCGACGGAACAACTGCGGATCGCATTATCCCGGTGCAGGTGCCTGCGGGAGTCACCTTCACCAAGATCGCGGCTGGAGATGCGCATTCGGTGGCGTTGGGGTCTGACGGTAACGCCTACGCGTGGGGCCACAACGGGTCGGGACAGTTGGGCGATGGAACGACTGTGAACAGCAGTAGCCCGGTGCAAGTAGCGGGTGTTGTCGAGGTGACGAATGTGTCCTTTGACGGCATTGCGGGTACCAACCTCGTCGACAACGGCGACGGCACCTGGTCAGTTAACGCTCCCGCACACCCCGAAGGCCCAGTCAATGTCGAAGTTACCTACACCTGGAACGGTATTGCGCAGACTCCGGTCACGTATCCGGAGGGCTACACCTACACGCCTGATCCCGTTGCTCCGACGATCACAAACCCGCTTGATCAGTCGGTCGCCAATGGCAGCACCGCGGTCTTCAGCGTCACTACCACGGGCACCCCGACCCCGACAGTCTCGTGGGAAGTCTCGCGTGATGGCGGCACCACGTGGGAGGAGATCACCGCAGATACGGCAGCCACCCCGGCAGCCGACGGCCTCTCTCTCGCGGTGGTCGGTACCGACGCAAACAACGGCTACCAGTACCGCGCAACCGCAACCAACAGTGTTGGAGACGCGGTTAGCCAGGCCGCAACACTAACCGTCACCCCGGGCGAGGGCACCGACACGCCGGGCGAGGGCACCGAAGGCAACGTGACCACTGAGCTGGCGTCCACCGGGAGTACAGCCACTCCCGCGGTCCTGATCGCAGCCATGACCGCAGCCCTGACCGCCCTATTGCTCGGCGCAGGGCTCGTCACCGCGAAGCGTCGGCGACGCGCCGAATGAACCGTCAGATGTGATCGGAGGTCCGCGTCCTCGCCCACACTGTGGCCCGATGAACCCCGAACCGATGCGCCAACGGACGCGCCAACGAGTTCGCGCTGACTCCGCGCTCGCGAGCTGTTCGGATAGCGTCCACTTCGCTTTCCATCAGGCGGGTCGTCCTGCTCCGCGGCGAGGGCGGGATCGTCGCCGACGCCTTGATTCCACGCGGAAACCAGCCTCTCGACCCGTGGTCGCCTGTTCCCGTAGTGCTCCATAGCGTCCACCACCTCTTCCTCTTCTCCCTCTCGTGAGAGCCTCCCTTCGCGGCATCCGGGCCGCTAGCATCGCGGCAGGCCGCTCGACCGCGAGGGGCCCGGGCGCGTGCGCGCCCTGCACCACCACCCGGCGGCGCCCCGACGCACCGCCGGCGGAAGGAGATCAATGAAGATCTGGAAGCTGCACGGTGACGGTCGCACCGTCGCCCCCGGCGAGATCGTGAAGCCCGGCGAGCGGCTGTCGTGGCCGTCGACGATCGCGATCGGCGTCCAGCACGTCGTCGCGATGTTCGGCGCGACGTTCCTCGTGCCCGTGCTCACCGGGTTCCCGGTGTCGACGACGCTGCTGTTCTCGGGCGTCGGAACGCTCCTGTTCCTGCTCATCACCCGGAACCGGCTCCCCAGCTACCTCGGCTCCTCGTTCGCGTTCATCGCGCCCGTCACGGCGGCGACGGCGACGGCGGGGATGGGCTCGGCGCTCGCCGGCATCGTCGCGGTCGGCATCCTGCTCGCGATCGTGGGTCTCATCGCGCACCTCACGGGCACGAGGTGGATCGACCGCCTCATGCCCCCGGTCGTCGCGGGTGCGATCGTCGCCCTCATCGGATTCAACCTCGCGCCCGTCGCCTGGCAGAACTTCCAGCAGGGCCCGCTCGTCGCGACGATCACCCTCGTCGCGGTCGTGCTGTTCAGCGTGCTGTTCCGCGGCTTCCTCGGGCGCATCTCGATCTTCCTCGGCGTCATCGTCGGCTACGTCGCGGCCGCGTTCACGGGTGAGCTCGACTTCGGCCCCGTGGAGGAGGCCGCGTGGATCGGCCTTCCGGAGTTCCACTTCGCCGACTTCGCGTCGCCCGGCACGTGGTCGGTGCTCGCGATGTTCCTGCCGGTCGTGCTCGTGCTCATCGCCGAGAACGTCGGCCACGTGCGCGGCGTCGCGGCGCTCACCGACGACACCGTCAACAAGTCGACGGGCCGCGCGCTCATGGCCGACGGCGTCGCGACGACCGTCGCGGGCTTCTTCGGCGGCTCCGGCACCACGACGTACGGCGAGAACATCGGCGTCATGGCGGCGACCCGCGTGTACTCGACGGCCGCCTACTGGGTGGCGGGCGCGACCGCGATCCTGCTGAGCCTCTCGCCCAAGCTCGGCGCGGTCATCAACTCGATCCCGGCGGGCGTGCTCGGCGGCGTCACGACGGCGCTCTACGGCCTCATCGGCGTCATCGGCATCAAGATCTGGGTCGACAACCGCGTCGACTTCTCGCGTCCGGTGAACCAGTACACGGCCGCCGTGGCGCTCGTCATGGCGATCGCGGGCTTCACCGCCGCGTGGGGCGACTTCCAGCTCGGCGCGATCGTGCTGGCCTCCGTCGCGGCCCTCGTGATCTACCACCTGGGCAACCTCATCGCCCGCCTCCGCAAGACCGGCGCGGACGACGGCGGCCCCATCCCCGCGGTCGGCGCGCTCGGCGGCGACCCGCAGGACGGGTCGAAGGAGTAACCGCACGGCGTCGCCCGCGACGAGAAGGGAGCCGAAGATGACCACCGACGTCTTCTGCCGGATCGTCGCGGGCGACGCGCCCGCGTTCGAGGTGCTGCGCACCGGGACGCTCGTCGCGTTCCTCGACACGCGCCCGCTGTTCCCGGGTCACACCCTCCTCGTGCCGACGGTGCACGTGCAGACCTACGCCGAGCTGCCGCCCGAGCTGGCCCGGGAGTGGGTCGACACCTCGCAGCGGCTCGAGCGGGCCGTCGAGTCCGCGATGGGCGCCGACGGCTCGATGATCCTCATGAACAACGTCGTGAGCCAAAGCGTGCCGCACCTGCACCTCCACGTGATCCCGCGGAGCAAGGGCGACGGTCTGCGGTTCTGGCTCGGACCGCGGCGCCCCTACCGGACGGATGCCGAGGCGCAGGCGACGGCGGACGGCATCCGCCGCGTGCTCAGCGGGCTGAGCTGACGCCGGCAGAGCCGACGCGCGCCGCGTCGAGGCGACGCGCGCCCAGGCCGTTCGCGACCATGAGCCCGACGGCGAGGAGCGCTGCGCCGCCCGCCCAGGCGAGGGGCGAGAACCCGGCGACGAGCACGAGCAGCACGCCGGCCGCGGAGGTCACGAGCGCGACGACCGTGCGCTTCGTGCTGCTCTCGCGCGGGGCGGTCTTCGCGCCGCCGCGGGCCTCGCGGCGACCGACGAGGGCGACGAGGGCGATCGTGATGAGCGTCGCGGCGGCGAACCACGCGGGGCGCGTCGCCCACCACTCGGCGCTCACGGGCGTCGGCAGCGCCTCGCCCACCGTGAACATGAGCGCACCGGCCATGCCGATGAGCACGAGCATGTGCCAGGAGTAGATGGTCATGGCGCGGGCGTTGACGGCGCCGACGATCTTCGCGACCGGGCGGATGCCGTGCGCCTTCCGCAGGAGGGGCCGGGCGAGCTGGAAGAGGCAGATCTGCGCGAGGCCGAACAGCACGAGGGCCGCCGTGGGCGGGTTGAGGTTCTCGAAGAGGTCCCAGTCGTAGACGCCGAACGCGCAGAGCGTCGCGAGGGTGCCGAGGGCCGCGACCGCACCGAGGGTGTGACCGCGACGGTCGAGCCTCGGGCGTCCCTCCGCGAGGAAGAAGCCGAGCTGCTGCATGAGCAGCCAGACGAAGAGCAGGTTGGCGAAGCCGACGGCCTCGATGCCCGTGCCGATGCGCGTCAGGTCGACGCCCAGCACGAGCGCGCCGAGCCCCACGAGGGTGGCGCGCGGGGACGCGCGGTGCAGCTTCATCATGAACGGCACGAGCCCGGAGAGCAGCAGGTAGACGCCGAGGAACCAGAGCGGCTGGCTCATGCGGAAGCCGGCCTCCGCGACCACGGCATCCGAGACGCCGAAGACCACGAGGCCCACGAGCACGGCGGCGGTGGCGGCCATCGCCCCGAGGGCGGGGCCGAGCAGGCGCTTGAGGCGCAGGGCGACGTAGTCGTGGGCGGGCATGCCCTTCTCGCGCAGCCGGGACCACTGGGTGGCGCTTGAGAAGCCCCCGAGCACGAAGAACAGCGGCATGATCTGCATGACCCAGGTGAGGGCGGGGAACCCGCTGTAGGAGTCCATCGCGTTCTCGAGCACCGGAACGCCGCCGACGACGCTCACGCCCACCATGAGGGCATGCAGCGCGACCGCGACCGTGAGGCACCAGGCGCGCGCGACGTCGATCGACGTGTCGCGGGCGGTGCGCGTGCGGGGGGCCTCGCCGGTGGCCGGCGCGACCGTGCCGCGGGGCGCGGCGGAGGAGCGGGTGCCCACCCGGGTGCGGGTCGGCGGCTCGAGGAACGTCGTCATGATCCCACCCTCGTCGTCGCACCCCGTCCGCCACATCACGCCGCGGAGCCGTTCGCACCCCCTACCGCGGTACGGGGTGGGGTGGTCGGCGTCAACCGCCGGGAGGGATGAGGCGGCGCCTCCGACTCCCGTAGCGTTGCCGTGTGGAACGGATGCGTGGGCCCGTCGAGTGGATCGTGTGGTCCGTCGCCTCGGTCGTGATCGCGGCGGTCGCCATCCCGACGCACGCGGTGTTCTACGACGTGCCGGTCGCGATCGCGTTCCTGCTCGGCTTCCTGCTCGGCGGCAGCGTGCTCCTGGCGGCCGTGCTGCCCTGGTGGGGTGCCGGTGCCCAGGCCGCGGCCGTCGTGGGCTTCTCGGCGGCGTCGACCGTGACGGGCGGCCCGTGGCCGATGCCCGTCATCGGCATGATCGCGCTCGCCCTCGTGCTCGTCGTGCTCGGCATCCACGGACGGTGGCGCATCGGCGGCGTGCTGTGGCTCGCGGTCATCGTGCTGCTCACCTCGTCGGCGCTCGTCGCGGCGACCTTCGGGGAGGTCGCCGAGGGCGCCTTCGCCGACCTCATCGTCACCGCGAGCACCTCCGCGCTCGCGCTCTTCTCGGCCGCCATGCTCGCGCAGCTGCTCGTCGCCCGCCTCGAGGTACGCGAGGCGCGCGAGGAGACGGAGGCCGAGCGCGCCCACGTGCTGTGGCAGCAGGAGCGCGCCCGCATCGCGCGCGAGATGCACGACGTCGTCGCGCACAGCATGTCGATCGTGCACATGCGCGCGACCTCCGCCCGCTACCGGCTCGCGGGCCTCGACGAGGAGGTCGTCGCCGAGTTCGACGGCATCGCCGAGCAGGCGCGCGGGGCGCTGCGCGAGATGCGGGGACTCCTCGGCGTGCTGCGCGAGGGCGACGGCGTGCTCGACGCCCCGCAGCCGGGCCTCGCAGATCTGCCCGCCCTCATCGAGGCGACGCGGGATGCCGGGGTCGCCATCACCGCGTCGCTCGCCGCGGGGGATGACGCCGAGGAGCTGCCCGCGTCGCTCCAGCTCGCGCTCTACCGGGTCGCGCAGGAGTCGCTCAGCAACGTCGTGCGGCACGCGCACGGTGCCGAGGTCTTCGTCGGGCTCGAGCGCGTCGGGCCGGAGCTGTGGCTCACGGTCGAGAACGGGCCGGGCGAAGCGGATGCCGCCGAGGGCGGGGCGCGCGACCAGGGCGGCCACGGCATCCGGGGCATGGTCGAGCGGATGGCGTCGGTCGGCGGGACGCTCGACCACGGGTCTCTCGCGGGCGGCGGCTATCGTGTGGTGGCGCGGGCGCCGCATCCGTCGGGCGCCCCGGCGGAGGGGGGCCAGTGAGCGGAGGGGACGGCGTGAGCATCCGGGTGCTCGTGGTCGACGACCAGCAGATGTTCCGTGTGGGGCTCGTGGCGATCCTGCGGGCGCAGCCCGACATCGAGGTCGTCGGCGAGGCCGTCGACGGCGCCGACGCGCTCGAGAAGGTGCGCGAGCTCGCGCCCGACGTCGTGCTCATGGACGTGCGCATGCCCCACCTCAACGGCATCGAGGCGACGGAGGCGATCCTCGGCGACGAGGCGATCGAGCACCGGCCGCGCATCGTCATGCTCACGACCTTCGACATCGACGACTACGTGTTCGCGGCGCTGCGCGCGGGCGCGAGCGGCTTCCTGCTGAAGGACGCGGCGCCCGACGAGCTCGTCGCGGCCGTGCGCACGGTGCACGCGGGGGATGCGCTGCTGTCGCCGCGCGTGACGCGCACGCTCGTCTCTGAGTTCGTGGGTACGCCCGCCCGCCGCGAGCAGCCCGTGCCGGCGTTCGAGGAGCTCACCGAACGCGAGCGCGAGGTGCTCCTGCTCATCGCCGCGGGCCTCAGCAACGGCGAGATCGCCGAGAAGCTCTTCATCGCCGAGCAGACGACGAAGAGCCACGTGAGCCGCATCCTCACCAAGCTCGGGCTGCGCGACCGCGTGCACGCCGTCGTGCTCGCCTACGAGTCGGGGCTCGTGACGCCCGGGGAGCAGCAGGGGCGCTAGCGCCAGCCGAGCTCCGGGGCGACGTGCGTGAGGATCGCCTCGAGCACGTGTGCGTTGTAGTCGACGCCGAGCTGGTTGGGGATCGTGAGCAGCAGGGTGTCGGCGGCCGCGATCGCCTCGTCCTCCTTGAGCTGCTCGACGAGCACGTCGGGTTCGGCGGCGTAGCTGCGGCCGAAGACGGCGCGGTAGTCGTCGAGCTGACCGAACTGGTCCTGGTCGTCGCGCTGGCCGCCGCCGAAGTAGCGGTGGTCGCGCTCGTCGACGAGCGCGAAGATCGAGCGGCTCACCGAGACGCGCGGCTCGCGCTCGTGTCCGGCATCCGCCCACGCCTGGCGGAACTTCTCGATCTGCTTGCGCTGCTGCACGTGGAACGGCTCGCCCGACTCGTCCTCCTTGAGGGTCGAGCTCATGAGGTTCATGCCGCGCTCGGCCGCCCAGACGGCCGTGGCATCCGATCCGGCGCCCCACCAGATGCGGTCGCGCAGGCCCGGCGACTGCGGCTCGATGCCGAGCGGACCCGGGTGCGGGTTCGGGAACATCGGTCGCGGGTTCGGGGCGGCGAAGCGGGCGCCGTCGATCACCTGCAGGAAGACCTCGGTGTTGGAGCGCGCGACATCCGCCATCGTCGCGCCCTCGGGCGGCTCGTAGCCGAAGTAGCGCCAGCCGTCGATGACCTGCTCGGGTGACCCGCGCGAGACGCCGAGCTGCAGGCGGCCGCCCGCGATGAGGTCGGCGGCGCCGGCGTCCTCGGCCATGTAGAGCGGGTTCTCGTAGCGCATGTCGATGACGCCCGTGCCGAGCTCGATGCGGCTCGTCTTGGCGCCCGCGGCGGCGAGCAGCGGGAACGGGCTCGCGAGCTGGCGAGCGTAGTGGTGCACGCGGAAGTAGGCGCCGTCGGCGCCCAGCTCCTCGGCGGCCACCGCGAGGTCGATCGACTGCAGCAGCACGTCGGAGGCCGAGCGCGTCTGCGAGCCGGGGGAGTTCGACCAGTGGCCGAAGGAGAGGAACCCGATCTTCTTCACGTCGTCTCCAACCTCGCGTCGTGGGGGTGGCATTCCCTAGGGGGTGCGCAGGAGGGCGCCGGGCTGCGCGACGGTGGCCGCCGCGATCCGCATCGCCTGCCGCAGCACCTCGAACCAGTCGATCTCGCGGATGTCGGTCGTCGCGACCGCCGAGAGCACGGAGGCGAAGACGGAGTCGCCCGCGCCCATCGTGTCGACGACGGCATCCGGCTGGACGAGGCTCGGGTGGCGCCAGCGCGCGTCGCCGATGCGGATGCTCGCGCCGGCCCTGCCCTCCGTCGCGAGCACGTAGGGGTAGCGGGCGAGCAGGCGCGGGGCGACGTCGGCGACGGGCTCGCCCCACAGCAGCCGGGTGTCGTCGTCGCCGAGCTTGATGAGCTGCGCGGTGCCGCCGAAGCCGAGCAGGGCGTCGCGGAACGCGTCGGCGTCGCGCAGCATCCCGGCGCGCGGGTTGGGGTCGACGGCGACGTGCGGGCGGCCGGCGACCGCGTCGGTGAGCAGCTCGACCTGCTCGGCGTCGTCGAACGGGAAGCCGCTCACGGCGACGAGGTCGGCGGATGCGAGCGCGGACCGCTGGGCGTCGTCGAACGTGACCGTGCGGTGCAGCATCGCGTGGTTGAAGACGTAGTGCGGTTCGCCGTCGACGCGCTCGGAGCGGGCGATGCCGGTGCCGTGGGGTGTGATCGTGGGGAGGAGCTCGACGCCGTGGTCGGCGAGGTGGCCGCGGATGAGGGCGCCGTCGACGTCGTCGCCGATCATCGCGACGAGGGTCGAGGGTACGCCGAGCACGGCGAGACCCACGGCGACGTTGAGGGCGGAGCCGCCGACGATGTGCGTCGTGGTGCCGTCGTCGGCGATGAGCTCGTCGATGAGGGCGTCGCCGACCACGACCACCTGGCGCATGTCACCAGGCTAGGCGCTAGGTGTACCCGGTCAGCACGTTGTTGACAGTCGGGTAGGGAGAAGGCCTCCACGATTG
>RDDZ01000011.1 GCA_003852775.1 Microbacteriaceae bacterium | reverse complement strand
GGTTCGTGAAGCGGTTGAACTCAACAGCTCCACTTCACAACCGGAGGTCTTCGCCCTTCAGCACCTCAGACCGTGTCGCCGAAACAACGTCCCCGGACATCACAACTAGCTCAGTGAGGTAATGGGAAACAATGGGTCGCATCGGGAACTCACAGCCCTCGGGCTGTGGCGGAGAAGCCCGCGAAGTCAGGCCAGTAGGCCCGGAATATCGGGGATCTCAGGAGTCGCCGGCATTCGACCCGGGGATTCGAGCGAGAACGATAGGTTCTTGGTTCGAGTCCAAGCCGGGGAGCGACCCAGGTCAGGCCCCGATTCCGGGGCCTTTCCCATTTCCGGCCCCGACCACCCGGATGCCGCTCGCGGCACCCCGTCCAGTCCGCTGTGACAGGATGGCCGGACATGAACACCGTTCCCCGTGACCCCGCCGAGCCTCCCGTCGATGTGAACGTCCGCGTCGGAGGGCCGCGCCCCCGGGGCCGTCTCATCCTCATCGGGATCGCCGTCGTCGTCGCGGCGGTGCTCGCCGTCGGCGCCGTGTTCGTCGTGCAGTCGATCCAGCGCGACGAGCTCATGCGCACGGGGGAGCAGGTGCAGGCCGTCGCGCGCGACGACCTGTTCTCGAAGCGCGTCAAGAACGACCACGAGTACTACTACGTCGTCTGGACCTACACGGTCGACGACCGCGAGTACACGATCACGGGACGCAAGCGCCACTTCTCGCGCGTCACCGCCTCCACCTACGTGCGCGGCCTCGACGGGGCGACGGCGACCGTCTACTACGACCCCGCCGACCCGTCCCGAGCCGCTCTCGGCGACGAGCCCTGAGCCGAAGCCCGGACCCCGGGCGCTGACGGGCCCGTACTCCCGCGGGAGTAGCGATCTGGCTCCGCAGGGGGCATCCCTGCGAGGGGCGCCGCGCGTAGCATGGCGTCATGCCCGGGCCGCGCACGCACGAGGACGGTGCGCGGTGGGCCGCGCGCCGGGGCGAGACGTGGGGCGCCGGTCCGTGGGCCGTCGTCGACCCGGATACCGGCGGGCCCGGCCCCTCCCGCGCGCTCCGGCTGTGGGTCCCCGTCGTGCTGAGCGCGCTCGTGCAGCTCGGCGGCGTCGTGGCCATGCTGCGCGTGGGACCGCATCCGCCGTTCTTCACCGCCCTCACGGTCGCCCTGGCGCTCGCCGGGCCGGCCGCCCTCATCGGCGCCCGGCGCTTCCCGGGGCCGGTGGTCGTCGTCAACGCCCTCATCGCCGTCTCGACGATGGCGTTCGGCGTGTACGGCGGGCCGATCCCGCTCGCCTTCGCGTTCGCCCTCGCGGGCGCCGTCGTGCGCGGGGCGCGCATCTGGGCGTGGGCCTCGCTCGCCGGCGCCTGGCTCGTGGTGCTCCTCGCGTCGCTCGTGCTCGAGCAGCTCTCGTGGCCGCCCCCGCGCGTCATCGGCACGGTCCTGGGCCTCGTCGTCGCGATCGGGTTCGGCGAGCTGCTCGTCGCCCGCCGCCAGCGGATGGCCGCGTTCCGCGCCGCCGCCGCCCGGCGCAGGCAGAGCGCCGCGGAGGAGGAGCGGATGCGCATCGCGCGCGAGCTGCACGACGTGCTCGCGCACTCGCTCAGCCAGATCAACGTTCAGGCGGGGGTGGGGCTGCACCTCGCCGAGAGCCGGCCGGAGAAGGCCGTCGAGGCTCTCGCCTCGATCAAGCAGGCGAGCAAGACGGCGCTCGACGACGTGCGCGCCGTGCTGGGCGTGCTGCGCGACGACGCGGAGGCGCCCCGCGCCCCCCAGCCGGACGCGGCGCGGATCGCCGACCTCGTCGCCTCGACCGGCGTGCCCGGTGCGACGATCGCGCTCGACGATGGGCTGACGGGCGAGCTGCCCGCGCCCGTGGGCGCCGCCGCGTACCGGATCGTGCAGGAGGCGCTCACGAACGTCGCACGCCACGGACACGGCGTCACACGCGTCGACGTGCGCCTCGCGCACGAGCCCGGAGGCATCCTCGTCGAGGTGCGCGACGACGGCGACGCCGCATCCGTCGAACCCGGTCGCGGGGTCACCGGGATGCGGGAGCGCGTCGAGCAGCTCGGCGGTGCGTTCGAGCTCGTGCAGGACGGGGGCGTGACGGTGCGCGCCCACCTGCCGACGGGAGGGGAGCAGCCGTGATCCGCGTCGCGATCGCCGACGACCAGCAGCTCATCCGCGCGGGCTTCCGCAGCCTGCTCGAGGCCGAGCCCGACCTCCTCGTGGCGGGGGAGGCGGCCACCGGCCGGGAGGCGGTTACGCTCGCGAAGCGCGAGCGTCCCGACGTGCTGCTCATGGACATCCGGATGCCCGACGGCGACGGCCTGTGGGCGACGGAGCGCATCGTGTCCGACCCGGCCCTCGCCGGGGTGCACGTGGTCGTCGTCACGACCTTCGAGCTCGACGAGTACGTCGCGCAGGCGATCCGCGCGGGTGCGAGCGGGTTCCTCGTGAAGGACACCGAGCCCGTCGAGCTCATCCGCGCGGTGCACGTCGTCGCGGCCGGTGACGCCCTCCTCAGCCCGAGCGTCACGCGCACCCTGCTGTCGCGTCTCGCGACCGGCCTCGCGGCCCCGCCCGACGCCTCGCGGCTCGCGGCGCTCACGGAGCGCGAGCGGGAGGTGCTCGCGCTCGTCGGCCAGGGCCTCACGAACGAGGAGATCGGCGCGCGGCTCTACCTGAGCCCGCTCACCGCGAAGACGCACGTCTCGCGCATCATGTCGAAGCTCGCCGCCCGCGACCGGGTGCAGCTCGTGATCGTGGCCTACGAGACGGGCCTCGTGGCGCCGGGGGCGTAGCGCGTCGGCCGCAGGTTGCTCCCCGGGGAGCACGCAGGAGACGCCCTCCGGCGGATCCGCGGACGCCGCCCACCGGCGAGCCTGGACGCGTCGGCTCGACCCCGGGTCGACGTCGAAAGGAGACCCGCCATGTCCACCGCTCTCACCCTCGCCGCCGCCGCCACGCACCCCGTGGGGTGGGGCGCGGGCTTCTGGATCGTCCCCGCGATCTTCTGGCTGCTCATCATCGCCCTCGTCGTGACGCTCATCCTCACGCGCCGCCGCCGCTGGCGGCACGCCGGCTGGGGCGGACCGTGGGGCCCGGGCGGCCCCTGGGCGTCGGCGCAGGCCGCAGCGAGCGCCGAGTCGGTGCTCGCCGAGCGCTTCGCCCGCG
Organism: Microbacteriaceae bacterium; assembly: GCA_003852775.1. Classification (GTDB taxonomy): domain Bacteria; phylum Actinomycetota; class Actinomycetes; order Actinomycetales; family Microbacteriaceae; genus Homoserinibacter. The sequence continues at coordinate 11,780 of RDDZ01000011.1, read as the reverse complement.
GCGACATCGAGGAGGTCGAGTACCGCGCCCGCCTCGAGGTGCTGCGCAGCCAGCGCCCGCAGCCCCCGCAGGGCTGAGCCGACGGGGGCCGCGTGCCGGGCGCGGCCCCCGTTCCACTAGCATCGAGTCGGCGCGAAGACGTACCGGATCGCGCGCGACAGGAGGACGACGTGGACGCCTGGCTCGACGGCAACGCGACCTCCCTCGTGGTGGTGCTCGCAGCCGTGGCGGCCGTGCTGCTGCTGCTCACCCTCGTGCTGCTCGGCTTGTGGCTGCGCGCACGACGGGTCGCGCGGCGTGCGACGCGCGACCGCGCCGCCGCCGAGCACGACCGCCTCGACCTCGAGCTGACCCTCGCCGAGCAGGGCGGGCGGCTCCGGATGGTGCGCGAGCTCCACGAGGTCGCGATCCGCGCGCTCACCGTGATCGTCAGCCAGGCGGAGGGCGCCCGCTCCGCCGCATCCCAGGACCCGGGCGTCGCCGCGCGCACCGCGGGCACGATCGCCGACTCGGCCCGCGCCGTGCTCGCCGACCTGCGCCGCGTCGCCGACGTCGCCTTCGACGGCGAGCAGGAGGCGGGACCCGCCCCCGAGTTCTCGAGCATCCCCGAGCTCGTCGACGCGGCGCGCGCCGAGGGTCTCGAGGTGGAGCTCGTCGAGTCGGGCGATCCGCACGCGCTGCGCGAGGGCGCCGAGGTGGCAGTGCTCCGCATCCTGCAGGAGGCCCTCAAGAACGCGCTCGTGCACGGCGGGCCCGGCACGAAGGCCAAGGTGACGCTCGGCTGGACGGAGGACGGCCTCCAGCTTCTCGTCGAGGACGACGGCGTGCGCGCGACCGCCGTGCGCAATGGGCTCGACCCGTACGAGGAGGCCCAGAAGCAGGGCTACACGGTCGGCGACGACCTCGCCGCGCTCACCCAGACCCCGACCGGCCGCGGCATCACCGAGATGCGCGAGCGCACGGAGCTGTTCGGCGGCGTGTTCGACGCCCACCGCGTCGCGGGTGTCGGGTTCACGGTGCAGGCGGTGTTCCCCGCGCTGCGGTTCCACAACGCCGTCGACGAGACGACGCCGGGGCCGCGGTGACGCAGTCCGACCCCGACGCGCGGCCCGGAGCCGACGCGACGGGCGCAGCCGTGCGCGCCGCGCTGAGCGTCGGCATCGCCGTCTCCGCCTACGGCGTCTCGTTCGGGGCGCTCGGCGTCGCGGCGGGACTCGACGTCTGGCAGACGTGCCTTCTGAGCCTGTTCATGTTCACGGGCGGATCGCAGTTCGCCCTCGTGGGCGTGCTCGCGTCGGGGGGTGTGGCCGCCGGCCCCGCCGCGATCGCGAGCGCCGCGCTGCTCGGCATCCGCAACGGCCTGTACTCGATGCGGATGTCGCCCGTCGTGGGCGGGCCCTGGTGGCGGCGCCTGCTCGCCGCGCAGTGGACGATCGACGAGTCGACGGCGGTGGCGATCGCGCAGCCGACCCTCCGCGGCCAGCGCGTCGGCTTCTGGGTGACCGGAGCCCTCATCTACGTCGGCTGGAACCTCACGACGCTCCTCGGGGCGCTCCTCGGCGACCTCGTGGGCGACGTGCGGCAGTACGGCCTCGACGCGGCGGCCGCGGCCGCCTTCCTCGGCCTGCTGTGGCCGCGGCTCACGGCGCGCCAGCCCGTCGCCGTCGCGGCTGCGGCCGCGGTCATCGCCGCGGTGCTCGTGCCCGTGCTGCCCGCGGGCGCGCCCGTGCTCGTCGCGGCCGTCGTCGCGATCGTCGTCGGCGTCACGAACGTGCTGGGGAGCAGGACCGCATGACCGTCTGGCACGTCATCCTGATCGCCTCGATCATCGTCTTCGCGCTCAAGCTCGCCGGCTACCTCGTGCCGCCGAGCGTGCTCGAGCGCCCGACGCCGGCGCGCGTCGCCAACCTCCTCACGGTGGCCCTGCTCGCGGCGCTCACGGCGACGCAGACGCTCGAGACGGCGGGCGGCATCGTCGTCGACGCGCGCGTGCCCGCGGTGCTCCTGGCCGCTGTGCTCTACTCGCTCCGCGTGCCGTTCATCGTCGTCGTGGTCGCGGCGGCGGCCCTCGCGGCGCTCATCCGCCTGCTCGGCTGGCTGCCGTAGCGGGACGGAGCCCGCGGCTCAGCCCTCGAGGTCGTCGACGCCCGGCAGCCACGACCTGCCCGGCACGCCCCAGCGGTTGCGTCGGATGGCGCGGGCTGCGGCGCGAGCGTGCACCTCGGGGAGACGGTCGACGTAGAGCACGCCGTCGAGGTGGTCGAACTCGTGCTGGAAGATGCGCGCGAGCCACCCCGTCGCGAGGAGCTCGTACGGCTTCCCGTCGAGCTCGACCGCGCGCAGGAGCGCCGTGTGCGAGCGCAGCAGCGGGAACCGCTCGCCCGGCACGGACAGGCAGCCCTCCGAGTCCTCGTCCGGGTCGGCGACGCCGACCGGCGGGGGAGAGATCAGCAGCTGCGGGTTGATGGCGGTGCCGCGGTGCAGCACGCCCTCCTCGTCGCGCCAGTTGTAGACGAACAGGCGCAGCGGGATGCCGACCTGCGGCGCCGCGAGGCCCACGCCCGGCGCGGTCGACATGGTGTCCTCCATGTCGTGCACGAGGGCGGCGAGCCCCTCGTCGATCTCCTCCACCTCCTGGGCGCGCTCGTGCAGCACGGGGTCCCCGGTGATCCGGATCGGGAGAACGGCCATTCGGACAGGATATCGGCGCGGAGACCGGTAGATTCGTCGGGTGCCCGACGTGATCCCCAGCACCGAGACGGTCGAGGCCTTCGTCGGCTCGATCCCGTGGCTCGGCATCATGATCGCCGTGATCGGCGCCGTGTTCCTGGCGCTCGGCGCGCAGTTGCAGCACCGCGGGGTCGAGAAGGTCGAGGCCTCGCACGGCTCGGGGCAGAAGGCCGGCCTCTCCGGCGGCCAGCTGCTGCGCCTGCTCGCGCGCCCGAGCTGGCTCTTCGGCACCCTCATGCTGGGGCTCGCGATCGTCTTCCAGCTCGTCGCGCTCGGCTTCGCGCCCATCATCGTCGTGCAGCCGCTCGGCATCGTCGCGCTCGTGCTGACCTCGGTGCTCAACGCGCGCGTCTCGAAGGTCAAGCTCGAGCGTCCCGCCATCCGCGCGATCCTCATGTGCGTCGTGGGCATCGGCGTCTTCGTCACGGTGGCCGCGTTCTACGCGACCGAGCACCCGCTCAAGGAGGCGCAGCTCATCATCGTGCTCGCGATCCTCGGGGTCGTGCTCCTCGCGCTCGGCGCCGCGTTCGCGTTCTTCCGCAAGCGCCTCAACGCGCTCTTCTACATCGCCGCGGGCGGCATCCTGTACGGCTTCGTCGCCTCCATCGCGAAGGTCGTCATCAACCGCGTGCTCCTCGGCAACCTCGACTGGGTCACGCTCGTGGGCGTGCTCGCCCTCGTGCTCGCGCTCGGCCTCGGCTTCTACTTCGTGCAGACCGCCTACTCGGTGGGCGCACCCGACCTCGTCATCGCGGGGCTCACGGTCATCGACCCGCTCGTCGCGGTCGCGATCGGCATCTTCGTGCTCGGCGAGGCGTCGAAGACGCCGCTGTGGGCGGCGATCGTGTGGGGAGTCGCCGGCGCCGTCGCGATCTTCGGCGTGTTCCAGCTCGCCAAGCACCACCCGCAGACCCACCGGCGGGATGAGCCGGGCGAGCTCGCCACGCTGCGGTAACTTAGAGGGGTTCTTTCCGCCGACCGAGGGACTGATCGAGTGACCGACGCATCGTCGTCGACGCCCCCCACCGAAGCCCGCCTCACCATCCTCATCGGATGCGACACGTTCCCACCCGATGTGAACGGTGCTGCGACGTTTAGCCGCAACCTCGCGGCCGGACTCGCCGCGCGCGGGCACGAGGTGCACGTCATGGCACCCGCCCAGAAGGGGGCCGTCGGAACCTTCACCGAGGTCCACGAGGGCGTGCCGATGACCGTGCACCGCGTCTACTCGTGGCGTTGGCTTCCCCACCCGTGGCTGCGCTTCATGCTGCCCTGGCGCGTCAAGGCGAACGCGGAGAAGATCGTCCGTGCCGTCAAGCCGGACGCCATCCACTTCCAGTCGCACATCGTCGTCGGCCGCGGCCTCGCGACCGCGGCGAAGCGCCACGGCATCCGCCTCATCGGCACCAACCACACGATGCCGGAGAACATCCTCCAGCACGTGGAGGTGCTGCCGAAAGCGACGCTCGACTGGCTCGCCCGCATCCAGTGGCGTGCGGCCCGCAAGTGGTTCGAGATGGCCGAGTCGATCACGGCGCCGACGCGCCGCGCCGCGGACTTCTTCGAGCGCGGCACGGGCCTCACGGGCGTGCACGCGATCTCGTGCGGCATCGACATGAGCTTCTACACGCCCGACTTCTCGCCGCGCAGCGAGAACGTCGTCGCGTTCCTCGGTCGACTCGACGAGGAGAAGTACATCCACGAGGCGATCGAGGCCGTCGAGAAGCTGCAGGACCTCGACGCCAAGCTCGTCATCATCGGCGACGGCGAGATGCGCCCGCGGCTCGAGGCGCGGGCGCGCGAGCTCGGCGTCGCCGACCGCGTGCGTTTCACGGGCCGCGTCTCCGACGAGGAGCTGCGCCGGGAGCTCACGAACGCCTCCGTGTTCGCGATGCCGTCGCGCGCCGAGCTGCAGTCGATCGCCACGATGGAGGCGCTCGCATCGGGTCTTCCCGTGGTCGCCGCCGACGCGATGGCCCTGCCGCACCTCGTGCACCCGGGTCAGAACGGCTACCTGTACCAGCCGGGCGACATCGACGAGTTCGCGCGCCACCTGCGCGCCGTGCTGACCGCGTCGCCCAAGGAACTCGACCGCCTCCGCCGCGGCGCCCTCCGCACGGTGGAGCCGCACGACATCCAGCGCACCCTCGACATCTTCGAGGCCCTGTACCGCGGCGAGACCGTCGTCGACCCCGACACCGAGGGGGAGCTCGCGCGGTGAGCGCTCCCGCGACGCCCCGCGTGCTGCAACCGGCCGCGTGGCGTCGGGCGATCGCGCCGCTCGTGATCGCGGTGCTCGTGCTGAGCGTCCTGCTCCAGGAGCCCGTCGCGGCGCTGCTGCCGGCGGAGACGCCGCGCGTGCTCGTGTTCCTCGCGATCGCGGCGCCCATCGTCGCGGCGGTGGTGCTCGGTCTCGCGGCGGCGTACCCGCGCGTGCTCGTGGACGCGGATGGCGCCCTGCGCGTGCGGGGACGCTCGGTGCGTCCCTCGCAGATCGTCGCCGCGCGTCGCGCCGTGTCGGCAGGCGGCGGCTCGGCCTACCTCGTGCTGACGCTGCGTACGGACGCCGGTTTCGCCATCCGAGTGCTCGTGGCGGGGATGCCGATCCGCGGGCTCGACACCGAGCAACTGCGCGTGCTTCGCGAGGTCGTGGCGGCATCCGCGGTCCCCGTGAAGCGCCGCTCGGAGAGCGAGCGCGCGTTTCTGAGCGAGAGCGTGCTCGCGACCGGGCGTCGTGTCGACGTCGACCGAGAGCTCGTGCTGCGCGAGCTCGACCACCTGCGGGGTGTGCGGTTCAAGGGGCTCGCTGACACCGGCGCGGACGATGCGGGGGCCGACGCGCCGGAGGTGGAGGTCGCACCCGCACCTCCTGTCGCGGTGGTCGACGACGCGGCCGCCGAGGAGCGTCTCGCGGCCGCGACGCGCACGACGACGCTCGCGCGACGCATCGCCTTCTGGGCGCTCGTGGCCGCATCCCTCGTCGCCGCGGTGCTGCTCGTCGTGCTCGTCGTCATGGAGTCGACGGGCACGGACTTCGGGGCGGCCGACGAGGATCCGCTCGTGGCCGCGATGGCCGTCGCGATCGGCGTCGCCCTGCTGACCGGAGTGGCGTGGGCGACGGTCGCGGATGTCGACGACGCGCGCCGCCGCGCCGAGTCGCAGCGCTGGCTCGCCGCGGCATCCGCGGAGGAACGCCGAGCGGGCCTGCCCGTAGCGTTCCACGCGCCCTGGCTGCGTGCTCCCGGTGGCCGCATGCTCGGCCTCGCCCTGCTCGTGCTGGGGATGATCGCGTTCGTGGCGGTCGTCGGCGGCCCCATCATCCTCATCCAGGGGGAGGGGCCCGTCGTGCTCGGCATCGTCATGACGATCGTGGGAGTCGGCCTGTGCACCCTCGCGCTGTGGGCCTGGTTCGCCCGTCGCCGCGCCCACTCGCGCAGGGTCGAGTGGCTCGTCGAGGCCGCGGGGGAGCGCGCCCGTCGCGGCCTGACCGGCGACGACCCGCTCAGCCGGTAGCGTTGTCGCGGGGCGGTAGCTCAGCCGGTTAGAGCAGCGGACTCATAATCCGTCGGTCACGGGTTCAAGTCCCGTCCGCCCTACCAATGATTCCGGGCGAGTTTGTGTTCCTCGGTGGAGTCTCCAGAAGCGACAACACTCCAAGAAACACTCCAAGTGTCGGCGGGCCACGACAGAATCTCCATATGACGCAGCAAGCCATCGAGGTCGGGGACGCACGCTTTGTCTGCGCGCACTGCGGGGCCGACTCGCAGCAGGTGTGGGCCGATCTCACGATCAAAGCGCGGGTGAACAACGGCCAGACCTACGTTACTTTCAGCGATGCGGCGCGGTGGCGGATCGAAGGTAGTTCAATCTGGCTATCGGGGAGTGACTACTCGCAGCCCGAGTGGCGCGCGACAGTCTGCGCCGTTTGCGGTGAGGGATCGGTATGGCGTGACGCGCACCGGGTCTATCCGGTGGCGTCGACGATCGCGCCGGTCCACCGCGACGCGCCAGAGTCGGTGGCAGCGCTCTACGAAGAGGCACGAAGTGTTCTTCCGATTTCTCGTCGGGCATCCGCCGCACTGGTTCGCGCGACTCTTGAACGGTTGCTCCGAGAAATTGATCCGAATCACGCCAGCAAACGCCTCGATGACCTCATTGCTCAACTTCGAGGTCAGATTCGAGAGCCGCTGTGGAAGTTCCTCACCGCCATTCGTATCGTGGGCAACGACACGCTGCACGCCGAGGAAGGCGAGTTGGCGGTTCTGTACCTCGGCAGTGAGCCGGAGGAGATCATTGAGCCCTTGTTCGAGGCCGTCAACACGCTGATCGAGGAGTTGATCACACAGCCCGCGAAGGCCGAGGCTCTGTACGCGCTCATTCCGGAGACCAAGCGCGAGGTCGCGGAACGCAAGTCGAAGCCTGTCAAAGCGGACTAGCGCCGAATATCAGAGCCGCCGCCTGCGGCGTCAGCCGTCCTCGCCTGGCGAAGCAGGATCGACGCGCAGCGAACCGCGGTCTTTAGTCAGCCGAGCTTGGCGAACTCGCCACGGACGTCGATGCGAATCACATCGAGCCCGGAGAAGGGGCGTGAGGAACGGATTGGTGACAACTTGACCTGTCACGCGTCCTGGGGGCGTCGGAGGCTGCCGCGGATCGCTCCGCGATCCTTGCCCTCGAGGAGTTACTCTACATACCCCGTATGGATATACTGCGTATCCATGAGTGTCCGACAGAGTCTGCTGACGATCCTTGAGCAGGGCCCGTGTTACGGCTACCAGCTCCGCACCGAGTTCGAACGTCGCACCGGCGGCACCTGGCCCCTCAATATCGGCCAGGTCTATTCGACCCTCGACCGTCTGGAGCGCGACCGTCTCGTTGAGCGCACAGGTGTCGGCGACGAGGGACAGCACTATTACGAGATCACGGATGCCGGCCGCGACGCCGTGCGGCTTTGGTTGACGAGCCCCGTCAGCCGCACCGGCGCGACCCGGGATGAGCTGGCCATCAAGCTCGCACTCGCGGTAACCCTCCCCGGTGTGGATGTCGCCGCGATCATCCAGACGCAGCGCACGGCGACGCTGCGAGCGCTACAGGATCTGACGCGCATGAAGATGACGAGCGATGCCCCCACATCGGCCGATGACCTGGCGTGGTCGCTCGTGCTCGAATCTCTCATCTTCACCGTGGAGGCGGAGGTGCGCTGGCTCGACCACTCCGAGTCGGTCCTGGTTCGGGCTCGCGCGAATGCGGCTGTGGCACCGCGGCCGGTCGACGGGGACGCCACCCGTCGCGGCCGACCCTCGAAAGCGACCGAGGAGCACGCACGATGACGAGTCCACTGCTGCACCTCGACGGCGTCGCGATGCACTACGGCACAGGATCGACGGCGGTCAACGCGCTCGTCGGAGTCGACCTCCAGGTGCATCACGGCGAACTCGTGGCGATCATGGGCGCGTCCGGCTCCGGCAAGTCGACCCTGTTGACGATCGCGGGCGGGCTCGTGCGCCCGACGAGCGGCGAGGTCATCCTCGCCGGCCAATGGCTGAGCCAGCTCAGCGCCGGACAACTCGCGACACTCCGGCGGAGGACGCTCGGGTTCGTGTTCCAGGACTTCAACCTCGTGCCGGCGCTTACCGCGATCGAGAATGTCGCACTGCCGCTCGAACTCGACGGGTGGAAGACGAAGAAGGCTCGCCGTGCCGCGCGCGACGCGCTCGGCACCGTCGAACTCGCCGAACAGGCGGACCGGTATCCCGACGATCTCTCGGGAGGCCAGCAGCAACGCGTCGCGATCGCGCGCGCCGTGGTCGGGGGTCGGGCGCTCATCCTCGCCGACGAACCCACGGGGGCGCTCGACAGTCACACCGGCGAGGTCGTTCTGCGGATGCTGCGTTCCCGCGTCGACCAGGGCGCCGGCGGCATCCTCGTCACCCACGACGCCCGCCACGCCGCGTGGGCGGATCGCATCGTCTTCCTGCGAGACGGCCGAGTCGTCGACCAGGCGGAGTACGCCGGCGTCGAGCACACCCTCAGGGCACATCGAGCATGACCTCACAACTGCCCGCCCGGACGCGCGGCGCGACCCGAATCGCATTCAAGCTCGCCCGGCGCATCGCAGCCCGGCGCCGCGGTCGCAGCGCGCTCATCGCGACACTCATTGGCATTCCCATCGCCGGGATGGTCGCCGTGACCACGGTCGCGACCAGCCTCATCCCCACGAACGCCGAGCGGATCGTGACCGAACTCGGCGGCACCGAGGCGATCGTCACGATGGTGTCACCGCCGGATGACACGCTCATCCAGCACCCGGAGAGCCTCTCGTACTACGAAGTCGACCGAGACCCGATGACCGGAGAGCCGCTCGGCCACGATCCCGACGATCCGATCCTCAGCGTCCGCGATGTCCTGCCACCTGGCACGGAGTTGCTCACCATCGTCGAGTCGAGCGCGACGGTGCGCACGGCGAGCGGGCTCGGTGCGCTCGCCCTCGTCGAGGGGGATGCTGCCGACCCGGCGCTCGACGGCAGGTTCTCGCTTATCGAGGGACGCGGGCCGCGCACCGATCGGGAGGTCGCCGTATCGTCGAGCGCGCTCGACCGCCTCGACATATCCGTCGGCGGTGAGATCGAGGTCATCTCGCCCGAGCCTGGGCGGTTCGCCGTCGTCGGGGTGATCGAGGACCGGCAACGACCGACCGATGACGACGTCCTGTTCGCCCGCGACGGCGCGATCAGCGGGGTCCCCGCCGAAGGTGACACCGGCGCCACGGTCTATCTCCCCGACACCCGGCTCGACTGGCCGGCCGTTCGCGAGCTCAACGCGCAGGGCGCCGTCGTGCTGTCGCGGGCGGTGCTGCAGGATCCGCCGGCGGATGCGCGGCTGCCGTTCGGCGGCAGCATCACGCTGTACTCCTCGCTGACGTCCGTCATCCCGATGCTCGCCCTCATCGGCGGGTTCGCGCTCTTTGAGGTGTGCCTGCTCGCGGGGGCGGCGATGCTCGTCGGCACCCGATCCGACCTGCGGGCCCTCGCGACTGTCGCGAGCGTCGGGGGCGATCGGCGCGTACTGTTCCGCACCGTGTCCTTGGGCGGGGTCGTGCTCGGACTCGTCGGCGGCATCGTGGGCGCCGCCGTCGGCGTCGGCGCGGCGGCCGGTTATGTCGCGCTCACCGACGACGGGAGCGCGGCGAAGTATCCCGGGTTCCACGTCGACCCGCTCGTGCTCGCCGCGATCGTCGGATTCGCACTGCTGAGCGGGTGGATCGCCTCCCTGGTCGCCGCTCGCACGGCCGCGCGCGTGGATGTCGTCTCCGCGCTGCGCGGGTCGCGTCGTCCGCCGAAGCCGAGTCGGGCCGCATCGGTCTTCGGCGTCGTGCTCCTCGGACTCGGTGCGCTGGGACTCCTCGGCGGAGCGACGATGACGTTCTTCGGCTACTGGCCCGAGTACCAGTACTCGTGGGTCTGGATCGGAATCCTCGTGATCGTCGTCGGCGCCATCGCGATGCAACTCGGGGCCGCCCTGCTCTCCCCGACGATCCTCCGAGGAATCACCCGGCTGTTCGCGCGCGGCGGTGCCTCCGTCCGGATGGCAACGCGAGACGCGAGCCGCAACTCGGCGCGATCCGTGCCGACGCTCGCGGCGATCGCGAGCACCGTCTTCGTCGCGGTCGCCCTCATGACGATGCTCGGGTCGGCCCAGCACCAGGCGAATCTCACCTACCAGCACACGGCACCTCTCGGCACCATCTCCGGTCCGCTCGTCACCTACGACGACGAGGGCGTCGCGTCGCTCATCCCCGCCGACGACGTCGTGACGGTCATGGAGACCGTCCTCGAGACGGAGGTCGAAGTGCTCTCGAGCGTCGCCTCGCCGTATCTGAACAACGACCCCGATGCGACATTCGCCCGCCCGCGGCTCCAGATCTCGGATGCGTGCCGGGAGCTGCTCGCCGAGACCCAGGGAATGGGACCTCAACAGGAAGATTGCGGACTCAACTGGTTCCTGCTCGGCCAGTTCGGCGACCAGATCTGGGTGGGCTCGGTCGCCGATCTGGAAGCCGCGCTGGGCGAACCCGCGAGCGACGAGGCCCGTCGTGCATTGAACGGCGGTGGCGCCGTCTCGTTGCATCCCCAGTTCGTCGCCGACGACGAAGTGCGATTCGAATGGTGGTCGGGCGAGCAACTCGCCGACCAGACCAACTTCACCGACATGGCGCCCGAACGAGCCGTCGCGCTCCCGGCGGTGGTCCAGCGGCCGGCGCACGACTACCGTTTCGGCATCTTCGTCAGCCCGGCGACCGCACGGGAGGTCGGTCTCGAGTTCGACGAATCGTTCGTGATCGCCGATGTGGGGCCACGACCGAGCGAGGAGACGTACGACCAGCTGTGGGGGGCGCTCGCCGCCGTCGAGGTCCCGGCGATCCTGTACCACGAAGGCGGTCCCCCGCAGTTCGCGGGCGGCGCCGCCTGGATCTTCACGGGCATCGCCGCGCTCATCACCCTCGCGGCCTCCGCCGTGGCGCTGGGCCTCGCGCGGGCCGACGCCCGACGCGACGACGAGGTGCTCGACGCGATCGGCGCACCGCCCCGGCTCCAGCGCGGCGTCGCGTTCTGGCAGGCGATCGTCGTCGCCGGAATCGGAACGGTACTGGGCGCGGCGATCGGGCTCCTGCCGAACCTCGCACTCACTCTCCCGAGCCTCGTCGGGGTGGCCAACGACATCCCGCGCGACGCCGCCCCGTTCTGGGCCTTCGCACCGCCGTGGGCGCAGCTCGCGCTGCTCGTCCTCGCCCTGCCGCTCGTCATCGCCCTCGGCAGTTGGCTCACCGCAGGCCGTCGTCGCGTCGCCGTCCGCCGGATGCCATAGCCCTCAAGGGCGGCGACGCACGTACGAGGACTGCGCGCTCCCTGATCCCGCCGGCCAGGACGTCGAGTCGATACGCTAGCTGTGATGTCCGGGGACGTTGTTTCGGCGACACGGTTCTGAGGTGCTGAAAGGCGAAGACCTCCGGTTGTGAAGTGGAGCTGTTGAGTTCAACCGCTTCACGAACC
>RDDZ01000042.1 GCA_003852775.1 Microbacteriaceae bacterium | reverse complement strand
ACATATTTCATTGTTCCTTTTCCTGTGTCTAATTCTACAAATAAACCGTTACCAAAACACACACAATCTAAGTTGTAATCTTCAGGAATTGTCCTGAAAGTCCATGTAATTCCATCTGAAGAAGTGTAAGCGTCAAATAGCCCCCACCTTGAGATCAGTGGGAGCTGGCGTAGGCTAAGTATTAAGACTGATGCATTCGGCACGTGTTCGGCAACGATTGCGACCAAGGCATATACGGCTCCAGCGTTTGCGGATCTAGCGGTCCGGCCAGTTGCGGTAGTTGCTCGAAGAGATACTTCAAGTAGTCGTAGGGACGAAGTCCGTTTTCCTTGGCTGATTCGATGACGCTGTAGATGGCCGCACTCGCCTTCGCGCCGCGTGGCGTGTTGGCAAACAACCAGTTCTTGCGTCCGATTACAAATGGCTTGATCGAACGCTCGCTTCGATTGTTGTCAAGCTCCAATCGTCCATCTGCAAGGAAAGCCGTCAACTTCTCCCACTGGTTCAGGCTGTAGGTGATCGCCTGCCCAAGCAAGCTCTTAGGCAATGTTCGGGAACGTTGCTGTTTCAGCCATGCGAAATACGCCTCCACGATGGGACGGCTTCGTTCCTGACGAGCGGCATGGCGCTTGTCAGGCGCAACTTCTTTTAGCTCGCGCTCAATGGCAAAGAGCTGATTGCAGTAAGCCAGCCCTTGTCCTGATGCCGTCTCGGCCCCCCGCGCTTCCGGCGGTGCGGCCTTGAGCGCCTCATCGTACTTGCGGCGCGCATGCGCCCAACAACCGACCAGCGTGACGCCCGCGACCTTGTGATAACCCGGATAGCCGTCTACATGCAGGTAGCCTTTGAATCCAGACAGGAAATTACGGGGATGCTCCCCGCCTCGGGTGCGCTGGTACTCATAGAGTACGGCCGGAGCGACTCCGCTCCCGGTCCGGTACAGCCACAAATAGGAAGTGGACTCTGCCGACTTGCCTTCTTCGCGTAATACTTGCAACGTCGTCTCATCCGCATGCAGCACTTCTTGCTTGAGCAGATGGACTTTCATCGCGGCGAAGATGGGCGTCAGCCACTGCTCGGCACCATAAATCATCCAGTTCGCCATCGTCTGTCGGGACAGTGTATACCCAAGCCGCGCATAGATCTGTTCCTGTCGATAGAGCGGCAAGCCGTCTACGTATTTCTGGCATAGCACATGGGATAGGATGGACGGCGAAGCCAAACTGCCGGGATACACGGGCTTTGGCATCGACGCTGTAACGATGGGCGTGTGGATTTCTTCACGCTCGCAGCGGCGGCAGGCATACACCTGTCGGACATGCCGAACTACCTTGATTTGCGGCGGCACGATGGCAATCTCACTGCGCGTCTCGGTCGTCATCTCGTGAAGCGCTCCACCGCAGCATGCGCATACCTGCTCGTCTTCCGCAAGGGTGTACGTTACCGTCTCAACCGGCAGATGCTCTAGGTCCGCTTCGCGTTTGCCCGTCGTCTTACGGCGCTCATACGTCACCTTTTCCATGGGCGGCTCTTGGCCTGCCGGCGTAGCCAGCACTTCCGCTTCGTTGAACAGATTCAGTTCAATCTGATCCAGGTTTGTCTTCTCGCTGGAAGCACCGAAACGCTTCTGCTGCGCAAGACGGAACTGCTCCTCGTACCATTTGAGCTTGGCGGACAGCTCCGCAATTTGCTGTTCCTGCTTGGCGTTTTGCTGTTGAAGTTGTTCTAGAGTAAGGGATTCCGGTCGATTCTCCATACGCTATGATTTCGATACGGATGCCCCGATGCCTGCCTGCACATATGTCGATTTGACGAAGGAATAGATTGCTAAATGATGGTGGTGGCGGCCACTTTCGGGTGAGCCTGTCGCTGGCTGAGCGAAAGTCCGTCCAGCAGCCAGCGGAGCTCGCGAGTTGTGACCGTTACCGGATCGCCGTGATCCCTGGGCCACTGGAACGTACCGCGCTCGAGTCTACGGTAGAACAGCCAGAAACCGTTATGCTCCCAGTATAAGATTTTTAATTTGTTACGCTCGCGGTTGCAAAAGACGAACAGGCATGCAGAGAATGGGTTCAGCCCGAGTCCCTCTTGGACGAGTGCGGCCAATCCGTCGATGGATTTTCGTAAATCCGTGCTGCCACAGGCCAGGTAAACTTGCCGTGTCGTCAGTTCGCTTAGCATACGTCCTCCAATGCTTGCACGACATTGCGAAGCAAGGCGGGATTGAATCCGGCGTCGACCTCGATGACGGCTGCGCCGATCTTGATGCGAAGACAAGCGGATGATTTGGGTTCCGGCTCAGGAGTAACCACAGCTTTGACGAAAGTGGTTGGCTTGGCAGTAGTGACAACGGTAGATGAACCGCCTAGTCTTTTCATCCAAGTGTAAAGCCCGCGACGATCCACCTGATTGGCTTTGCACCATTTTACTGCTTTTTCTCCGCTGGCACGGAAAGCGGCAATTCGTTCTTCCCATTTCTTCTGTACATCTTCTCTGGCCATAAAATATCCTCCCCCGAATTGATTCTGAGGAGGATTATCTCATGGTTGCTGCAAAGAACGAAGGTGGGTAGGGTTTGACGCTTACGTAGCTGCAACCACGCTGTGTCGGGTTGGAGCATCGAAGGGG
>RDDZ01000126.1 GCA_003852775.1 Microbacteriaceae bacterium | reverse complement strand
ACCGCTGGAACGCCGACGGCCTCGAGCGCGCCGCCGACTGGGCCGCCGACGTCGGGCTCGACGTGTGGGTCGTCGAGCGCGACCTGCTCGACCCCGCGCGCTACGCCGAGACCTGGATCCGCGACGGCGGCACGCGCGCCGGCACCGCCGAGTTCGAGCGGATGTGCGCCGCGTGGCTCGACGACTTCGTGCGGCGCGAGGTGGCCGAGGTGGGCTTCGGCTACCTCGTGCTGCGTCTGCCCGGCGGCACCGCCCCGTTCCGTCGCGCCGAGCGCGCGAGCGCGCCCCTCGACGGCGTCGCGGGCATCGGCGCCCACCTCTCCGCCGCCCTCGCGGCGCGCGACCGCGTCGCCTCCCTCGACGACGACGCCCTGCTGGGGCTCGCGTTCACCGTCGCGGGCGACGTCACCGAGGAGCGCAGCCACTGGCCCGGCGAGCCCGACCCCTCCGTCATCGTGCTGCGCCAGGGCGGCGGGCTGCGGCGGGAGCTCAAGGTCGACGCGGCGCTCGCGGCGGTCGTCGGGGCGTGCGACGGCGAGCTGCCGCTCGGCGCGATCGTCGGCGCCGTCGCCCAGCTCCTCGAGGCGGACGCCGGGGTCATCCGCCCCGCGATCGTCGCCGAGGTGCGCGAGCTCGTGACCGACGGGTTCCTCCTGCCGTCTGCCGCCTGACGCCGGCGCGGGGCGCGCTGACAGTCACGTCCCAGCGCGCGCCCAGCCCGCATCCGTACCGTGGGCGACGGAGGCAACACATGGGATTCCTGGATCGGCTGTTCGGTGCCGGACAAGACCAGGCGCGTGCGCATGAGCCCGCGCGGCCCGCGGCTCCCACCGAGGACGAGCGGGCGATCGAGCGCTACCGCTACCTCATCCGTACGGCCCCGCCCGAGACGATCGAGCAGGTGCACGCGGAGGCCTTCTCCCGCCTCACCGACGGTCAGCGCGCCCTCATCTACGAGGAGCTGAGCCGCGGCGCGGGCACGGGCGAGCGCCCGCTCTCGAGCGAGCCCGCCACCCTCGCGCGCGCCGCGACGCGGGCGGAGCTGCGGCAGCCCGGCTCCCTCGAGCGCGCCCTCTCCGGCAGCTCGGCGGGCGTCACCCCGGGCGCCCCCGGCTTCGGGTCGATGCTCGCGAGCTCGATGCTCGGAACCGTCGCGGGCTACGTCATCGGCTCCGCGCTCGTGAGCGCCTTCCTGCCGTGGGACGCGGGCTACGACGCCGCCGCGTCCGACGACGGCACGGACGATGCGGGCTTCGGCTCCGCGGACTTCGGCGGGGCCGACTTCGGGGGCGCCGACTTCGGCTTCTGACCCGCCCCGAGCAGCAGGACCGCGAGCGCGAAGCCCGCGGCGGCGATCGTCGCGAGCACGACGTCGAGGCCCAGGATGGCGATCGCGACCACGGGCGGGATCGTCGCGACCGCCGCGACGGCGAGCGCGACGGTGCTCGCGGGGCGGCTGAAGGCAGCCGGGCGTTCGAAACGCCCGAGCGGCAGCGACAGCAGGTAGACGAGACCCAACACGACGAGGAACACGACGGGACGCGTCCACCACCAGGCCGCCGTGCCCGCCGCCGGAGCAATCGCAGGCACGAGGAGCCCGAGGCCCGCCACCGCGAGGATGAGGGGCAGGTGCCACAGGTACACGGTCATGAGGCGCGTTCCGACGACGAACACGAGCGCCTGCATCGCACGCGTGCGCATGAGCGCCGTGAGCGGCGGCTTGAGCAGCTGCAGGAGGGCCGCCTGCCCGACGCCGAGCGCGACGAGCGGCACGGTCGGCGGGTTGAGGTTCGTGAGCATGTCGACCGGGTACGGGCCCCAGACGGTGAGCGGAACGAGCGCGGCCCATCCGAGCACCGCGAGCAGCACGAGCTGCCACCAGCTGCGGCACGCGAACCAGCCGTCGGCGTACCAGAAGCCGAGCTGCTGCACGAGCGGCCACACGAACAACAGGTTGAGGTAGCCGAGCACGCTCGCACCCGCCTGGTCGACGGGCGCATCGGTGAGGGCGAACCGGATGACGTCGACCGCGATGACGGCCGCGAGCAGCACGGCGAGGGTCGCGACCGGTGCTCGCTCGTGCCACGTGAGCAGGATCGGCGCCGCGAGCTGGCAGATGAGGTAGGCGCCGAGGAACCACAGGGGGCTGCCGACGCCCGTCGCGACCGCGCCGAGCAGGCCCGCGTCGACGCCCGCGAGCATCGCGCCTCCGAGCGCCACAGCGAGGAACACGAGCAGCGGGAGCGACGGCCGCACGAGCCGCTGCATCCGCGTGTGCGCGTAGCTGCGCGCCACCTCGGCGTCGCCGCGGCCCGCCTCCGCCGCACGGCGTCGTGCGTTGCGCAGCGACGTCGCCGTGGCGAAGCCGCCGACCACGAAGAAGAGGGGCATGACCTGCCCGACCCACGTGGCGCCGGCGAACCAGGGGAGCTCCTCGAGGGGGCGGCTCACGGTGATGCCGCCCGAGGCATCCGGACCCACCCCGACGAACAGCAGGTGCACGGCGACCACCACGAGCACGCAGAAGACGCGTGCGAGGTCGAGAGTGAGGTCGCGACCGCTCAGGTCGACGCCGTCCCGGGCAGTGCGCTCCGTCGTCACGAGCACACTGTAGCGGCGCGCGGTCAGCCCTCCGCGAGGAGGCGCACTGCCGTGTCGAGGTCGTACGACTGGCCCACCTCGACCGAGGTGTTGAAGACCGACCCCTGCAGGCTCACGAACACCGGCCCCGCCTCGAGTACGTACCCCACGACGCGCCGCCCGTCGCGAACCCGGTGCACGTCGTCGAGCACCCGCTCGACCTGGAGCTCCGTGCGGGTCGAGCGCGATTCGACCGTCGAATGCATAGCCACCACCTCTTCCGACATCGCCCCCGTTCGGGGGGGCGCTCCCCGTCGTCGTCCCCATTGAACGCCCGGTTCGCCCCCGCGGCAAGAGGGGCGCACGAGGGTTGCGCGACATTTCACTCGTGCGTCACATCGAGGAACCGCTCCCACGGGACGCGGAGGCGGATGCCAGGGTTCTGCCAGGAAGATCCGTCAACGTTGATGACGGCCCGGGCGCCCGGCGTGACCACCTCCGCCGTTCCCCTCCGCCCGACAACACGGCCCGACCGATGATCCGACGGCGCGCAGCTGCGCTCTCCCGCCCCGCGCGGGACAGAACCCGAGAGACCCGTTTCCGTGCCCCTTTCCTTCCCGAACGCTTCCGCGCGTCCCGGAGACGCCGCCCACATCCGCCTCGGCATCTTCCGCGGCATGAGCCGCCGCCGGCTGGGCGTGCTGACCCTGGCGCTGAGCATGTCGCTCGTCGTGATCCACGACCTCCCCGCGTCGGCGAGCACGGTCGCCCAGGACGCAGCCCCCGTGTTCGAGAGCCAGAAGCTCGAGCTCACCGAGGCCAGCCTCGCCGCCTCCGCGATGAAAGTGCCCGTCGCGATCGAGCGCGACGACTTCTCCCTCACCTACTACACGCCCGTCCAGTGGCCCATCGACCCGGGCACCCGGATCTCGAGCTACTTCGGCCACCGGGCCTCGCCCTGCCCGGGCTGCTCGACGAACCACTCCGGCGTCGACTTCACGCCCGGTGCGGGCGTACCCGTGCACGCGATCGCCGACGGCGTCGTCGTCTCGATGCCCATCGGGGGCCTCGGTACCCAGGTGGTGATCCGCCACACCATCGACGGCACGACCGTCTACAGCGCGTACGGGCACCTGCAGTCCGGCTCGGCGACCGCCGTCGGCACGCGCGTGCGCATGGGCGACGTCATCGGGCGCGTGGGCAACACCGGCATGAGCTCGGGCACCCACCTGCACCTCTCGATCATGGTCGGCGACTGGAACTTCATCGACCCGCTCCCGTGGATGCGGGCGCACGTCACCGAGCCCTGGGGCTGAGCCCCCTCGCCGCAGTGCGCGACTACTCCTCGTGCGGGCGGTCGCCCGACTCGTCGTCGAGCAGATCCTGCAGGGCGCGGTCGACCTCGTCCTGCTCCGGCTCGCCGCCCGTGAGGCGCGCGATGAGGAGCGTCGGGTCGTCGATGTCGGCGTCGCTCGGAACGATGTCGGGGTGCGCCCAGAGCGCGTCGCGCGCCTGAGCGCCCACGGCATCCGTCACGGCCTGCCACATCGCCGCTGCCTCGCGCAGCCGGCGGGGGCGCAGCTCGAGACCCACGAGCGTCGCGAATGCCGACTCGGCGGGGCCGCCGGCCGCGCGCCGACGGCGCACCGACTCGGCGATCGCATCGGATTTCGGCAGGCGCGTCGTCGCCTGCGCCGTGACGACGTCGACCCAGCCCTCGATGAGGGCGAGCATCGTCTCGAGGCGGCGGAGGGCCGCGAGCTGCTCCTCGGTCTTCGGAGGGATGAGCTTGCCGCTCGTCATGGCCTCGCGCAGCGACTCGGGGTTGGCGGGATCGAAGTCGGCCGCGAGCTCCTCGAGCGGTGTCGTGTCGATGCGGATGCCGCGCGCGTAGTCGGTGATCTGCGTGAGCAGGTGCAGCCGCAGCCACTTCGCGTGGCGGAACAGGCGCGCGTGGGCGAGCTCGCGCACCGCGAGATAGAGGCGCACCTCGTCGACGGGGATCTCGAGGCCCCTCGCGAAGCCGTCCACGTTCTGCGGCACGAGCGCCGCCTGGCGCTGTTCGCCGTCGAGCAGCGGGATGCCGATGTCGCCGCCCGAGACGACCTCCTGGGCGAGCTGCCCGACCACCTGACCGAGCTGCATCGCGAAGAGCGTGCCGCCGACGTTGCGCATGACGCGCCCGGCGTCGCCGAGCATGCTCGCGAGCTCCTCGGGGGCCTGCTCCTGCAGCACGTCCGTGAGCGCGGACGCGATCGAGTCGGCCACGGGCTCGGCGAGCTGCGTCCACACCGGGAGCGTCGCCTCCGCCCAGCCCGCGCGCGTCAGCAGGGCGGGCTCGGTCGTGAGCTCCGCGATGTCGGTGGCCTCGGCGAGCCACAGCGCGGCCACGTGGAGCGCCTGCTCGAGCGACGACACCTCGCCGGGCGTCGCCGCGACCGCGGAGCGCGCCGCGAGGGCCGTGGCCTGCTCCTTCGCGAGCGACCAGTTGATGCCGTCGCCGGAGCTCTGCAGGGCCGCCTGCAGCTGACCGATGAGGCGCTGCACGAGCTCCGGGTCTGCGGGTAGGCCCGCGGCGCTCGCGAGCTGAGCCGGGTCGAGGTCCGAGTTGCCGGAGAGGAACTCGCGGAGCATGTCGCGGAACTCCTCGCCGGGGTCGTCTCCCGAGCCGGAGAACGGGTCGCGGGGCTCGTCTGCCATGCGATCAACGCTAGTGCGCCGCACCGGTGATGCACCGGCTCGATGCCCTAGGCTGACCCGGTCTTCGCTGCGCCCGCAGCGAACACGGAGGACCCTGTGACCGACCCGGACGGCTCGAACGCGCCGGATGACGCGCGCGACACCGCGCCGCGTCGTCAGCTCGTCGGGCAGGGGCTGCTCATCGCGGCCCTGCTCGGCACGGCGCTCATCGGCATCGCGCCCGCGCCGTACGTGATCGAACGGCCGGGCCCCGTGTACGACACCCTCGGCGACACCGCGGTCGGCGGCGAGAAGGTGCCCGTCATCGAGGTGGACGGGGCCGAGAGCTACGAGACCGACGGACGGCTCGACCTGCTCACCGTCTACATCGACGGCTCGCGCGAGAGACCCGTCGACTGGTTCGAGGTGCTCGGCGCGTGGCTCGACCCGCGCCGCGCCCTGCTGCCGATCGACTCCGTCTACCCGCCCGGCCAGACCGACCGGGAGTCCGACGAGAAGAGCGCCCGCGACATGTCCGACTCGCAGAGCGCGGCGATCGCCGCAGCCCTCGCCGAGCTCGACATCGAGTACCGCTCGGTCGTCGTCGTCGACCGGGTGAGCGCGGGCGACCCGGCCGACGGGGTGCTGGAGCCCGACGACGAGCTGCTCACCGTAGACGGGACGGCCGTGTCGACCGACGCCGAGCTGCGGGCGGCCATCGCGGATGCCGGCCTCGGTGCCCGGATCGAGCTCGGCATCCGCCGCGCGGGCGTCGAGAGCACCGTCACGATCACGACGGCGCAGCGCTCGGAAGACGACCCGTCGCCCATCATCGGCGTCGTGCCGCGCGTCGAGTACGAGTTCCCGTTCGAGGTGGAGATCAACCTGCCCGATGTCGGCGGCCCGAGCGCGGGCATGATGTTCGCGCTCGGCATCTACGACACCCTCACCCCGGGCGCGCTCACAGGGGGAGAGCACGTCGCCGGAACGGGCACTGTCGACGCCGAGGGGCGCATCGGGGCGATCGGCGGCATCCGTCAGAAGATGATCGGCGCCTCCGAGGCGGGCGCCGAGTGGTTCCTCGCACCGAGCGACAACTGCGGCGACGTCGTCGGCCGCGTCCCCGCGGGGCTCGAGGTGTTCGCTGTCTCCGAGCTGTCCGAGGCGGTCGAGATCGTCGCCGCCATCGGCCGCGGGGCGGCCACGGACGGCTTCGAGCGCTGCACCTGACGGCGTCCGCTCCCAGAGCGCGCCCAGCGCCGCGCCCCTAGGATGGAGCCCGAGCCGCCGGCGCTTCAACGCCCCGACCGACCCGCAGGAGCGAACCCCGTGACATCCGCCAGCCCCACCGCCGTCCGTTCCCGTGGACGCAGCACCGTAGCGATCGTCGTCGCGATCCTCGCCGTGATCGCCGTGGGCTTCCTCGCCTTCTCGTACCTGTACGCCGACCTGCTCTGGTTCGACCAGCTCGGCTACCTCGGCGTGCTGACCACCCAGTGGTGGGCGGTCGCCGTCATGTTCCTCGTCGGCTTCGCGGCGATGGCGCTCGTGCTGTGGGCGAGCATCTACATCGCGTTCCGCTCGCGGCCGCTGTACCAGAAGCTCGGCTCCCAGCTCGACCGCTACCAGCAGGTCGTCGAGCCGCTGCGCCGCCTCGCCATGATCGGCATCCCGGTGCTGCTCGGCCTCTTCGTGGGCGTGTCCACGGCCGCCCGTTGGACGACGGTGCTGCAGTTCCTCAACCGCACGCCGTTCGGCGAGAAGGACCCGCAGTTCGGCCTCGACGTGGGGTTCTTCGTCTACGAGCTGCCGTTCTACCGCGGCGTCGTGGCCTACGCGTCGGCCATCGTGCTCATCGCGGGCATCGCCGCGATCGCCACCCACTACCTCTACGGTGGGATCCGCATCAACGGTCGCGAGGTGCGCGTGACGCGGGCCGCGCGCGTGCAGATCGCCGTCACCGCCGCGGTCTACGCGGCGCTGCAGGCGCTCAGCATCTGGCTCGACCAGTACGCGACGCTCACCAACGACACCGGCGTCGTCACGGGCGCCACCTACACGGACGTCAACGCCGGGATCCCGGGTCGCGCCATCCTCGCGGGCATCGCGGGTCTCGTCGCGGTGCTCTTCGTCGTGACCGCGGCCATCGGCCGCTGGCGCCTGCCGCTCATCGGCACCGGTCTCCTCGTCGTGTCGAGCCTCGTCATCGGCACCGTCTACCCGGCGATCGTGCAGCGCTTCACGGTCGACCCGAACGCGAAGAGCGTGGAGGCGCAGTACATCCAGCGCGCGATCGACGCGACCCGCACGGCCTACGGCATCGACGACATCGACGTGATCTCGTACGACGCCGTCACGACGGCGACCGAGGGGCAGCTCAAGGAGGACGCGCAGACCACCGCGAGCATCCGCATCCTCGACCCCGCCATCGTCGGCGACACCTTCAAGCAGCTCGAGCGCGTGAAGCAGTACTACCAGTTCGCGAACCACCTCGACGTGGACCGCTACACGATCGACGGTCAGACCCAGGACACCGTCATCGCGGTGCGCGAGCTCAACCCAGCCGGTCAGAGCAACAAGAGCTGGTACAACAACACGCTCGTCTACACGCACGGCTTCGGCGTCGTCGCCGCCTACGGCAACAAGCGCACGGTCGACGGCCAGCCCGAGTTCCTCGAGTCGGGCATCCCGTCGCAGGGTCTGCTCGGCGAGTTCGAGCCGCGCGTGTACTTCGGTGAGAACTCGCCCGTGTACTCGATCGTCGGCGCCCCCGAGGGCTCGACCCCGATCGAGCTCGACTACCCGCGCGGCGGCGAGGACAGCGAGGCCAACGCGACCTACACCTTCGACGGCGACGGCGGGCCGGTGCTCGACGACATCATCAAGAAGCTCGTCTACGCGCTCAAGTTCCAGTCGGCGGACCTGCTGCTGTCGGACGCCGTGACCCCCGAGTCGCAGATCCTGTACGACCGCAACCCGCAGGACCGCGTCAAGCGCGTCGCGCCGTACCTCACGCTCGACTCCGACACCTACCCCGCGGTGGTGGACGGGCGCATCGTGTGGATCGTCGACGGCTACACGACGACCGCCGACTACCCCTACTCGAGCATCCAGCAGCTGTCGGCGACGATTGCCGACACCTACACGCCGAGCCCCGACTTCCCGCTCGACGACATCAACTACATCCGCAACTCGGTGAAGGCCACGGTCGACGCCTACGACGGCTCCGTCACGCTCTACGCGTGGGACGCCGAGGACCCGCTGCTCAAGACGTGGCAGAAGATCTTCCCGTCGACGCTCAAACCGGCCTCGGAGATGAGCGACGAGCTCACGGCGCACGTGCGCTACCCGGCCGACCTGTTCAAGGTGCAGCGCTCGATCCTGCAGACGTACCACGTGGACGACGCGGGCACGTTCTACTCGGGCGACGACGCGTGGGCGACCCCCAACGACCCGACCGTGCCGCCGGCCCAGGCCAAGGCGCAGCCCCCGTACTACCTGACGATGCAGGTGCCCGGGGCCGACCGGCCGTCGTTCTCGATCTACTCGACCTACATCCCGCAGGCGCAGACGGGTGACGCCGGTCAGAGCATCCTCACGGGCTTCCTCGCCGCGAACGCGGACCCGGGGGAGGACTACGGCAAGCTCACGCTCCTGACGCTCCCGAAGCGCGACACCGTGCCGGGCCCCGGCCAGGTGCAGAACTCGTTCAACACCGACACCATCGTGGCGAACGAGATCAACATCCTGCAGCGCGGTGACACGAACGTCGTCTACGGCAACCTGCTGACCCTCCCCGTCGGTGGCGGACTCCTGTACGTGCAGCCCCTCTACGTGAAATCGACGGGTGAGACGAGCTACCCGCTGCTGCGCAAGGTGCTCGTGGCGTTCGGCGACCAGGTCGCGTTCGAGGACACCCTCGATCAGGCGCTCGACGCCCTCTTCGGCGGCGACTCCGGCGCCCCCGCGGGCGACCAGGACGCCGAACCCGGCACGGAGGAGCCCGGAACCGAGGAGCCCGGCACCGAGGAGCCCGGAACCGGCTCGGAGGTCGACAACCCGGCCCTGAAGAAGGCGCTCTCCGACTACAAGAAGGCGCTCGACGACCGCACGAAGGCGTACGCGGAGGGCGACCTCGTCGCCGCAGCCCAGGCCGACCAGCGGATGCGCGAAGCCATCGAGGCCGCGATCCAGGCAGCCGGCTGATGACCGAGGAGCGCCCGCAGGCCGATCCGCGCGAGCCGGTCGACCGTCACGCGGGGGAGTGGCTCGACCGCAACCGCGCCCGCTGGGACGAGCTCGTCCCCATCCACGTGGCGTCGCCCATGTACGATCGCACCGCCCTGCGCGAGGGTCGCGGCCGCTTCATGACGCCCATGGAGGAGGACGAGCTCGCCGAGTACGCTCCCGACGGCTGGGAGGGCAAGCGGGTGCTGCACCTGCAATGCCACTTCGGTCAGGACACGCTCGTCTTCGCCCAGCGCGGCGCGGAGGTCGTGGGGCTGGACTTCTCGATGCCCGCGATCGAGGAGGCGCGTTCGCTCGCCGCCGAGCTCGGCCTCGCGGACCGCGCCCGCTTCGTGCACGCGAATATCTACGATGCCCGCCACACGCTGCCGGAGCCGAACAGCTTCGACGTCGTCTACGCGACGTGGGGCACGATCGGCTGGCTCCCCGACGTCCCCGAGTGGGCGCGCATCGTCGAGTGGTACCTCAAGCCCGGAGGGCGGTTCTACTTCGCCGACAGCCACCCGGCCGCATGGGTGCACGAGGACCGCAAGTCCGGACGCGGCCTCCCCGAGCTGCGCTACGAGTACTTCGCCGACGGCCGCGCCGACGTGTGGGACGAGGAGGGCGACTACGCCGACGACGACGCGGTCGTCGAGAACACCATCACGTGGGAGTGGGCGCACACGACGGCGGAGGTGATCACCTCGGTGCTCGAGGCGGGCCTGCGGCTCGACTTCTACCACGAGCACGACCTCGTGCCGTGGCGCTTCTTCCGCGTGCTCGAGGAGAAGCAGGAGGGGCTGTGGGGCTGGCCGAAGGAGCGCTGGCTGCCGCTCACCTACTCCCTGGGAGCCACTCGCGACACCGCTGGTTGAGCAGCGCCCGGAGGGCGCGTGTGGAAACCGGCCCCCCGTCAGCACCCCTTCGCCACTCGTGCTAGGCTTACATCTCGTGCCGCGGGGTGGAGCAGCTCGGTAGCTCGCTGGGCTCATAACCCAGAGGTCGTAGGTTCAAATCCTGCCCCCGCAACCAAGAGAAGAAGGCCGTCCGAAAGGGCGGCCTTCTTCGCATCTCAGAGCGCCACCTGCTCCGGCGCGGACAGCAGCCGCCATCCGGTTCGCCCCAGGCCCGGCTCCACGCCCAGCCGAGCGGCGGCGGCTCGTCGTCGGTCGCATCGCGCCTCCCGGCGAGACCGAGCTCCGCGAGCGCGGGCGTCTGGTCGAGCAGGAAGCCCGCCGTGCGCAACTCCGGAGGAGCGCCCTCCGTGCGCGCCGTCCAGGCGGCGATCTTCCAGAACCTCCGCGGGATCCGGATGCCGCGGTACGGAGGGTCGTCGGGCTCACGCACGGGCCCGGTGAAGACGCTCACGCGATGGGCGTGGGCGCTCGCGTAGGCGAGCACATGGTCCTCGAGTCCCGCCCACAGCTCGGGCCGCTGGTTGAACGGCGCGGCCTGCGGGGCCGCGTTCGTGTAGGCGAACGTCGCCTCGTTCGCGGCGACGGCCACCGCCCGGTCGCCCCACACCGGGTCGCGTCGTCGATGTTGACGCCCGTGCTCGCGGCGAGCCGCGCCTCGGTGTCGAGCAGCACGGTGAAGTGCGGGTACGGCAGCTCGACGACGGTCCGCCCGGCGGTCGGGCGGGGGAGCGGGGCCCCGACGGCGAGGAAGGCCGCGTCGTAGCCCGCCTCCCGCACGACGACCCCTCGCCTCAGCCGGTGATGAGGGACTCGTGGATCGACATGAAGATCGTGCCGATCTTGGCCCCGTTGGGGACGAAAGAGATGACGGCGCCCGAGTCGGAGACCCCGACGACGGCGTTCGCAGGGAAGAACTGCCCGTAGGAGGGGCTCGCCGCGTAGGAGGCGAGCAGCGCGTCGTCGAGATCGAAGGTCCACACGCCGACGCCCGGCTGCACGTAGTCGATCGCGAGCACGGCGTCGACCGGGTCGTACTGCATGTCCGCCTCGCTCGCGGCGATGACGACGCGCGTCGGATCGGTCAGGTAGTGCTCGATCGCCGCCGTGTTGCCGCTCGCGACGGCACCCTCGAGGTCGAGTGCGCGCTCCTCGTCGGGGGTGGGCGCGTCGGCGCCGGTCCCGTCGCTCGGCTGCGTGCTCGGCTCGGGGGTCTCGTCGCTGGGCGACGCATCGACGGGGGCGATCGTCTCCTCGGGCACGTCGTCGCCCGACGCGCAGCCGGCGAGGGCGGCCCCCGCGAGCAGGATCGCCGCGATGGGCGCGAGCACCCGGGCGGTGAGCGGAGCGGGGACGGGACGGGTGGTGGCGGACATCCTGCACCTCGGCTGCTGGGGGCGTGCTGTGGTGGGTCGATGATATCCCCCGGGCGGTCGCCGACCGGGGCGTAGGCTGACGACATGCACGCGGATGACGCCCCTTTCGCGGTGGCGGTCGCGCAGTTCGCGCCGAGCGCCGACACCGCGGCGAACCTGGACGAGATCTCGCGCCTCGCGGTCGACGCCGCCTCGCGCGGCGCGATGCTCGTGGTGTTCCCCGAGTACTCGTCGTACTTCACCCCCACGATGGGCGCCGACTGGGTGGAGGCGGCGCAGACGCTGCACGGCCCCTTCGTGCGCGGCCTCGCCGAGATCGCGGCCGAGCTCGGCATCCACCTCGTCGCCGGCATGCTCGAGGTCGTGCCGGGGGAGCCGGAGCGCGCCGCCAACACGATCGTGGCGCTCGATCCCGACGGCGAGCTCGTGGCCCACTACCGCAAGCAGCACCTCTACGACGCGTTCGGCCAGCGGGAGTCCGACTGGATCGTCGCGGGCGCCATCGAGGAGCCCCGCACCTTCGTCGCGGGCGGTTTCACGGTGGGCATCCAGACCTGCTACGACGTGCGCTTCCCGGAGGTCACGCGCCGCCTCGTCGACGCGGGCGCGGACCTCGTGGTGCTCCCCGCCGAGTGGGTGCGCGGTCCCCTCAAGGAGTCCGCGTGGCGCACGCTCGTGACGGCGCGCGCGATCGAGAACACCGTGTTCGTGGCCGCGGCCGACCAGGCGCCGCCGATCGGCGCCGGCAACAGCATGATCGTCGATCCGATGGGTGTCGAGCTCGCGACGATCGGAGACGCGACGGACACCGCGGTCGCCTGGATCACGCGCGGGCGCCTGAACCACGTGCGCCACGTGAATCCGGCGCTCCAGCTGCGGCGGCACCGCGTCGAGCCGGTGCCGCCCGGGGCGTAGGCCGCTAGGCGGTCGCGTCGATCCGTCCGGCGGCCCGGCGCGCCTGGACGGCGATCACGATGAGCACGACGCCCGCGATGATCGCGTACCACCCGAGCACGAAGATGAGGCCGATGAGGGCCGAGAGCGGCGTCGTGACGAGCAGCACGGCGAGCAGGACCCCGAACAGGATCGAGACCACCGAGAACAGGATGCCGAGGGTCTTCGCCCCGCCGCTCGCGAGGGAGGCGGCGGCCGGGATGCCGAAGATCCCGTCGACGACGGCCCAGATGGCGATCGTCCAGAGCAGCACGAGCAGGGCGAACGCGCCGGCGGCCGCGGGGAAGACCATGGCGACGACACCCGCGATGACGCCGACGACGCCGATCGCGAGCATCCAGCCCCAGCGCGGGTCGGAGCGTCGCGTCGCGACGGCGTGCGCGATCGTGAAGGCGCCGTCGACGAGCGCGTAGACGCCGAAGACCCACACGAAGGCGATCGCGGTCGCGACGGGCCACACGAAGGCGAGGATGCCCAGCACGATCGCGAAGACGCCGCGCAGCAGCACGAGCCACCACACGGACCTGATGAAGCTGCTGACCTCGATGACACGCTCGTCCGACATGACGGCCCCTCCCTCGGAACCCGGCGCGCCCGGAGGCCCGCCGTCGTGCCAGAGCCTAGCGATGCGACTCTCTCACGGCCACCTTCTCGGCGTAGTGCGCGAACACGCGCTTGCCGGGGGTGGTGTCCTGGACGTCGGCGTCGACGCCGCGCTCGAGCATCAGCTTGAGGCCGTCGGCGACGGAGTCGATGAGCCGCCCGGGCGCGGCCATCGCGACGCCCGATCCGAGCACGCTGAGGACGGCCGCGACCTGGTGCGGGTCGGCGTCCGGCCGAATCATGCCCGCGTCCTGGAGCGCGGGGAGCAGCTCGGGGTGGACGGTGAAGTCGGGCACGGCGGCGACGCCGTCGATCGACCGCATGACGCGGTTCAGGCCCTCCGGGTCCTCGATGTAGAGCGCTCTCGCGAAGGGGTGCTCGAACACCGCGACGAGCGCGTAGCCGAAGATGCGCGACGGGAGACCGCCGCGCGGGTCGCGCTCGACGTTGTCGACGATGGCCTTCAGGAGACCGTGCGTCTCGCGCGTGAAGAGCGCCGCGAGGAGGGTCTCGAACACGGGGAAGACGAGGCGGATCGCGTCCTCGTAGGTGCCGAGGCGCTGGGCGAGCGTGGGATAGCTCAGCGCCTCGATGCCGTCGCCGATCACGATCGCGGAGGCCGCGTCGAGGATCTGCTCGGCGGTGGGGGTGGTGGAGTCCATTTCGCTGCCGATCGAGATGGTGAGTGGTGGGCCCCAGCCTAGACGGCGGCTGGTGCCGCTCCCTGCCCCTCTTCGGGGGCGGAACCGTATACGGCGAGCGGGCGGCGTCAGACCCGGATGGCGGCGAGCCGGTCGGCGGCCTCCCGCAGCACCTCGACGCGCTTGCAGAACGCGAAGCGCACGAGCGAGCGGTAGGGGCCGCGGCGGTCGGGATGCACGAACGCCGTGAGCGGGATACCGACGACGCCCGCGAGCGCGGGGAGCCGTCGGCAGAACTCCTCGGCATCGTGGACCCCGAGGGGCGCGGCGTCCGCGATCACGAAATAGGAGCCGGACGGGCGGCTCACCGCGAAGCCCGCGTCGCGCAGCCCCGCCGAGAGCAGGTCCCGCTTGCCCTCGAGCGTCGCGGCGGCGTCGCGGAAGAACGCGTCGGGCAGGTCGAGGCCCCGCGCGACCGCCGGCTGGAAGGGGGCGCCGTTGACGTAGGTGAGGAACTGCTTGACGGCGAGCACGGCGTCCCGCAGCGTGGGCGCCGCCGTCAGCCAGCCGATCTTCCATCCCGTGGTCGAGAACGTCTTGCCCGCGCTCGAGATCGTGATGACGCGTCCGTGCGCCCCGGGCCGCGTGGCGGCGGGAACGTGCACGCGCCCGTCGAACACGAGGTGCTCGTAGACCTCATCGGTCACGACGAGGGCGTCGTGACGGTGTGCGAGCTCGATCGCGAGGTCGAGGAGTCCGGCGTCGAGCATCGCGCCCGTCGGGTTGTGCGGGGTGTTGAGCAGGATGATGCGCGTGCGATCGGTCACGGCCGCGCGCAGCGCCTCGGGGTCGGGGCGGAAGTCGGGGGCCGCGAGCGGCACCGGCACGTGGCGTCCACCCGCGAGGGCGATGACGGCCGCATAGGAGTCGTAGACGGGCTCGAGCGTCACGACCTCGTCGCCCGCCTCGACGAAGGCGAGGAGCGTGGCCGCGAGCGCCTCCGTCGCCCCCGCGGTCACGAGCACCTCGCGGTCGGGATCGACCTCGAGATCGTAGAACCGCTGCTGATGCCGGGCGATCGCCTCGCGCAGCACGGGCATCCCGAGCCCCGGCGGGTACTGGTTGACGCCGGACGCGATGGCGTCGCGCGCGGTCTCGAGGAGCTCGGTGGGGCCGTCCTCGTCGGGGAACCCCTGCCCCAGGTTGAGCGCGCCCGTCGCGGCCGCGAGGGCCGACATCTCGGCGAAGATCGTGGGGCGGGCGACGCCGTCGGCGTCGAGCAGCAGAGCCCCGCGAGCGGCTCTCCTCCAGGGTGCGTCGGTCACCCGCACACGCTACCCGGAAGGCGGATCACGAGGCGAAGTAGGCTCGAAGGCCGAGCATAGGGATCGTTCAGCTTGGAGCCGCACGCTGGCGTCTGCGTGAAAGGAGCGCCCCCATGTCCGACCTCGAGTCGCCGCAGAACCCCACCCCCGACGCCTCCGAGCCGACCGCGCCCGAGACCCCGACGCCTTCGGTCGAGCCCGCTGCGGAGTCCGCTCCCGCGGCGGCCGCGGAGACCGCCCCCCAGCCCTCCGCGGCTCAGCCCGCCGCCCCGCAGCCGACCGCGCCCACCGAGCCGTTCGTGCCGCTGCCGTCGGCCGCCGCCGCATCCGGCCAGGTGCCCCCGAGCCTCGGCGGCCCCGTGCCCGCCCCGGCGGAGGCGGCCCCCGCCGCGCGCCCGCGTTCGGTCGCCGTGCCGATCATGGCTGCCGCCGTCATCGCCGCCCTCCTCGGGGGAGGTGCCGGCGCCGGCGTCGCGGCCTGGGCCATCACGAGCCAGCAGTCCCAGCAGCAGGGGCAGGCGTCCGGCCCCCAGACCATCAACGTCAACAACCCCGACAGCGTCGACGTCGTGACGGCCGTCGCGGCCAAGGCCCTCGACTCGGTCGTGACCATCCGCGTCTCGTCGTCGAGCTCCGGCGGGTCCGGCTCGGGCGTCGTCCTCAGCTCCGACGGCTACGTGCTCACCAACACCCACGTCGTGACGCTCGACGGCGCCTCTGCCGACGGCACGATCGAGGTGACGACGGCCGACGGGCGCATCTTCCCCGCGAAGATCGTGGGCCTCGACCCGATCGTCGACCTCGCGGTCATCAAGCTGCAGGGCGCCGAGAACCTCACCCCGGTCGAGTGGGGCGACTCCTCGAAGCTCGACGTGGGCGACCAGGTCGTCGCGATCGGCGCGCCGCTCGGCCTCTCGAACACCGTCACCGACGGCATCGTGAGTGCGCTCGGCCGCAGCATCCAGATCCAGTCGTCGGCCGTGCCCGACTCGGGCGACGACGACGCGACCCCCGACGACCGCCAGAACGGCGGACAGGGGCCGTTCGACTTCTGGAACTTCGATCCGGACGGCGGCGACTCGCCCCGCCAGCAGCCGACGCGGTCCTCGACGATCTCGCTGCCCGTCATCCAGACCGACGCCGCGATCAACCCGGGCAACTCCGGTGGCGCGCTGCTCAACGACACGGGCCAGCTCGTGGGCATCAACGTCGCGATCGCCTCGACCGGCGGCTCGCTGTCGGGCAGCCAGAGCGGATCGATCGGGGTCGGTTTCGCGATCCCGTCGTCGCTCGCGAAGCGCGTCGCCGAGGAGATCATCGAGAACGGCTCGGCGACGCACGGGCTGCTCGGCGCGACCGTGAGCACGGCGTCCTCGGCCGACTCGGACGTCGTGGGGGCCGTGATCCAGGAGGTCACCTCCGGCGGCGCCGCGGCGCAGGCCGGCCTTCAGAAGGGCGACGTCGTCACCGTGTTCGCCGGCAACGCCATCACGAGCAGCACCGACCTCACCGCGCAGGTGCGCGCCCTCCCCGCGGGCGCGACGGCGGAGCTCACGTACCACCGCGCCGGGCGCGAGCGCACCGTCGAGGTGACCCTCGGCGAGCTGCGTCTCTGACCCTCGCCGAACCCGGCCCCCGCCGCGCGACCTCCGTTCCCCCGGGTCGCGCGACGGGGGCCGTCGCATCCCTGACACGGGATCGCGCGTTGCTAGGCTCGACCGAGCCGCACCCGCGGGCACAGGAGGACGCATGGCAGAGCCGGACCCGGCGCCCGGTGTCTCGTATGTCATGCCTGTGCTCAACGAGGTCGCGTACATCGCCGACGCCGTGGGTTCCGTGCTCGAGCAGGACTACCCGGGCCCCGTCGAGGTGATCCTCGCCCTCGGGCCGTCGACCGACGGCACCTCCGAGGTCGTGGCCGGTCTCGTGGCCGCCGACCCCCGCATCCGCGTCGTCGAGAACCCCGGCATGGACATCCCGATCGGGCTCAACCTCGCGATCGAGGCGGCGCGGTACCCGATCATCGTGCGCGTCGACGCCCACACCGAGCTCTCGCCGGACTACACGCGTCGCGGGGTCGAGACGCTCGCGCGCACGGGCGCGGCGAGCGTCGGCGGCGTCATGGCGGCCGCCGGCAGACCCGGCGTGCAGGCGGCCATCGCGCGCGCCTACAACAGCCGCTTCGGGCTCGGCGGCGCGAGCTACCACGACGACGACGCCGTCGAGGAGGGCCCCGCGGAATCGGCCTACCTCGGCGTCATGGACGCGGCGGTGCTGCGCGAGGTCGGGGGCTACGACGTGACGCTCCGCCGCGGCGAGGACTGGGAGCTCAACTACCGTCTGCGCAGCTCGGGTCACCTCGTGTGGTTCGACCCCGCGCTCAAGGTGCGCTACTGGCCGCGTTCGAGCTGGGGCGCCCTCATGCGCCAGTTCTGGGCGACGGGCATCTGGCGCGGGGAGCTCGTGCGCCGGCTCAAGGCGCGCAACTCGCCGCGCTACTTCGCGCCGCCGCTCTTCGTGATCGACCTCGCGCTGTGCGTGCTCGTCGCCCCGCTCCTGCTCACGGGTCTCGTGAGCGGATGGCTCGCGTGGGTGCTCGCACTCGTGTACCTCGGCCCCGTGCTCTACCTCGCGCTCCTCGCGTTCGCCGCCGTGCGCTCGCCCGGCGACGCGCTCGCCCGCCTGCGGGTCGCCTACGCGATCGCCGTCATGCACGTGAGCTGGGGCTCGGGCTTCATCCTCGGCGTGCTGCGTGGTGCACGCGACGCTGTCGACACCTCGCGCACCGAGTCCTGACCCGCTACAGCCAGCCCGCGTCGATCATCCGCTGCACGACCCGACGCCCCGCGTCGCCGTCGTCGAGGGGCGTGAAGCGCTCGCGCCAGCGCATCGCCTGCTGGCGGTAGCGTGCGCGCGCGGTCTCGGCATCCCGGATCGCGTCGAGCAGCTCCTCGCGCGTGCGCACGACGGGGCCCGGGGCCTCTGCGAGCAGGTCGAAGTAGAACCCGCGCAGGTCGGAGCTGTAGTGGGCGAGGTCGGGCGTGAAGAACACGACGGGGCGCCCGGTCGCCGAGAAGTCGAACATGACCGAGGAGTAGTCGGTCACGAGCACGTCCGCCACCTCGAGCAGGTCGGCGACGTTGGGGTAGCTCGTGACGTCGATGAGCCCGTCCGCCTCGAGGTCGCGCCCGTAGCGGAGGGTGCGCGAGTGCCCGCGCACGAGCAGCACGTGATCGGGCCCGAGCTCCCGCGCGAAGCTCGTGAGGTCGAGGTAGTCGACCATCTCGGTGCGGTCGTCGCGCCAGGTGGGCGCGTAGAGCACGACGCGCGCGCCGTCGGGGATGCCGACCGCCCGACGGATGCCGTCCGCATCCGCGCCCGAGATGAGACGGTCGTTGCGCGGGTAGCCCTCGTCCCACGTGCCGCGCGTGAACGCGTAGGCGGAGCGGAAGATGCGCGCGCTGTACGCGTTCTGCGCGAGCAGGGCGTCCCAGCGGGCGCTCTCGCGCTTCACGGCGATGCGCGTGCGGAGCCCGACGTTCGGGCGGTCGAGGCCGAGACGCTTGAGCATCGTGCCGTGCCACGTCTGGAGCACGTGCTGGTGGGGTCGTTTGCGGTAGCGCTTGCGCAGCCAGTCGTTGACGATGAGCACGCGCGCGGCACCCCGCACGCGCCACCACTCGCGGCTGCCCTCGATGAGTCGGATGTCGCCCTCGGGGATCGCCACCGAGCCGTCGACGACGCTCCAGTAGCGCGCGACGTCCGGCCGCATCCGGCGCAGCGTGCGTGCGATGCCGAGCGGGTTGTCCGAGGCGGACTGACCGTAGAAGCTCTCCAGGAACACGGCGTCCTCGGGCGTCGGCGTGGAGCGACGGTACTCCCGCTCGAGACGGCGCTGATTGCGGGCGCCCCGCTCGTCGTCGGCGAGCGGGGGCGACACGGACAGCACGAGGCCGCCGCCCTCCGCGCGCAGCTCGGCGTGGAAGAGCGGATGCGTGAACCGGCCCGGCAGCTCGGTGTCGACGTGCAGCCGGCTCGTCGGGACCTCGCCCTCGAGGTACACGCGGTACGCGCCCGAGGGGAGGGCGAGGCCCGTCGCGCCCCAGCGGTCGGTGAGCAGCGGCAGACGCACGCTCAGGCTGCCGCCGGCCTCCACGGGCGCATCGACGCGGGCGCGGGAACCCTCGAGCCGCACGACGTCGACGGGGCGCACGGGGTCGGCGACCGTGAGCCGCAGGGCGGGGCCGTCGGCGGCCTCCTCGAAGTGCGCCTCGACGACGCGCGCGCGGGGAAGGCGCCCGTCGGGCACGTGGACCTCGACGGGCGTGCCGGTGCGCGTGAGGATCTCTGCGAGCACGCGCTCGGCGCTGCGGCCGTCGAGCCGGTCGACGTGCTCCTCGCGCAGCCACACCGTGTGGCGTGCGATGCTGCGGCCGAGCTCGGTGTCGGTGCCGATCGCGTCGAGGTGCTCGAGCACGTGCTGCCAGCTCGTGACGTAGCGGTCGTCGCTGAAGGTGCGGTAGTTCTCGTATAGCCCGCGCTTTCGCGCGTATGCCTCGACGTCGGGGGCGAAGAACACCATGGGCCCGTCGGTGAGCGCGTAGTCGTACGCGATCGACGAGTAGTCGGTGACGAGCGCGTCGACGCCCGCGAGGGCGGGGGTGACGTCGACGAGCTCCGCGCTGCCGAGCATCCGGATGCGGTCGGAGACCCCGGGGCCCGCGGCGTAGTCGCCGAGGCCGAGCGGGTGCGCGCGCACGAGCAGCACGGCGTCGCGCGCCTCGAGCCAGCGGGCGATCATCCGCCACTCCTCGCCCGTCGGGGCACCCGGGTCGGGCGCGCCGTCCCGCCAGGTCGGGGCGTACAGCACGACGCGCGTGGCGTCGTCGATGGGGCCCGCGGCATCCGCGAGCAGCATGCGCGCGTCGGCGCGCACCTCGGCGGGGTCGCGGCCGAGCAGCGCGTCGTCGCGGATGTCGCCGATCGCCCGGATGCGGTCAGGGCGCACCCCGAAGGCGCTCGCGATGCGCGGCGCCACGAGCTCCGAGGCGACGGGGAAGAGGTCGATGCCGCGCCCCGCGAAGCGGTAGGCCCGCGCGAGCAGCGCGCGCACGTAGCGGTGGTCGGGCACGCCGCGGATCTTGAGCGTCGCGGGGGAGTCGAGGTGCAGCTTCTTGAGCGGGATGCCGTGCCACAGCTGCACGACGAACGCGCCGCTCGTGCCGTAGCGGTTCACGTCGCCGTAGCCGTGGGTCACGACGACGACGCGGGCGCGCAGCGTCAGCCAGAAGCCGCGCCACGAGCCCTTCGCGACCGCGTCGAGTCCGCGCGCGGTCGCCTCCGCGAGCTCGGCGTCCGTCGTCGCGAGCCACACGAGGCGCGTGCGCTCGTCGAGGGTCTCGCGCGCGAGGCGGTAGAGCGGCAGCGCGCCCTCGCCGAGCCCGATGCCGCATCCGAACACCCAGAGCCGCGCGCTGCGGGGCACGAGCAACGCGGCAAGCGCGCCGAGGGCGTAGAGCGGCAGGCGGAGCAGCTTTCGGGCGTTGCCCGCGCCGAAGGTGAAGGTCGCAGGCATCGGCACGATTCTGTCACGCGCACCCCCGGATGCGGGGCATGCGTCGCGCACCTCGTCGCGCGTGCCGTGGGACTCAGATCGTGTACGTGCGCGGCCCCGGGGCGTCAGCCCAGGACGCGCCCGACGGGGGCGGCGGCGGGGTGGTCGGCTGCTCGCTCAACACGAAGTGGCGCCCGAGACCTGCGTGGGCTCGATGCGCACCCAGATCGGCTTCTCGGTGTCGAGCTGGTTGCGCAGGCCCGCGCGCTCCGCCTCGGCGATCTCGACGGGGTTGGTGATCATGCGCGCCTTCCCCTTGAGCACGACGCTCCACGCGAAGCCGGTCTCGCGCCCGTCGATCTCGAACGCGACGTCCGGGTTGACGGTGAGCTCGAGCAGCTTGGAGCCGGGGGCGGTGCGCAGCAGGAGGGTGCGGTCCCACGCGACGTAGTTGAGGGGGGTGACGTCCAGGACGCCGAGCGCGCTGGTGGCGAGCCGACCGAAGCGCTCGCGCTCCAGTAGGGCCCAGCACTGGTCGTCGGTCAGGCGCGTGACGGGTGAGGTGGCCATGTTCTCATCCGAGCGGAGGTGGCGAGGCGCGTGCAGTGCCGAAGGTCCCACGCGCAACCGATCGGTAACGATGCCGCCGTCCGGCCGGTCGGCCCCGGAACGTGCTGGTGTAATTGTTCGGGCGCCTCGGCGCCCGCGGAGGGGGAGGATCACGCATGGGAATCGCGAGCGACCTGAGGGCCGCGCGGAAGGTCCTCACGAACGCGCTGAAGTCGCGCAACACGCGACGAGAGCTCGCGCACCGCATCGAGACCGAGGGCACCGGCGAGCCCGCCGAGGTGCACGTCGCCGTCTACTTCGCCGACACGCGCGTGAACCTGTACCAGATCCGCCAGTGGTACGGGCCGCTCGCGGAGCTGGCGAAGAAGCACCCCGTGACGATCATCACGCGCAGCCCGGGGGCGACGCTCACGCTGAAGGACGAGGCCCCCGTTCCGGTCGTCTACTGCCGCCGCGTGACCGACCTCGAGGCGTTCGTCGGCCGCCACGACGTGCGCATCGTCTTCTACGTCAACCAGAACATGAAGAACTTCCAGATGTTCCGGTACGGGCGCATGTGGCACGTGTTCATCAACCACGGCGAGTCCGACAAGATGTACATGACCACGAACCAGTTCAAGGCGTACGACTACGCGCTGGTCGCCGGTCAGGCCGCCATCGATCGTCTCTCGGCGAAGCTCTGGGGCTACGACGTCGCCACGAAGGCCATCCCGATCGGTCGCCCGCAGGCCGACCACTTCGCGGGCGAGGTGCCCTACCCGAGGGACGGCCGCACCGTCGTGCTCTACGCACCCACGTGGGAGGGCGATCGCCCCGCAGCGGCCTACGGGTCCATCGCGTCGCACGGTCTCGCGATCGCGGAGGCCGTGCTCTCCTCGCCCGAGCACCGGCTCGTGTACCGCCCGCATCCGCGCTCCGGCGTGATCGACCGCGAGTACCGCGAGGCCAACCAGAGCATCATCGCCGCGATCGCGGCCGCCAACGCCGCCGACCCGGACGCCCACCACGTCTACGACGACGGCCCGCAGCTCGGCTGGCAGCTCGCCGACGCCGACGTCGCGATCACCGACATCTCGGCGATGGTCTACGACCGTCTCGCCGTGGGCAAGCCCATCCTCGTGACCCGTCCCGTGTCGCCGGATGCGGAGGTCGACGAGCAGGGCTACCTCGGCGCCGCCGAGTGGCTGACCGCGGAGGGGGCGCGCGACGTGCTCGCGGCTGTCGATCGCGCGCTCAACGACCCCGAGGCCCGCGAGACGCTCGCGCACTGGTCGCAGCACCACTTCGGCGACACCACCCCGGGTGCCGCGACCGCGCGCTTCCACGCCGCCGTCGAGAAGCTCATCGCGGAGTGGGAGCGCTTCGCCGCGATCCATGCCGGCGACCCCCGCACCTCCGAGTCCGACCCGTTCGACGACGACGAAGACGAGGAGGGCATGCCCGCCTCGGGCGACTGACCCGCGCTAGAACGCGATCCGCCACAGGTACTCCTCGCCGCTCGGCCGGAGCCACCGGATGACGAGGGTCGTGTCGCGTGCCAGGTCGTCGCCGCGGATGCGCAGCTCGAGCTCGTCGCCGGGGGCGAGGGCGCGCGGATGCCCCGCGGGCATGAGGCCGCTGCCGAGCAGCGTGGCCGTGACGCCGCGCACGGTCTCGGTGCCGCGATTGCGCAGCACGTAGCGGGGCGCGTCGCGGCGGTCGAACGCGAACGGGACGCGATACGGCTCCATGTCGGTGACGCTAGGGGCGACCCCGGACCCGAAGGCGCGTTCGAGGGATGACCGCTGCTGTCGGTGGCTGTGGACGAGACGAGACGCGCGTCAGGCGCTCGGCGGCGGGGGAGCCTTCCGCTTCGCGGCGCGGATGGCGCGGCGCTCGCCCGCGGCGACCGCGCGTTCCGCGCGGCGCGACGCCCGCGGCCCGGGCGCGACGACCTTCGGCTGCGTGCTCTCGGGGAAGCGAGGCGGGGGAGGGCCGAACGCCGTGCGCGCGGTCTTGACGACGCGGCGGCCGAGGATCTGGTTCGCGGCGCCGCCCACGACCGCGCCCACACCGAAGGGCAGCACGCGGCCGACGATCCCACCGCCAGCCGAGGCCATCATGCGCGGCAGGTAGACCTTGCGAACGCGGTCCATGAACTGGGCGACGGCCGTGCGCGGGAGGTTCTTCGCGATGAGCGTGCCCCAGAACTCGGGCTTCGCGGGGCCGCGGCCGGTCGCCTGGCCGGTGAACTGCAGGATAAGCTCCTGCGACGGGCCGCCGACGACCATCGCGAGCACGAGTGCGCGCGCCCGGTCGGGATCCTCCACGGGGATGCCGTGCAGCTCGGCCACCGACTGGGCGAAGAGCGCCGTCGATTCGAGGAACAGCACCGTCTCGGCGCCCGAGATGGCGAGGGCCGCGCCCGTGCCGACGGCGGGCACCGCGGCCGCGACGCCGACGCCCGCGCCGCTCGTCGTGACGGTCGTCAGGTAGCGCCGCTCGAGCACGCGGAGCACCTGCTCGGGGGTCGCGTCCGGGTACTTCGAGCGGATGCCCCGCAGGTGCGCGAGCACGGCCGGGCGCTGCACCGACATGACGCGGTCGAGGATCGCGTCGATGCGCGAGAGCGTCGCGGTGTCGGCGGGCACGAGCTCGCCCTCCGCCCCGTCACGGGGCGCGGGGGCGTCGGCCGGGTCGAGCATGACTCCACGCTACGCGACGGCCCCGTCCGGATGCTGCGACCTCGCCCGGAAGGTCAGCGCGCGCCGTAGTCGGCGTTGTAGCGGTCGACGACCTCGCGGATGGGCGCGTCGAGCACGAGCCCGCCCTTGTCGAGGTACAGGCCGCGCGTGCAGAAGCGCAGCAGGTCGCGCTCGTTGTGCGACACGAAGAACAGGGTGCGGCCCCCCGCGAGCAGCTCCTCGATGCGCGTGTAGCACTTCTCGCGGAACGCCTTATCGCCCACCGCGAGCACCTCGTCGACGAGGATCACGGGCTCCTCGAGGCGCGAGATCACGGCGAAGGCGATGCGCACCTTCATGCCGCTCGACAGGTGCTTGTAGGGGGTGTCGACGAAGTCCGCGATCTCGGCGAACTCGATGATCTCGTCGAAGCGCTCGTCGATCTCCCGCTTCGTCATGCCGTGCAGCCCGGCGGTCAGATACACGTTGTCGCGCACCGAGAGGTCGGCGACGAAGCCGCCCGTGATCTCGATGAGCGGCGCGACGCCCGCGTCCACGGCGACGCGGCCCTCGTCGGGGTAGACGACCTGCGCCACGAGCTTGAGCAGCGTCGACTTGCCCTGACCGTTGCGGCCCACGACGCCGATCGCCTCGCCGGGCAGGACGTCGAAGCTCACGTTCCGCAGCGCCCAGAACTCGCCCGGGCGGGTGCGGCGGTTGCGCCCCGCGAACAGGTCCTTGAAGCTGCGGCGGGAGGAGCGGTTGCGCTTGAATCGAATGCCGGCGTCGCGCACCGAGATGACGGGCGCTGCATCCGTGGTGCGCGCCGCGGGAGCCTGGGTGACCTCGGCCATCAGATCTCCTTCAGCACGGTGCGGATCGTGCGGTGGTAGACGGCGAGGCCGAGCACGAGGGCGAGCACGCTCATGCCGGCGCTCACGGCGACGGCGAACCAGTCGAGCTGCTCAGGGAAGAACGCGGCCCGGTACAGCGTGAAGATGCCCGCGAGCGGGTTGAGCGAGCCCCAGAACTCGAGACCGATCGCCTCGAGGTCCTTGAGGCCGTAGATGATCGGCGAGGCGTAGAAGAGGAAGCGCAGCACGAGCTTCACGGCGCGCTCGAGGTCGCGGAAGAACACCACGAGCGGCGCCACGATGAGTCCGATGCCGAGGGTGAGGATCGCCTGCAGCGCGATCGCGAGCAGCGACCACAGGGCCTCGATGTGGACATGGGCGGGGTTCGCGGTCCACAGCGTGCCGATCGCGAACGCGACCACGACGGGGATGCTGAACAGGAACTCGATGCCCTTCGACAGCACGAGGCGCGCCACCCAGATGGTGCGGGGGATCGTCGTGGACCGGATGAGCTTCGCCTCCTTCGTGAAGGCGCGCGTGGCATCCGTGATCGCACCGTTGAACCACATCCACGGCAGCAGCGCCGTGAGCAGGAACACGATGTAGGGCTCTGCCCCGACGGTGCGTTGGAACACCTGGGTGAAGACGAACCAGTAGATCGCGCTCATCGCGAGCGGGTCGAGGATCGACCAGAAGTAGCCGAGGAACGACGTGGAGTACCGGACCTTGAGGTCACGGGTCGTCAGCAGCCACAGCGATCGCCGGTACCGCGTGAACGGCGACCAGTCGCGTCGGGACAGCGCGGCGGAGGTCACCGCCTCAATCTAGTGCGCGATAGCGACCGAGACCTCAGAACACTCGGTCGACGCCGCGGATCACCGCGGCGCGAGAAGGCTCAGGTTCGCGCGCTCGAGGTCCTCGGCGAAGTCGATCTCGACCGCGTAGAGGTCGGTGATGTCGACCGGCACGAAGCGGACGCCGTCGTGCTCGATCGCGAGCTCGATGCCGCGCTCGAAGTAGTCCTGCGCGTCGCAGCGCTGCAGCTGGCGCACGAGGGCGGCCTTGTCGCGGCTGGAGACGAAGTTGATGCCGACCGCCTCGCCGAGGCCGCCGCGCACGGTCTTCGAGAGCTGCTTGATGGCACCGCTCTCGTCGATCGTGTACTTGACCTCCTCGTCGGACACCTTCGAGGTGTTGACGGTGACGAAGCTCTGGTCGCGGGCGACGAGGTCGCCGGCGCGCACGAGGGCCTCGGGGTCGAAGACGACGTCGCCGTTCATCCAGAGGACGGGCGCGTCCTTCGTGGCCTGGAGGGCGCGGAGGAGGCTCTTGGAGGTGTTGGTCTGGTCGTAGGCCTCGTTGTAGACGAAGTCCGCGTGGGGGAAGGCCTCGATGATGTGCTCGAGCTTGTAGCCGACGACGATCGTCACCTTGACGTCGCGACCGAACGCCTGGTGGATGTTGTCGAACTGCTGCTGCATGATCGTGCGGCCGTCGCTGAGCTCGGTGAGCGGCTTCGGAAGCGAACGGCCCAGGCGGCTGCCCATGCCGGCGGCAAGGATCACGATCTGGGTGGTCACGGGGTCTCCTCTGATGGTCTGTGCTGCGGGTTCCGTTCATCCGGATGACACCCGCGGGTCGTTATCGGGACACGCCGTTGTGCTCGTGGAAGTTTATCGGCGGGGCTTGGGAAGTCACGGGGAGTTCGCCCTTTGTTCTCGTTTCGTGATAACCGTCCCACGGCCCGCGAACGGGCGGATCATCCTCACGGATGAATCTGCGAGGGCCCGTCATGTGCGGTCCTC
Organism: Microbacteriaceae bacterium; assembly: GCA_003852775.1. Lineage (GTDB taxonomy): Bacteria > Actinomycetota > Actinomycetes > Actinomycetales > Microbacteriaceae > Homoserinibacter. The sequence goes on along the minus strand of RDDZ01000126.1, from coordinate 49,625 downwards.
CCGTGTTGATACGGTGAACCGGTGGAGTCAGAGCCCACCACCCCCACGACCTCGGCCCGACGCCCGTCGGGCTCGTCCGCGCGACGCGGTTCGGCGTCCGCGGCGTCTCGCGCGCGCTCGGGTGCGGCCCGCGTCGACCCGCCTCGGCCGAAGGCGGCGCTGGCCGCCGACCCCGAGACGGACGCCCCCGCGCCGGCCGAGCCGGACACCGCGGCTGCCGAGTCGGTCGAGTCGGAGGTGACCGCCGCCGAGGCGGTTGCGGCCGTCGCCGCGCCGAAGCCGAAGCCGAAGCCGAAGCCGAAGCCGAGGTCGAAGACGAAGCCCAAGAGCACGTCGACGCGCACCCGCACGAAGCCCGCCGCCGAGCCCGCGTCCGCTGTGCCGGTGCAAGCGGAGCCGGTGGATGCGGAGCCGGTGGATGCCGAGCCGGTGGATGCCGAGGTCGCCGAGGTGCCGGTCGAGGCACCCGAGACCGTGGAGTCCGAGCCGGAGACGTCGGAGACCGAGTTCGAGGTGGAGCCCGCCGCCGAGCAGGCCGAACCCCCCGCTCCCGCGAAGCCCGCCCGCGCCAAGCGCAAGCCCGTGCGGGCCGTCGCGCCCGAGCTGCCGGCGTCCGCCCCCGCGAGTGTCGAGGTTGCGCTCTCGGTGCAGGGGCTCACCAAGTACTTCGGCGACCGCCCGGCGGTCGACGGCATCGACCTCGAGGTCGCGCCCGGCTCCTTCTACGGAATCGTCGGCCCCAACGGCGCCGGCAAGACCACGACGCTCTCGATGATCACGGGCCTGTTGCGCCCCGACGCGGGCGTCGTGCGCGTGTTCGGGCTCGACGTATGGCACAACGCGACCCTCGCCAAGCGCAAGATCGGCGTGCTGCCCGACCGCCTGCGGCTCTTCGACCGCCTCACGGGCGCCGAGTTCCTGCACCACGCGGGCGCCCTTCGCGGGCTCGACCGGGCGACGATCGCTCAGCGCTCCGCCGACCTGTCGGCGGCCTTCGGCCTCGAGCACTCGCTCCACCGTCTCGTCTCCGACTACTCGGCGGGCATGACGAAGAAGATCGCGATCGCCGCGGCCATGATCCACGCGCCGCGACTGCTCGTGCTCGACGAGCCGTTCGAGTCCGTCGACCCCGTGTCGACGGCGGTCGTGCTCGAGGTGCTCACCAAGTTCACGCAGGCGGGCGGCACCGTCATCCTGTCGAGCCACAGCATGGAGCTCACCGAGCGCGTGTGCGACTCGCTCGCGATCATCGCCGACGGCCAGGTGCTCGCATCCGGTCCGATCGCCGACGTGCTCGAGGGTCGCAGCCTCGAGGAGCGGTTCGTGGAGCTCGCCGGCGGCGAGGCGGCGGTGGAAGGCATGGAGTGGTTGCAGAACTTCTCCGACTGAGGCTCCGGATCCTCGCCAACGGGTTCCGGCGTCCGCCGGCGCAGGTCGTCGCGATCGTCGTCGGGCTCCTCGTCGCCGTCGTGGGCGTCGTGCTGTTCTGGCAGGGCGCCGCGTGGGTGCGCAGCCTCGACGACGACGACTTCGCCATGCGCGCGAACACCGTGGTCGGCTCCTGGCTGTCGCTCGCCGCGATCCTCGTACCGCTCATGGCGGTGCGTCGTGTGGTGCTCTCGCCGCGCGCGTTCCTCGGCTACCCGATCAGCCCGGTCGGCGTGGGCGTCACGATGCTCGCCTACACGCTCATCGGCCCCGGCATCCTGCTCGTGCCGATGGCGCTCGCCTCGACGCAGGCGTGGCCCGACGCGACCTCGACGCAGGTGGCGTGGGCCGCCGCCCCGCTGCTGTTCCTGCAGACGCTCCTCGTCATCCAGCTCGCGCGCGAGGTCGGCGTGGCGCTGCGGCGGCATCCGCGGATCGCCGGGTGGATCGACTTCGTCTCGGTGCTCGTGCTGCTGCTCGGCGGCGCGACGGTGCTCGCGATCCTCGCGCCGCGCGTCCCCGGGATGCTCGACGTCGTGCGCGCCGTCCGCCCGCTCAACCGCTTCCTGCTCGCTGTGCCCGACGTGCTCGCCGACACCCCGCTCGGGATGCTGTGGGCCGCCCCCGGTCACGCGTCGACGACCCTGCGCGATCCGTCCACGGCGTGGCAGCTCGTCGGGATCTCGGCGCTGCTCGTGCTCGCCCTGCTGATCGTCTGGTTGGGGCTCATCGCGGTCAAGCTCAAGCCGACCCGTCGGCTCCCGGGCCCGCGCCGTACGCGGGTGCCCGGCTGGTTCCGCCACTTCCCGTCGACGACCGGCGGTGCCGTCGCGGCCCGCTCGCTGACCTACTGGTTCCGCGATCCCCGCTACCGCGCCGTGTACGCGGTGCTGCCGTTCGTGCTCGTGGTGACCCTCGTCGCGCTCTGGATCGGCGGCGTGCCCTTCGAGTACGCGGTGCTCGTACCGCTGCCGCTCATGACGGTGCTGCTCGCCTGGTCGACCTCGCACAACGACGTCGCCTACGACAACACGGCGGTGTGGCAGCACATCGCCGCGCAGACTCCCGGGCTCGACGACCGTCGCGGGCGCACCGTCCCGGTGCTCGTCTTCGGCGTCGTGCTGCTCGCCGTCGGCATCCCGCTCACGGTGTGGGGGCACGGCGACCTCGCGATCGCGCCCGCGTTCACCGGCTTCTGCGTCGCCCTACTGCTCGGCGGCGTGGGCGTCGGCAGCCTCTACTCGGCGCGCTTCCCGTACGCGGCGCCCCGGCCGGGCGACCAGGCGTGGGAGACCCCGCAGGCGGCCACCAACCAGGGCGTCGTGGCGCAGGGGATGTCGGTGCTGCTCGTGCTGCTGTGCGCGGCGCCGACGTTCGGGCTCGCGGCGCTGTGGTGGATCCGCGGCGGCACATGGGGCTGGGCGGCGCTCGCGGTGGGCGTCGTCAGCGGCGTGCTCGTCTACGTCGTCGGCCTCCGGGCGGGTGGGCGCACCTTCGACGCCCGCGGCCCCGAACTCTTGGCGTTCACCCAGCGAAACTGAGCCCGGATCCCGACGAGACCCGGGCGTTCCGTCGTAATCTGGGCGGATGAGCGACCTGGATGCGGATCGGATCGGCGGGGGCACCGACGTGCTCGACCGGGAGCTCGAGAAGCTCCTCGAGGGCGAGCTCACCGAGGACGGTGACCACGACCGCTTCGCGCACTACGTGAAGAAGGACAAGATCGTCGAGTCGGCCGTCACGGGCAAGCCCGTGCGCGCTCTGTGCGGCAAGAAGTGGGTGCCGGGACGCGACCCGTCGAAGTTCCCCGTGTGCCCGGAGTGCCAGAAGATCTACGACATGCTCAAGTAGGGCTCGGCCCTACAGGTAGCGCGTCGGGATCGCGGCGTCGCCGCGAGACAGCCGCAGCGCGTTGCGCGGCAGCTCGGCGACGGCCGCGGCGTGGTGCGCCCGCGCGGCCTCGAGCCCTGCCGGCCCGAGGGCCTCGGCCGCGGTCTCGCCGTGGGTGACGAGCGGAACGTGCAGCGCGCGGCCCTTCGCGGGATCGAGCGCCTCGACGGGCGCTTTGTCGACGTGGACGTCCTCGGACACGGCCACGCCGTCGCGCAGCGCTCGCACGGGCTGCTTGCGGCCCCCGACGGTCGCCTTGCCCGCGGACGTCTTGCCGACGCCGATCCAGCCGCCGTCGGCATCCTGTCGCGAGACGAGCTTGTAGACCATGCCCGCGGCCGGGGCGCCGGAGCCCGTCACGAGCGCCGTGCCGACGCCGTACGAGTCGACGGGTGCCGACGCGAGGGAGGCGATCGCGTACTCGTCGAGGTCGTTGGTGACGGTGATGCGCGTGCCGGTGGCGCCGAGCGCGTCGAGCTGCTCGCGCACCTCGCGCACGACGACGGCCAGGTCGCCCGAGTCGATGCGCACGGCGCCGAGGTCGGTGCCCGCCGCGCGGATGGCGGTCTCGACGCCGGCGCGGATGTCGTAGGTGTCGACGAGCAGCGTCGTGTCGGTGCCGAGGCGCGCGAGCTGGGCGCGGAACGCCTGCTCCTCCTCGGGGAACAGCAGCGTGAAGGCGTGAGCGGCGGTGCCCATGGTCGGGATGCCCCACGTGCGTCCGGCCTCGAGGTTGCTCGTGGCGGAGAAGCCCGCGAGGTAGGCGGCGCGCGCCGCGGCGACCGCGGAGCGCTCGCCTGTGCGACGCGACCCCATCTCGGCGAGGGGGCGGCCCTGCGCGGCGGACACCATGCGCGCGGCCGCGCTCGCGACGGCGGAGTCGTAGTTGAGGGTGGAGAGGGCGAGAGTCTCGAGCACGACACCCTCCGCGAAGCCCGCCTCGACCACGAGGATCGGGGAGCCGGGGAAGTAGAGCTCGCCCTCCCGGTAGCCGCGGATGCTCCCGCTGAAGCGGTAGGACTCGAGCCAGTCGAGGGCGTCGGCCGAGACGACGTTCTCCCGCTTCAGGTAGGCGAGCTCGTCGGGGCCGAAGCGGAACTCGGCGAGGGCCTCGAGCAGCCGCCCGGTGCCGGCGACGACGCCGTAGCGGCGGCCGGTGGGGAGGCGGCGCGCGAAGAGCTCGAACACGCACGGTGTCTCGTGCGTCCCCGCCTGGAGGGCGGCGTCGACCATCGTGAGCTCGTAGCGGTCGGTGAGAAGCGCCGTCGACGTCATGAGCCCAGCGTAGGGGCGCGGCCCACGCTCGACACCCCGGTGGGCGCGGGGGTCGGTGCGGACGGTGCGGGGGTCGGTGCGGTCGGCGTGGCGGTCGTTGCTGCTGCGACGACGTCGGTCGGGGCGGCGGTCCGCGCCCCAGTCAGCACGGTCGGCACGGTCAGCACGGTCAGCACGGTCAGTACCGTCAGTACGGTCAGCAGCCTGGCCCGCGCGGAGCGACCGTGCAGTCGCGGTCGACGAGCACCGTCTTCGCACCGCCTGCCGTGATCCGCAGCTCGTTCGCGGGCAGCACGATCGTGCCCGCGATCGGGACGAACGCGCCGCCGCCGATGCGGTACTCGGCGCGGTACCGGATGCTCAACCGAACCGTGTAGTCGCCGGGGGAGCGGTACACGTGGCTCGTGGGGGTCGCGTCGAACTCGCGCAGCCCGAGCCCCGCCCAGGTGCCGCCCTTCGTCGCGCGGGTCGCGCTCGCGCCGTCCCCGTAGTCCCAGTGCCACGACACCGGCGTGAACCGCACGTCGGCCGGCTGCCCGAGCAGCTCGCCGGGCACGACCTGAGGGTCGACGAGCGCGTAGAAGTTCGCCGGCAGCCCCACGACCACCCAGCCGTCGGGCTCCATCCGCTGGACCCCGGCCGTCGGGCGGAACCGCGCGATATCGGCGAGCGTGACGACCTGCACGTCGAACCAGTCGCGGTGGTCGCACTCCTCGGTGAGGACGGGGGCGTTTGGGGTGCAGGTGGGTGGGTCGGGGGTGGTGTTGGGATTGGAAACCTGTGTCGGGGGCGAGGGGCGAGCTCCGCCCGCATTGCCGGTGATCACGGCTTCGCTGCCCTCGATAGCGCCCGCCCAAGAGCAGCCAGAGGTGTAGACGCTTGCACTGTCGCAATGTGCCCCGCTCGGGCCTCCGGCGTGCAACGCGAAGCTGACGGCTGCCGCGGCAATGAGGACCTTCAGCAAACGCCTCCCCCATCCCAAGGTGTGCGATACGCGATCACCAGACCGTCGGAGGTCACATCGAAGGCGACCTCGAACGGAACGAGAGAGGGCCGGTCCGGAGAAACCACGGACCTCCCCGAGGCGTCGAGGACGTCAGTCTGCGAGATGTCATCACACGAGTAGGTGACAACTGTGCTGTCGGTGAACTGTTGAATACGCATTTTGAACGTGCTGGATCCGGTGAGCCTCCATCCCTGCGAGCGAAAGCTGGCGAATGCTTGCTCTTCCTGCGCAATGACCTCGGTTGTCGCGAGCCCCGTGAGTTGGCCGTCATAGATGCCCCCGGCCGCCAGTACGCCGTCTACGGCGGTGAGGAAATCTGCGTACGCCTCTTCAGCCGCCGCGAGCGCTTCTTCCTCCGAAGCGAAGACGGGGTCGGCATCCGGCGTGGGTGGGGGAGAGGGTGCTGGGCTGGACGGGAGGCAGCCGGTCAGCACGAGCGCCGCCAGCAGCGTCGGGGCGACCAGACGGGGGGTTCTGCGCATGCCCGACACGTTAGGGCACGGGCGTCCGTCCACAGGAGGGATGTCCACAGGCGGTCTCGCCAGCCCGCGCCCGTCGCCGATAGCGGGCGGCGAACCCGACAGGCGGCGGGAGTACGTTCTCCCGCCGCCTGCACGCAGCTCCGCCCGGCCGTGCGGTTTCTCCCGCCGCACGTGCGGTTTCCCCCCGCCGCACGAGCAGGCCCGCCGCGCACCGGGCGCCGACGGCGGGCGCGGGTACGCTGGGAGACCGTGACCGCATCCGACCCGTCAGGCGCCGCGACGGGGGTTCCCACCGACGCGCCGATCGGCGTCTTCGACTCCGGCGTGGGCGGGCTCACGGTGGCCCGCGCCATCCTCGACCAGCTGCCGAACGAGGCGATCCTCTACGTCGGCGACACGGCCAACGGCCCCTACGGTCCGCGCCCCATCGCCGAGGTGCGCGCCCTCGCGCTCGGCGTCATGGACGACCTCGTGGCCGAGGGCGTCAAGGCGCTCGTGATCGCGTGCAACACCGCGTCGTCGGCCGTGCTGCGGGATGCGCGCGAGCGTTACGAGATCGGCCACGGCATCCCGGTCGTCGAGGTGATCCAGCCCGCCGTGCGCGCCGCCGTGCGCGCCACGCGCAACGGACGGGTCGGGGTGATCGGCACCGTCGGCACGATCCAGTCGCGCGCCTACGACGACGCGTTCGCCGCCGCCGAGGGCCTCGAGCTCGTGAGCCGCGCGTGCCCGCGGTTCGTCGAGTTCGTCGAGGCGGGCGTCACGAGCGGCCCCGAGCTCTTCCAGGTGGCGCAGGAGTACCTCACGCCCCTCATCGCGGCGGACGTCGACACGCTCGTGCTCGGCTGCACCCACTACCCGCTCATGTCGGCCGCCATCCAGTACGTGATGGGGCCGGGTGTGCGCCTCGTCTCGAGCGCGGAGGAGACCGCGGCCGACGTCTACCGCACGCTCGTCTCGCACGGACTCGAGCGCACCGCGACCACCCCGCCTCGGCACCGCTTCGAGTCGACCGGAGACGACGAGCGCGCCTTCCGGGCCCTCGCAGCCCGCTTCCTCGGCCCCGAGGTGCGCCACGTCGAGAACTTCCCGACCGGCGCCATCCACCTTCCCGCGAGCGCGCAGCTCGCGCCCGACGCCTGACCGACCGCCCACCTCATCCGCCCGATCGGAGAACACCCACATGACCGAGACCCGCGCCGACGGCCGCACCCCCGACCAGCTCCGCCCGGTCACCATCGAGCGGGGGTGGAGCGCCCAGGCCGAGGGCAGCGCCCTCATCTCGTTCGGCAACACCAAGGTGCTGTGCACGGCGAGCTTCACGAACGGTGTGCCGCGTTGGCTCACGGGCAAGGGCACCGGATGGGTCACGGCCGAGTACGCGATGCTCCCGCGCTCCACAAACGAGCGCATGGACCGCGAGTCGGTGAAGGGTCGCGTCGGGGGCCGCACGCACGAGATCTCACGGCTCGTCGGCCGCAGCCTGCGCGCCATCATCGACACGAAGGCGCTCGGCGAGAACACGATCGTCATCGACTGCGACGTGCTGCAGGCCGACGGCGGCACGCGCACGGCCGCCATCACGGGTGCCTACGTGGCGCTCGCGGACGCTGTGGAGTGGGGCCGTGAGAAGGGCTTCATCGGCAAGAACGCGCGTGCTCTCATCGACACCGTCTCGGCCGTGTCGGTCGGCATCATTGACGGCGTGCCCATGCTCGACCTGGCATACGTCGAGGACTCGCGCGCGGAGACCGACATGAACGTCGTCGCGACGGGTCGCGGGCTCTTCGTGGAGGTGCAGGGCACGGCCGAGGGCGCGCCCTTCGACCGCCGCGAGCTCGACGCGCTGCTCGACCTCGCGCTCGCCGGAAACGCCGAGCTCGCGCGCATCCAGGCCGAGGTCCTCGCGTGACCACGTTCGTGCTCGCCACGCACAACGCGCACAAGGTCGGCGAGCTGCGCCGCATCCTCGGGGAGCGCCTCGGCCCGCACGAGCTCATCGGCTACGACGGCCCCGAGCCCGTCGAGGACGGCGACACCTTCGAGGCGAACGCGCTCATCAAGGCCCGCGCCGCGAACGCCCACACGGGGCAGCCGGCGATCGCCGACGACTCGGGCATCTCGGTGCGCGCCCTCGGTGGCGCCCCCGGCATCCACTCGGCTCGTTACGCGGGCACCCGCAGCGACGTCGACAACTACACGCTCCTGCTCGAGAACCTGAAGGGCGAGGCGGATCGCGCAGCCGAGTTCGTGTGCGCGGCGGCCCTCGTCGACGGCGACCGGGAGATCGTGGTGCGCGGCGTGTGGCCCGGCGAGGTGCTCGAGGCGCCCTCGGGCGCGCACGGCTTCGGCTACGACCCCGTGTTCAAGCCGGAGGGCGTCGCGACGAGCTCGGCCGAGCTCACCCCCGACGAGAAGAACGCGATCAGCCACCGGGCGCGCGCGTTCGGTCAACTCGTCGAGGAGCTGCGCCGCATCTACGGCTGACGCAGGGCTCAGTCGACGGGGCGGGCAACTGAGAACGGTGTTCGTTCCCGAGAAGCGCGGATGGCGCTCCCGGGCTCCGTGCGCCGCCTAGCCTGGACAGGTGGGTCACGATCACGCGCACGATCACGCGGCCGCGGCGGGAGGAGACCGCACGCGCCTCGCGGTCGCGCTCGCGATCACCGCCTCGGTGCTCGTCGCCCAGGTGATCGGCGCCGTCGCATCCGGGTCGCTCGCTCTGCTCGGCGATGCCGGGCACATGTCGAGTGACGGCATCGGCCTCGCGGTCGCGCTCGTCGCCTCCGTCATGGCGGCCCGCCCCGCGACCGACCGCCACACCTTCGGCTTCCAGCGCATGGAGGTGCTCGCGGCGCTCGCGAACGGCGTCATCCTCGTGGTGGTCGCGATGCTCGTGGGCGTGGAGGCCGTGCGGCGTCTGCTCGAGCCGTCGACGCACGTCGAGGCGGCGCCCATGCTCGTGGTCGCCGCGGTCGGACTCGCGGCCAACGTCGCCGCCTACCTCGTGCTGCGCGGCGGCGACCGCCGCTCGCTGAACATGCGCGGCGCCATGCTCGAGGTGCTCGGGGACATGCTCGGGTCGATCGCCGCGATCGCGGCGGCCGTCGTCATCCTCCTCACCGGCGTCGCCCAGGCGGATGCCGTGGCGTCGATCCTGATCGCGGCGCTCATCGTGCCACGCGCGTTCCTCCTGCTGCGCGACGTCGTGCGGGTGCTCACGGAGGCGGCCCCGCGCGATCGCGACGTCGAGCAGATCCGCGACCACCTGCGCGGCGCGCGCGGCGTCGTCGCCGTGCACGACGTGCACATCTGGAACATCACGTCCGGCGCCCCGGTCTTCACCGCCCACGTCGTCGTCGAGCCGGAGGTGTTCGCGCGCGGGGGCACGCACGAGCTGCTCGACGAGCTCGGCGGGTGCCTTGCCGAGCACTTCGACGTCGCCCACTCCACCTTCCAGCTCGAGCCCGCGGGCCACGAGGAGCACGAGGAGCACGCCCATCGCTAGATCCGCATCCTCGACGATCGAGGACTACCTGAAGGTCATCTACAGCCACACCGAGTGGCAGGACGCGCCCATCACGGGCTCGCAGCTCGCGGCCCGCCTCGGACTCGTGCCGTCGAGCGTCACCGAGATGATCAAGAAGCTCGTGAGCCAGGGGCTCGTGCAGCACGCGCCCTACGGCGCCATCACGCTCACCGACGCCGGCCGCGCGGAGGCGCTCCGGATGGTGCGGCGGCACCGTCTCGTGGAGACGTGGCTCGTCGAGGGCTTCGGCTACACCTGGGACGAGGTGCACGACGAGGCGGAGGTGCTCGAGCATGCCCTGAGCGACCGGCTGCTCGCGGCAATCGACGCCCAGCTCGGGCACCCCACGCGCGACCCGCACGGCGACCCGATCCCCGACGCCGACGGCGCCGTGCGGCGCCCGGATGCCGTGCTCGCCTCCGAGCTCGAGCCCGGCGTGCGCGGACGCGTAGCGCGCATCAGCGACCGCGACCCGGAGGTGCTGCGTCGCCTCCACGAGGAGAGCATCGGGCTCGACACCGTCGTCGAGGTGGGGGAGCTGCCCGAGGGGGCCGCCGAGGCGGTGTGGGTGGAGGTCATGCGCTAAGTTTTCGGTATGCCGAAAACTCGACGTCGGAGTGGTCTGTGGGCGCTGCTGGGTCCCGCGATGGTCGCCGGCGTCGCCTACCTCGACCCCGGCAACGTCGCGAGCAACGCGAGCGCGGGCGCCGAGTACGGCTACCTGCTCGTGTGGGTCGTCGTGCTCGCGAACGCGATGGCGTGGCTCATCCAGTACCTCTCGGCCAAGCTCGGCATCGCGACGGGCAGCAGCCTGCCCGCGCTGCTCGGGTCGCGCATCCGGAGCCGGACGGGTCGATACGCCTACTGGCTGCAGGCGGAGCTCGTAGCGATGGCCACCGACGTCGCCGAGGTGATCGGCGGTGCGATCGCGCTCAACCTGCTGTTCGACCTGCCGCTGCTGCTCGGCGGTGTCATCACCGGCGCGGTGTCGATGGCGCTGCTCGTGCTGCACAGCAGCCGCGGCCCCATGATCTTCGAGCGGATCGTCGTGGGTCTCGTCGCGGTCATCGCGATCGGATTCTGCGCGGGTCTCGTCGTGGCGCCGGTGGACCCGGCGGCGGCGGCGGCCGGGCTCGTGCCGCGCTTCACGGACTCGGGGTCGGTGCTGCTCGCGGCGTCGATCCTCGGCGCGACGGTCATGCCGCACGCGATCTACGCGCACTCGGCGCTCACCCGCGACCGCTTCGGGGGAGTTGCCGAGGGACCCCGGCGGCAGCTCGTGCTGCGCGCGACGCGCGTCGACGTGACGATCGCCCTCGCCGTGGCGGGCACCGTCAACCTCGTGATCCTGCTGCTCGCGGCGGCGACCCTGCCCGGCGTCGCGGGGACCGACACCCTCGAGGGCGCGCACGCCGCGATCGGCGACGCGCTCGGACCCGTCGTGGCGACGCTGTTCGCGGTGGGGCTGCTGGCATCCGGCCTCGCGTCGACCTCGGTGGGTGCCTACGCGGGTGCCGAGATCATGCAGGGGCTGCTGCGTGTGCGCGTGCCCCTCATGCTGCGGCGCCTCGTGACGATCCTGCCGGCGCTCGTGCTGCTCGTCGTCGGGGCGCCGCCGACGCTCTCGCTCGTGCTGAGCCAGGTGGTGCTCTCGTTCGGCATCCCGTTCGCGCTCGTGCCGCTCGTGTGGCTCACGACGCGGCGCGAGCTCATGGGGGATGCGCGCAACCGGTCGTGGACGACGGCGTCGGCATCCGTCTCGGCGGTGCTGCTCATCGGGCTCAACGCGACTCTGCTCGTGCTGCTCGCGACGGGCGCCTGAGCGCCCCGTTCAGCGGCCGCCGTCAGTCGTCGAGCACGTCGGGGTCGAGCACGATCTCCTCGTCGGTGAGCGGCTGCTCGCCGGCGAGCCGGGCCTTGCGGGCCTTCAGGACGCCCTGGATGTAGTGGAACACCGTGGGGATGACGGCGAGCGCGATCGCGCACAGCAGGATGATGTCGATGTACTCGGTGACGAAGTCGGCGAGCGGCGGGATGTAGCCGAGCAGGAAGCCCGCGAAGGTGAGGCCCGCGCCCCAGATGAGGGCGCCGACGGCGTTGTAGAGCGAGTAGCGACTGTAGTTCATGTGGGCGACGCCCGCGGCGATCGGGGCGAAGGTGCGCACGATCGGCACGAAGCGCGCGACGACGATCGCGAGCGGGCCCCAGCGCTCGAAGAACTTGTTGGTGCGGACGACGTTCTCCTTCGAGAACAACCCGCTCTCGCGCTTCTCGAAGATGCGCGGGCCGCTCTTGTGGCCGATGAAGTACCCGACCTCACCGCCGATGAACGCCGCCGCGGCGATCGAGAGGCACACCCACCAGATGGGGATCTGGATGCCGGTGCCCGACTCCGTCATGGTCCCCGTGAAGCTCAGCAGTCCCGTGATGATGAGGAGCGTGTCGCCCGGGAGGATGAAGCCCACGAGCAGCGCCGTCTCCGCGAAGACGATGAGGCACACCACGAGCAGCGCCCACGGTCCGGCGTTGACGATGATCTCGTGCGGGTCCAGCCACGGGATGAGACCCATGGGGGCTGCTGCGATCAGGGTGAGTGCTGCGGTGGTGAAGGGCACGCGGAGATCTCCTGGTACGTCGGTCGCGACTGCGATCGGCGGTCGGGTGGCGCGTTCAGCGTAGCTGCTGACGCCTCGCGCTACCTGGGGGTTGGCCCCCGGATCTCGTGTCCGGTTGCGCGCCGCGTCACTCGGTTCCGGATGAGGCGTCAGCTGCGGCGGTCGGCCTCGGCGAGCGTATGCAGGATCGATCGAAGAGCGTGGGTGTCGTGCTCGCCGAGCCGATCGACGATGGCGCTCTGCGCGATCCGCTCCAACTCGGGCGCGGCGGCTTCCACCACCGCATGCCCGGCATCCGCGAGCACGACCTCCACGCCGTCGGTGCGCGTCAGGCGCTCGATGTAGCCGCGCTTCTGCATCCGCGTGAGGAGATGCGAGAGCCGAGTTCTGTCCCACCTCAGTCCGTGCGCGATCTCGCTCTGGCGGCATCGCCCGCCCGATTCGTACAGCCAGGTCAGCACACTGAGCTCCGGTTCGGACAGGTCGGATGAGAGGGTCACCTCCGACACGATCGCCGTTCTCAGCGTCTCGTGTACCCGCTTCCAGAGCAGCCACAGCTGCGTGGCGTCGCCGACGGGCGCACCGGGTGTTGACATATCAACACGCGCTTCCTACTCTGAGGTCACTCGCCATCCGCTGAAGGAGTTCCCATGTTTGACAGATCTCGCACCTACCTGAGCCTGCGGGCCGTCGCCATCCTGCCCCTCGCGCTCTTCGCGCCCGCAGTCGTGGCGTTCTTCACCGACCCCGAGGTGCCGTGGGGCGAGTACCTCGGCGTCTTCTTCCATCTTTCCATCCTCTTTCTCGTGTCACGGCTCGACGGTGCCGCGTGGGCGAAGGCGGCAGGATACGGATGGGTCGCGCTAGACGTGCTGGCCGGCATCCTGATGATCAACCAGGTCGACTACGACACCGCCTGGGCGGTGCGCCTCGGCGGGCACGTGCTAGCCGGCACCTGGATCGTCGCCAGTTCGCTCGTGAACCGGTCACGCATTGTCGCCATCGTCGGGGTCATCACTGGGCTGTGGCTCGGCGGCTACTCCTTCGTCGGCACCCTGCTGCCGGAGGAGGCTCTGCGCCCGGCGGGAATCCTCATCCTCGTCTGGTTCGCAGCCATCGCCATCTTCGACCGGCCTCGTGCTGCGAGCGAAACGGGGGAGTGACATGTCGCTCGACGCGGCCCAGTTGCAGCGTGTCGTGAAGGAGTTCGAACACAACCTCGCGCTCTCCGAGCGCACCGCCGCCGAGGTGGCGGTCGACCTTTCGTGGACACCCGAGCGCGTGCAGTGCACGATGCAACTCGCCTCAGGATCCGACCCCGTCGACGTCTGGCAGTTGCGGGACTACCTGCATGCCGCCGTCAAGGCCGCCGGGCGTCGGCCGAGCTTCACAGTGCTCTCGAGCCGCAACCGTCTCCGCGCTGCCCTCTGGTTCGGTCTCCGCCCGGTACCTCGCGTGACCACGACGCGTCCCTGACACGTTGTGCGCACACCCTGCGGGCATGTGCACATCGTGCGGGAGGCGGGGCTCGAACCCGCATGCCCTGAGGCACAGGAACCTAAATCCTGCGTGTCTACCGTTCCACCACTCCCGCGGACGGCCCCCAGTCTACGGCGGGGGTCGGCACAGGCTCGGACGGATGCGGCGCTCGCTGGCGCCGGGCCCTGTGGACAACGCCCGACCCCCGACGGCGCCCCGCGGCATCCTGTCTGGGTGACGAGCGCGGTCGGGGCCATCGCCGAGCAGGTGCGCGAGCGCGTGCGCCGCGACGGGGTCGACCTGCACGGCGACCGGGAGCTCGCGGCGCGCCTCGTGCGCGACGAGGTGCAGCGCTACGCCGAGCTCGCACTCGGCGGCTCCGTGCCGCTCCTCGACGACGAGGCCCGCGTCGCCCGCCAGGTCGTCGACGCGCTCACGGGTCTCGGGCCGCTGCAGCCGTACCTCGACGACCCCACGGTCGAGGAGCTCTGGATCAACGCCCCCGACCGCATCTTCGTGGCCCGCGACGGCGTCTCCGAACGGGTGCCGCTCGCGCTCACCGACACCGAGGTGCGCGAGCTCCTCGAGCGGATGCTGCATCGCACGGGCCGCCGGGTCGACCTCAGCTCGCCGTTCGTCGACGCATCCCTGCCCGACGGTTCGCGCCTCCACGCCGTCATCCCCGACGTCACGCGCGGGCACGTCTCCCTCAACATCCGCCGCTTCCGCAGCGGGATGCGCACCCTCGCCGACCTCGTCGCGCTCGGCTCGCTCACGAGCCAGGCGGCCGGCTTCCTGCACGTCGCGGTGCGCACCGGTCACAACGTCCTCGTGACGGGCGCGACGCACAGCGGCAAGACGACGCTCCTCGGTGCGCTCCTCGGCTCGTGCCGCTCGAGCGAGCGCGTCGTCACCGTCGAGGAGACGTTCGAGCTGGCCCTCGACGCCCCCGACCACGTCGCGATGCAGTGCCGCCAGCCGAGCCTCGAGGGCACCGGCGAGATCACGCTCCGCCGTCTCATCAAGGAGTCGCTCCGGATGCGCCCCGACCGGCTCGTGGTGGGCGAGGTGCGCGAGGCGGAGGCGCTCGACCTGCTCATCGCCCTCAACTCGGGGATCCCGGGGATGTGCTCGCTGCACGCCAACAGCGCCCGCGACGCCCTCGCGAAGCTCTGCACGTTGCCGCTGCTCGCGGGGCGCAACATCGACGTGTCGTTCGTCACCCCGACCGTCGCGTCGGCCATCGACCTCGTCGTGCACGCCGAGCTCGGACGCGACGGACGCCGTCGCGTCGTCGAGGTCGTCGCGCCGAGCGGCCGCGTGGTGGACGGCGCGGTGGATGCCGTCACGCTGTTCGCGCTCGACGCGGGACGCCTCGTCGCCACAGGCAGGACGCCGCCGCGGATGGCGGGGTTCGAGCGCGCGGGCGTGGACCCCGTCGCGATTCTGCGGGAGCCGCCCGCGGCATCCGTCGCGCCCGCGGATGCGCCCGCGGATGCGCGCGCGGGTGCGGGTGCGCGTGCGGAGTCGGTCGCGTGATCGCCGCCGTCTGGGGGCTCGCGCTGGGCGTGGGGCTCGTGCTCGTCGCGTCGCCGTGGCTGTGGCCGGCGTCGTCGGAGAGGCGACGGGGCCGCGGTCGCTCCGGCATGTCCGCGCGACTCGGCGACCGCATCCGGCAGGCGGGACTCGCCCGCGTCTCCGTGCCGGGCGTGGTCGCCGTCGCCTCACTGCTGGGGGTCCTGGCCGCGGCCGTCGTGTTCTCCCTCGTGCCCGTCGTCGCCCTCGCGGCGGCGACCGGCGTCGCCGCGACGGCGCTGCCGTTCGCGGCCATCACGGCACGCGCGCGCTCGCGTCGCCGCGCCACGCGCGCGGTGTGGCCCGACGCGCTCGACCACCTCGTCGCGGGTGTCCGCTCCGGCCAGTCGCTGTCCGACGCGCTCGTGGCGCTCGGGGAGAGCGGGCCGGTCCCGCTGAGGTCGGCGTTCGTCTCCTTCGCCGCGGATCTCACGGCCACGGGCCGGCTCGCCGTCGCCCTCGACGCGCTCAAGCAGCGCCTCGCGGACCCGGTCGCCGATCGCGTCGTCGAGACGCTGCGCGTCGCGCGGGAGGTGGGCGGCACCGAGCTGCCCGGCGTGCTGCGCGCCCTCGCGGCCCACCTGCGGGCGGATGCCGCCATCCGCTCGGAGGTCGAGGCACGGCAGAGCTGGGTGGTGAGCGCCGCGCGGCTCGGCGTCGCGGCGCCCTGGGTCGTGCTCCTGCTGCTCGCCGCCCGTCCGGAGGCGGTGCGCGCCTACAACTCGCCGACCGGCTTCGTCGTGCTCGCGGCCGGTCTCGTCGTCACGGTGGTCGCCTACCGGCTCATGGTCGCGGTCGGCCGGCTGCCCGAGGAACGGCGGTGGTTCGCGTGAGCCCCACCCTCGCGGCGGCGGTGGCCCTCGGGGTGGTGCTCGGGCTCGGACTGTGGAGCCTGCTGGCGCTTCTGCCGCGGGTCGGGGCCGGGCGTCTCGCGGAGCGCGTCGCCCCCTACGTGCTCGACGTCTCGGCGGATGCGCGCGAGCTCCGGTCGCGGCGCACCGGCGAGCCGGCCACCGTGCTCGCCGAGCTCGCGTCCCCCGTCGTGCAGCGGCTGGTCCGCGGCGTCGCCGCGCTCCTCGGAGGCGACGCCGCGGTCGCACGTCGCCTGCGCCAGGCGGGGCTCGACTCGGACGTCGCGGCGTTCCGTGCTCGTCAGCTCCTCTGGGCGGCGGGCGGCGCGGCGGTCGGCGTGCTCGCAGCCCTGCTGCTCGCAAGGTCCGCGGCGCTCTCACCCCTGCTCGGAGCCGTCCTCGTCGGCGCGGCGACGGCATCCGGGCTCCTGCTTCCCGAGCAGCTCCTCGCCCTGCGCGCGCGGGCTCGCATGCGGCGCATCGCCGACGAGCTGCCCACCGTGCTCGAGTTCCTGAGCCTCGCGCTGTCGGCGGGGGAGACGGTGCGCGACGCCCTGCGTCGCGTCGCGCGCGTCGGTTCCGGGGATCTGGCGAGCGAGCTCGGGCGGGTGATGACGGAGGTGGAGGTCGGGGTGCCGCTCCCCGCAGCCCTGCAGCGCTGTGCGTCGGCGCTCGAGCTGCCCGCGCTCAGCCGCACCGTCGAACAGCTCACGACCGCTCTCGACCGCGGCAGTCCGCTCGTCGAGGTGCTGCGCGCCCAGGCCCAGGACTCCCGCGACGACGCCAAGCGGCAGCTGCTCGAGTCGGCCGGCCGCAAGGAGGTCGCGATGCTCGTGCCGCTCGTGTTCCTCATCCTCCCGGTCACGATCGTCTTCGCCCTCTTCCCCGCGACGCTCGTGCTCGAGCTCGGCTTCTGACCCTGTGGACAACTTCCGCGGCGCGCGCGCTCGTCGCACCACACTGTCGGCATGCGACGACTCCTGCACCGTCTCGCCGACGATCGCGGCGACGTCCCCGGCTGGGTGCTCATCACCCTCATGACCGCCGCGCTCGTGATCCTCATCTGGGCGCTCGCGGGCCCCGCGCTCGCCGACATCTTCCAGAACGCGATCAGCAAGGTCTCCGGGATCTGAGGTGCGGCTTCCGCGCCTCAGCGACGACCGCGGCTCGGCACCGGTCGAGTTCGTGCTCGTCGGGGTGCTGCTGACCTTCCTCGCGCTCGCGGTCCTGCAGCTCGCACTCGCCCTGCACATCCGCAACACCGTGCTCGACGCCGCGGCGGAGGGCGCCCGCTACGGCGCGCTCGCCGACAACGATCCCGCGGATGCCGTGCCGCGCACGGTCGACCTCATCACGACGGCGGTCGGCCCCGCCTACGCCGCCGACGTCACGGTGCGCGAGGGGGAGTGGATGGGCGTGCCCTCGGTGATCGTCACGGTGCGCACCACGCTCCCGCTCGTCGGACTCATCGGCCCGGATCGCGTGCTGGAGGTGCAGGGGCATGCAGCCCGCGAGACGCTGGGCTGACGGGCGCGTGCTCCGCGAGGAGGCGGGCTCGGCATCCCTCGAGTTCATCACCGCGGGCGTGCTCCTGCTCGTGCCGCTCGTCTACCTCGTGCTCGTCGTCTCGGCTGTGCAGGCGGGGTCGCTCGGGGTCGAGGGGGCCGCGCGGCAGGCCGGCCGGGTGTTCGTGCAGGCGCCGACGGAGGCGCATGCGCGCGCGGCGGCCGAGCGCGCCATCCGGGTGACGCTCGCCGACTACGGGCTCGACCCCGCCGAGGCTCAGGTCGCGGTCACCTGCCGTCCCGACCCGTCCGACTGCCTCTCCCGCCGGGGGTTCGTGACGGTCGAGCTCGCAGCCGTCGTGCCGCTGCCGTTCGCGCCGCCCGTGCTCGGGCTCGACGTGGCGCTCGCGGTGCCGGTGCGCGCGGTCGCCACCGAGCAGGTGTCGCGGTTCCGGGCGGGGCCGTGAGCGGCGGGCCCGCGAAGCGGATGCGGCGGGCGCTCGCCGCGGACGAGGGGTCCACGCTTCCGCTCATCGCGTTCTTCACTTTCCTCGGGCTGCTCGTCGTGCTGCTCGTGACGGCCGCGACGTCGCTCTACCTCGAGAGGAAGCGGCTGTTCACGGTGGCGGACGGGGCCGCGCTCGTGGGAGCCGAGTCGTTCGAGCTCGGGAGCGTGCAGCTCGGCCCCGGCGGGCCGCGGCCGGTGCTCCACGACGGCGCGATCGCATCCGCCGTCTCCGAGTACCTCGCGGGCAACCCCGCCCCCGACCTCACGGGTCTGACCGTCGAGCGGGCGTTCTCTGCCGACGGTCTGAGCGCCACGGTCACGGTCTCCGCGTACTGGCGACCGCCCGTCGTCACGCTCTTCGTGCCCGACGGCCTCCGCGTCGAGGCCACCGCGACGGCCCGCTCGGTCTTCGGCTGACCCCGCACGCGGCGACCGCGAGCGGCGGCACGGCACCTCCGAACGGGGGTGGGCCCGCGCGTCGGGCCTCCGCCGACCTCCGGGTAGTGTTAGGTGACAAGTCAAGTAAATATCGCAAGCGGCAGGCGCAGGACCTCACCCCAGAGCGCACTGGTCGCCGTCGAGGCAGTTGTACAGATCTGGGGGAACCCGCCCGTGGCACCTCGCACGCGCACGCCCGCTCGGGCGACCGCGCTCGTCCTCGCGACCGCGGTCGCGGCCGCGCTGCTGCCGGCCGCATCCGCGAGCTCCGCCCCTGTGCTCGGCTACCACGTCTCGATCGCGGCCGACGGCACGCCGACCTGGGATGCGGACGACACCCGCGCGGGCAACGGCATCGTCCGCGTGAACGACACCGTCACCTACGAGACCTGATCGTGCCTTGACCGGGTGCGACGGGAACCGGGAGGCTGGGCGTCGGGCCACTCCCGCCACCACCACCGCCTCCGAGCCCCGAAAGGGACCGCCATGACCCCCGCGCCCCGCACCGCTCTCGCCGCTGCGATGCTCGTCGTGCTCGCTCTCGCCGGGTGCTCGCCCACCGAGCCCGAGCCCACCGAGACGCCTGCGGCCTCCGCGACGCCCGATGCGGTCGAGACGACCGAGCCGAGCGCCCCGCCCGCGACCGAGGAGCCCGGGCTCGACGAGTCGGAGCGCGCGGCCATCGTCACCGGCGTGGAGCGCAGCGACCCCGCGGCGATCGGACCGTACATGGCCGACCCGGTCACCTACATCCTCGCGTCGTCCGAGTGCTGCGGGCCGCTCACCCCCGTCGACGCGCTCAGCGAGCTGCTGTCGTACACCGCCGCGTCGAGCGGATGGAGCACGGCCGTCGACCCCGCCTACCTCGACGAGGTGCGCCTGAGCCCGTACTACGCCGAGTACGTGCCCGCCGACGTCATCGCGATGAAGGCGTCGTCCGACGACCTCGTCGTGATCTTCGGCATCACGGAGGACCGCATCACCTCGGTGCTCGTCGGCTGGGAGAACGTGCTGCTGTTCACCTGACACCGCTCTCGCGGCGCGGCGCGGCGTAGCGCGGCACGTAGACGCGGAGGTTCACCGCGCCCACGAGGCCGAGCACGCCCATGACGGCGGCGGCCACGGGCAGCGACGCCGCGGCCGTGACGGCGGCGATGAGCACGGGGGCCACGGCCGCGCCGGCGTCGCCGGTGAACCGCCACGCGCCGAGGAACGGACCCGGATGCGCGGGATCCGCGAGATCCGCCCCGAGCGTCATGAGGATGCCGGCGCCGATGCCGTTCGAGAGCGACAGCAGCCCCGCGACGACGGCGAGCCACACCACCGCGCCCGGCGCGTCGTGCGTGAGCGAGAGCACGAGGTGCGACGACCCGAGCCCGAGCATCGACGGCACGGCCGTCCACAGGCGGCCGAAGCGGTCCATGATCCAGCCGCCCGCGTAGAAGAGCGCGAAGTCGAGGGCCGCGGCCGACCCGATGATGATCGCCGTCGTCGCCTCGTCGACGCCGATCGAGAGCGCCCACAGCGGCAGGATCACGGTGCGGCTCGCGCGCAACGCGGCCACGAGCGCCGCGCCGACGCCGAGCGTGCCGAGCACGCGGCGCTCCGCGCGGATGGTGCGGAACAGGCCGTGCTGCTCGCCGGCCGCCTCGCGGGCCGCCGGACCCGGGCGGGTCGTCACCGCGTCCTCCGGGTCCCGCAGCACGACGAGCACGACGATCGCCGCGAGGCACGCCACGAGGTGGATCCAGAAGGCGTTCGCCGCGAGTCCCGTGAGCTGGATGACCCCCGCTGTCGCGAAGGGGCCGATGAGGTGGCCGAGGCGGAAGGTGCCGCCGAGGGTCGACAGCGCGCGGGCGCGGTAGGCGGGCGGCACGAAGCTCGTCATGAAGGCGTGCCGCGCGAGCCCGAAGGTGGCCGTCGCGACGCCGATCACGAGGATGCCGAGGCCCAGCACCCAGGGGTCGCGCGCGACGAGCGCGAGCGCGAGACCGCCGATCGAGAGCACCGAGGCGCCGATCATGGCCGTGCGTTCCCCGATACGGGCCACGAGCGCCCCCGCTGGCAGGTCGCCGAGCAGCTCGCCGATCACGATCATCGCCGCGATGAGACCCGCGCCCGAGAGCCCGGCGCCGAGGTCGTGCGCGACGACGGGGATGATCGGCAGGATCGCCCCCTCGCCGACCGAGAACAGGATGGTGGGCAGGAACGCCGCGACGACCACCTGCCGCCACGGGAAGCGTTCGGGGGAGGCGGCATCCGTCATGGGTGATCCACGTTACGCCCGTGTCGGGGCACCCTTCGTCACCTTCCGTCAGCCTCCGCACGGCCGGGCATCGCTAGGCTGGGGGAGCCATGCTCGATGATCTCCCCGGCCAGCTCGCCGCCCTCCGCGCCACCTTCGACGACATCCGCGCAGTCGTGGGGGTGGAGCGACTCCAGCAGGAGATCGCCGAGCTCTCCGAGAAGGCGGGCGCGCCCGACCTCTGGGACGACCCCGAGAGCGCGCAGAAGGTCACGAGCGCCCTCAGCCACCGCCAGTCGGAGCTCGCCCGCATCACGGCCGTCGAGCGCCGCCTCGACGACCTCGACGTGCTCATCGAGATGGCGCGCGAGATGGAAGACGCCGACACGGCTGCCGAGGCCGAGGCCGAGTTCGAGGCGCTCAAGAAGACCGTCGCCGACCTCGAGGTACAGACCCTCCTCGACGGCGAGTACGACGCCCGCTCGGCGGTCGTCACCATCCGCTCCGGCGCCGGCGGGGACGACGCCACCGACTTCGCCGAGATGCTGCTGCGCATGTACCTGCGGTGGGCGGAGCGCCACGGCTACCCCGTCAAGGTCATGGACACCTCCTACGCGGAGGGCGCCGGCATCAAGTCGGCCACGTTCGAGGTCGACGCCCCGTACGCCTACGGCACCCTCTCGGTCGAGGCAGGCACGCACCGCCTCGCCCGCATCAGCCCCTTCGGCTCGGCCGACAAGCGCCAGACGAGCTTCGCGGCCGTCGAGGTCATCCCCGTCATGGAGGAGGCCCAGGAGGTCGACATCCCCGAGGGCGACATCCGCGTCGACGTGTTCCGTTCGTCGGGTCCCGGCGGCCAGAGCGTCAACACGACCGACTCGGCCGTGCGCATCACGCACCTCCCGACCGGCATCGTCGTGTCGATGCAGAACGAGAAGTCGCAGATCCAGAACCGCGCCGCCGCCATGCGCGTGCTGCAGACCCGCCTCCTGCTGCTCAAGAAGGAGGAGGAGGCCGCCAAGAAGAAGGAGCTCGCGGGCGTCATCACCGCGAGCTGGGGCGACCAGATGCGCTCCTACTTCCTCTACGGCCAGCAGCTCGTGAAGGACCTCCGCACGGGCTACGAGTCGGGAAACCCCGCCACGGTCTTCGACGGCGACATCGACGGGTTCATCGCCGCCGGCATCCGCTGGCGCAAGTCGTCGCACGACGAGGACTGAGCCGCGGCATCCGCCTGAGCGGTTCCCGGACGGGGGGAGTGTCGCGACCCCCGACGCCCGGGCCCGTGCTTAGGGTGGACGCGCCATGATCCGTTTCGACCAGGTCTCCAAGACCTACCCCGGCACCACGCGCCCTGCTCTCGACAACGTGAGCCTCGAGGTCCTGAAGGGCGAGTTCGTCTTCCTCGTCGGGGCCTCTGGATCGGGCAAGTCGAGCTTCCTGCGGCTGATCCTCAAGGAGGAGCGGCCGAGCAAGGGCAAGATCCACGTGCTCGGCAACGACCTCACCGCCCTCGCGAACCGCAAGGTGCCGTACTTCCGCCGCAACCTCGGTGTCGTGTTCCAGGACTTCCGCCTGCTGCCCGGCAAGACCGTGTTCGACAACGTGGCCTTCACGCTGCAGGTGATCGGCAAGTCGAAGGGCTTCATCCAGGAGGCGGTGCCCGACGTGCTCAAGATGGTCGGCCTCGTCGGCAAGTCGGGCCGTCTGCCGCACGAGCTCTCGGGCGGTGAGCAGCAGCGCGTCGCGATCGCGCGCGCCATCGTGAACAAGCCCGCGATCCTGCTCGCCGACGAGCCCACGGGCAACCTCGACCCCGCCACGAGCGCCGGCATCATGACGCTGCTGTCGACCATCAACGCGAACGGCACGACCGTGCTCATGGCCACCCACGACTCCGGCATCGTCGACACGATGAAGCGCCGCGTCATCGAGCTCATCTCGGGCCAGGTGGTGCGCGACGAGCGCCAGGGCGGCTACCAGACGCAGACGATCCCCGTGCAGGACTTCCGCGAGCAGCTCGAGCGCGAGCAGCTCAAGGTCGCGGGCGCGCCCGCCCCGGATGCGCTGCGCGGCTCCGTCCCGCCGCCCGCGACCGCGGCATCCGCGGCCTCTGTCGCCCGGCCCTCGCGCTTCGCGCCCGAAGCGCCCGCGGCGCCGGCCGCGCCCGCCGCCACGCCCGCTCCGCAGCCGTCGAACCCGCCCGTGCGTTCGGCCGAGCCCGCACCCCTCACGGCGTCGTTCTTCGTGCCGAAGCAGCGCCCGCCCGCGCCGCCCGCGACCGACTCGACGCCGCCGACCACGGCATCCGCTCCGCCCGTGCCCCCGCCGCTCGTCGAGCCGGGAGGTCAGGCATGAGACTCGGTCTGATCCTCTCGGAGGTCGGCCAGGGCTTCCGCCGCAACCTCTCGATGGTCGTGTCGGTGGTGCTCGTCACCTTCATCTCGCTCACCTTCTTCGGCGCCGCGATCCTGCTGCAGATGCAGATCGGCGAGATGAAGAGCTTCTGGTACGAGCGCTCCGAGGTCACCGTCTACATGTGCATCCCCGCGGTGCCGAGTTGCGACGGCGCTGAGGCCACCCAGGAGCAGATCGCCGCCGTCGGCGCCCAGCTCGACGGTCCCACGCTCTCCGAGTTCGTGGAGAAGTGGACCTTCGAGACGCGCGAGCAGGCGTTCGAGCGCTTCCAGGAGCAGTTCGCGGGCACCGAAATCGTGGAACTCGCCACGATCGAGTCGTTCGCCGCGGACTACCAGATCAAGCTCGTCAACCCCGACAACTCCGACGTCATCATCGACGCGATCAGCGGCATGCCGGGCGTCGACGAGGTCGCCGACCAGCGCGCGCTCCTGCAGCCGATCTTCGACGTCATGAACGCGGCGAGCTACACGGCCGTGGGCATCGCGGCCCTCATGCTCGTCGCGGCGGTGCTGCTCATCTCCACCACCATCCGCCTGTCGGCGTTCTCCCGCCGCCGCGAGCTCGCGATCATGCGACTCGTGGGCGCGTCGAACCGCTTCATCGAGACGCCGTTCATCCTCGAGGGCGTGCTCGCGTCGCTCATCGGCTCGCTCCTCGCGAGCGGCGCCGTCGTGGCGATCGTGCACTTGTTCGTGGGCGGGTACCTCGCCGAGCGGATCACGGACTACACCCTCATCGGCCTGCCGGAGGCGCTGCTCGTGGTGCCGATCCTCGTCGGCGTCGGCGCCCTGCTCGCGGCGCTCTCGGCGAGCGTCGCCATCCGTCGCTACCTCAAGGCCTGATTCGCATAGACTGAACGGCTGCTGCCGCCACCGCGGTGGCATCGGATGGCACGCGCAGGGAGGTGCGTCATGGCCCGTGAGAAGGGCGAGAAGGTCGTCGCGACCAACCGGAAGGCGCGCCACGACTACCTCATCGAGGACACCTACGAGGCCGGCATCGTGCTGTCGGGCACCGAGGTGAAGTCGCTGCGCGAGGGCAAGGCGTCGCTCGTCGACGGCTACGCGTTCATCGACAACGGCGAGATCTGGCTCGACGCCGTGCACATCCCCGAGTGGGGCACCGGCTCGTGGACGAACCACGCCACGCGGCGCAAGCGCAAGCTCCTGCTGCACAAGCAGCAGATCGTGAAGATCAGCCACCGCACGAAGGAGGGCGGCTACACGCTCGTGCCGCTCTCGATCTACTTCAAGGACGGACGCGCCAAGGTCGAGCTCGCGATCGCGAAGGGCAAGCGCGAGTACGACAAGCGCCAGGCGCTGCGCGAGCGGCAGGACAGGCGCGAGGCGGAACGCGCCATGGCGAGCCGCCGCCACCTCGGCGAGTGAGCGAGTGGGGTGTCACTTCCCGTCGCGCCGGTGACCTGCCGAGCGACAGGAAGTGACACCTCGGATGTCAGCTGGCCTCGAAGCGCGCGTCGACCGACGCCGAGACGTGGATGTCCTCGGGCGTGAAGTCGAACGCCGCGACCTCGGGGGAGGGAGCTGCAAACGAGGCGGCGCGCATCATGCTCGGCGCGGGGTCCGTCCCGTCGCCCCGCACGCCCAGCATCCCGGGGTCGGCGATCGCGACCGCGGTCACCTCGCCGAGCCCGATCGCCTGGGCGAACACGCGCGCCTTGTCGGCGGCGTCGCGCACGGCGCGCGAACGGACCTCGGTGGTGACGGTCGCGCGCTTCGCGTGCGTGAGATCCCAGTCGATCCCGTTGACCTGCACGCCCGGCACGTTCGTGACCTGGGCGAGCCACTCGGAGAGCGCGTCGAAGTCCTTGAACTTGACCGAGAACGAGATCGAGGCGTTGTGCACGGGGGCGAGCTGCTTGCCCTGGTTGTTCCACGGCCGGTGCGCCCACACCCGGATGCGGTCGGACGACCACCACGTCACAGGGCCGGCGTCCGGATCATGCAGCGCCTTGACCGAGTCGGTGACGATCTGCACGCTGCGGGTCGCGGAGGAGAGGACCTCCTCGCGTCGCGGTCCGTCGGCGGTGACGGACAGCTGGACGGTGGCGCGCTCTGCGGGGTACCAGGCCGAGAAGTGGCCCTGGACGGTGATGATGGTGCTCATTCGCCTCATCCTGCCAGCACGCGGATGCCTCGGCTATCATGAAGGGCTGCGTCGGTTCCCGACGCATTGGCAACTCCACAGCGCGTGATGACGGCCCACCTCGAGCGAGGTGAGCATGGGGATGATCGGTTTCGACATCGCCTGTGAAACTGCGAGAAGCGGGCCGAGGATGCAGGGTCATCTCGTTAACGATCTCTGCAAACCATAGGTGCCAACGTTAAGCGCACCGACGTCGCTCTCGCTGCCTAAGCAGAGTTGAACGTCCGTCAGACCGGACTCGCCCCCGATCCGGACCCTGGCGTCATCTAGGGGGCTTGCTGCGCGACTGAGTTCCAGGGTCGCGTGGGACTCTCACTGGGGCTGGGCTCGTCGACCTAGGTGTCCGTGACGAAGGTCGGAGCCGAGCAGAACGTCTTCACGGACTGCGCCCGGAGAAGGCGCAGGATCTCAGCGATGGACGGGGGTTCAATTCCCCCCATCTCCACCATCAGGTCGTCATCACGCGCTGCGGAGGGGCTCACCCGTAGTCGGGCGCCGCGGGGAGGCCGTAGTACTCCTCGAGCGTCTTGATGCCCTTGTCGTGCATGTCCGTCGCGACGTCGACACCCACGTAGCGGTAGTGCCACGGCTCGAAGCGGTAACCCACGATGTGCTGCCACCCGTCGCCGTAGCGCAGGATGAAGCCGTACTTCCACGCGTTGGCCGCGAGCCAGATGCCGCCCGGCTTGTCCTTGAAGCACGTGCTGAGGTTGCAGCCGGTGCCGTCGTCGAGGTCGAGCGCGAGACCGGTCTGGTGCTCGGAGTTGCCGGGGCGCGCCGAGTGCGTGTCCGCCCCCGCGACGCCCTCGTTGCGCACGAAGCGGTTGTAGATCGCCTCCTGGTCGGCGTAGCTGCGGTAGGCGCTGCCGATGCGCAGGGTGATGCCCTCCGCGGCCATGTCGGCCTGCATCCGCAGCAGGTCGGGCACGAGCACCTGGCGCACGGGCTGGTTGTTGTTGTTCGGCACGCCCGGCGGGATCACGAGGTCCGGCGGCACGTAGCTCGCGGGGAGCCCGCGCCGCTTGTTGACGACGGCCGTGACGGATGCGGGGTCGGGCACGCGCACGCCGGATCCGCCCGGGGTCGGGGCTCGCGCCGCCTCCGACGAGGCGATGACGGCGTCGACGGCCGCGCGGTAGGCGGCGAGGGTCTCGGCGAAGGTGTTGTGCTCGGTGGCGGCGAGCCCGTCGAGCAGCGTCTGGAGCGCCGACTTGGTGTCGTCGGCCGCGTCGCCGCGGTCGGCGAGCAGCGCGGTTCCGACAGCGGCGGAGTCCGAGAGGTAGGCGGTCATGGACGAGCGGAGGGACTCCGCAGCGGAGGCGAGGCGCTCCGCGCGCTTGGACTCGGATGCCGCGTTCGCCCCGAGCGCGCCGGCTCGGGCGCGGAAGGCCTCGGCGTTCTCGCGGGCCCCGATCGCGGCGTCGACAGTTGCGTCGGGCACGTCGAGGAGCTCCGCGGCCTCCGCATCGGCCGTCGCTGCGGCGTCGGCCTCCTCTCTCGACTGGGCGAGCGACGTGCGGGACTCCTCGTCGAGGCCGGCGCCCGTGATCGCGAGGCCTGCATCCGCCTCCGCGATGAGCTCCGTGAGGGCGGAGAGGGACTCGTCCGCTGCCGTCGTCGCGGCGTCGTACTCGTGCTCGGCCTCGGCGGCCGCGGCGCGGGCGTCCTCGAGCTCGGCCGCGGCGTTCTGCCCGTCGACGGCGTTCGCGACGAGCAGACCCGCGACGAGCGCGACGACGACCGCCACGGCGATGCCCGCGATGAGGAGCACGCGGCCGCGCTTCGTGAGCCGCAGCTTGGCCCTGCCACCGCGGTCGTCCCGCGGGCGGCGCAGCTCGCCGTCGGGGGCGGACCCGGCCCCGGCCGCCGCGGGGGCGAGCACCTCGGTGGGGGTTGCGCTCGGCATGACGGTCGTGGGCTGAGTCGCGGCGGGCGGAGCGACGGGCGGCGCGGCGACCGGAGGCGGCACGAACGCAGGCGGGGTCGCGGGGGGCTGACCGTCGCCCGCCTGCGGGGTCGAGGGCATGGTCCAGCCGCCCAGCGCCTCCGTGGGCGTGTCGGCCGGGGTGTTCGGGTCGTTCGGGTTCATCGTCTCGTGAAGAGGTTCTCGAGCGGGTCGCGGGCGGCGGTCATGGCACGAGCCTAGTGCTGCGGCATGTCGCGGATGCCCCGGCTCACTGCGGGTCGGGCAGCGCGGCGAACTTCCCCTCGGGGTCGAGCTTGCGGGTGATCGCCGACGCGATCGCCGTGAGTTGGTCGAGCTGTTCGCGGTCGAGCGAGTCGATGACCGTGCGGCGCACGAATTCGATGTGGCCAGGGGTCGCGCGCACGAGGTCGCGGCGTCCGGCGTCCGTGAGGCGCGCGTTCGTGGCGCGGCGGTCCTCGGGGCATGGCACGCGCTCGACGAGCCCTCGGTTCTCGAGCCGGGTGATGACGTGGGAGAGACGGGGGAGGGTCGCGTTGGTGGCGGTCGCGAGGGCGCTCATGCGCTGTGTCTGGTCGGGGGAGAAGCGCAGGTTGGACAGCACCGCGAACTCGTAGTGGGTGAGGCCGGAGTCCCGCTGGAGCTGGGAGTCGAGCGCGCTGGGCAGCAGCTCGAGCAGGCTCACGAGCGAGAGCCAGGCGGCCGATTCCTCGGCGTCGAGACGCGGGACGAGTCGGGTCATGGGGACCAGTCTACGCACGATGGTTGCAGCAACAACCAATTTGTCCTACTGTTGACGCAACAACCTTTTGGAAGGATCCGGAATGACCTCGATCAGCATCATCGGCACGGGCAACATGGGCGGCGCCATCGCCGGCCTCGCAGGCAAGGGCGGAGCGGAGGTTCAGCTCGTCTCGCGCGGCTTCCACGAGCTCACGGGGGACATCGTCGTGCTCGCCGTGCCGTACCCGGCGATCGACGACGTCGTCAAGACCTACCGCGAGCAGCTCGCGGGCAAGGTCGTCGTCGACATCACGAACCCGCTCGACTTCTCGACCTTCGACCGTCTCGTGGTGCCCGCCGACTCGTCGGCGGCGGCCGTCATCGCAGAGAAGCTGCCGCAGTCGAAGGTGCTCAAGGCCTTCAACACGAACTTCGCGGCGACCCTTGCGTCGGGCGTCGTGGGCGATCAGCCCACGACCGTGCTCGTCGCCGGTGACGACCAGGATGCCAAGGACGCGCTGCTCGCCGTCGTGCGTACGGCGGGACTCCGCGGCGAGGACGCCGGCGCACTCACGCGGGCCCGCGAGCTCGAGGCGATCGGCTTCCTGCAGCTCACCCTCGCGGTCGGCGAGAAGGTCGGCTGGACGGGCGGCTTCGCGGTCGTGAAGTGACCCGTCGTGCATCCGTGTGTCCCTGATGGAGGGAACGCATGAAGAAGGCCCCGCTTGTATACAAGCGGGGCCTTCTTGGGCTATTCCGTAGCGTAACCGTGGTCGAGTGTATACATTGAAGCTGTGAGCATGCCCGGCGGACGCGCGAGCGATCGCGCCTACGAGGCGCTGCGGGACGAGATCCTGCAGTGGCGCCTCGCGCCCGGCACGGTGCTCGGTGAGGTGGAGCAGGCAGCCCGTCTCGGCGTCTCCCGAACGCCCCTCCGCGAGGCGCTCTCGCGCCTCTCCGCCGAGGGGCTCGTCGAGGCACAGTCCGGCCGCGGACTCGTCGTCTCGTCGGTCGACATCGCCGACGTGCGCGGCCTCTTCGAGCTGCGGGAGGCGCTCGAGACCGCCGCCGCCGCACTCGCCGCCGAACGCCGCGACGAGGCCGTGTTCGCCGAACTCGCCGCCGAGTTCGACGGCGCCGTCGACCTCGTGCGCGCCCACGAGCTCGAGGCCTACTACGGGCTCGTCGCGCGCTTCGACGAGGCCATCGACACGAGCATCGGCAACGCCGCGTTCGCGAGCGCGCTGCGGGGCGTCCGCACCCACCTGCAGCGCATCCGCCGCCTCGCGCAGGACGACCCCGCGCGGCTCGAGCGCGCTGCCGCCGAGCACCGCCTCATCGCCGAGGCGATCCGCGACGGAGACTCCGACCTGGCCCGCCACGCGACCGCCGTGCACCTGCACGCGAGTCTGCGCCACATCCTCGAGGCGACCGCCTCATGAGCAAGTAAGGAGAGCCCATGAAGCTCCACACCGTCCGCACCCACCGCAGCGACGAGGGACTCGCCCGCGAGGACGAGCTCGCCTGGAAGATCGCACAGGTCGCGGTCGACCCGGTCGCCGTCGAGCCCGAGGTCGTCGAGATGATCATCAACCGCGTCATCGACAACGCGTCGGTCGCGGTCGCGTCGCTCTCCCGCGGCCCGGTCGTCGCCGCCCGGGGTCAGGCGCAGGCGCGCCCCCAGGCGGATGCGCGTCCCGGCCACGCGGGCGCCCGCGTCTTCGGCGTCGAGGGCGACTACCAGGCCGAGTGGGCCGCCTGGGCGAACGGCGTCGCCGTGCGGGAGCTCGACTACCACGACACCTTCCTCGCCGCGGAGTACTCGCACCCGGGCGACAACATCCCGCCGATCCTCGCGGTCGCCCAGCACGCGGGCGCCGACGGACGCGCCCTCGTGCGCGGCATCGCGACCGGCTACGAGATCCAGATGGACCTCGTGCGCGCCATCAGCCTCCACAAGCACAAGATCGACCACGTCGCCCACCTCGGCCCGTCGGCCGCCGCGGGCATCGGCACCCTCCTCGGCCTCGATGCCGAGGTGATCTACCAGGCCATCGGCCAGGCGCTCCACACGACCACCGCGACGCGTCAGTCGCGCAAGGGCCAGATCTCCACCTGGAAGGCTCACGCCCCGGCGTTCGCCGGCAAGATGGCCGTCGAGGCGATCGATCGCGCGATGCGCGGCCAGACCTCGCCGGCGCCCATCTGGGAGGGCGAGGACGGCGTCATCGCGTGGCTGCTCGACGGCCCCGAGGGCCGCTACGAGGTGCCGCTGCCCGAGCGGGGCGAGCCCAAGCGCGCCATCCTCGACAGCTACACGAAGGAGCACTCGGCCGAGTACCAGGCGCAGGCGTGGATCGACCTCGCCCGCCGCCTCGGCAACGAGCGCCCGGAGCTGCGCGACCCCGCGAACATCCGCGCGATCGTGCTGCACACGAGCCACCACACGCACTACGTGATCGGCTCGGGCTCGGGCGACCCGCAGAAGTACGACCCGACGGCGAGCCGCGAGACGCTCGACCACTCGATCCCGTACATCTTCACGGTCGCGCTGCAGGACGGCGCGTGGGATCACGTGGGCTCCTACGCCCCGGAGCGCGCCGGTCGCCCGGACACGGTGGCCCTCTGGAACAAGGTCACGACCGCCGAGGACCCGGAGTGGACGCGCCGCTACCACTCGGAGGACCCGGATGAGAAGGCCTTCGGCGGCCGCGTCGAGATCGACCTCGCCGACGGCGGCCGTCTCGTCGAGGAGATCGCCGTGGCCGACGCGCACCCGCTCGGTGCCCGTCCGTTCGTGCGTGCCGACTACGTCAAGAAGTTCCGCACCCTCGCCGCGGGCGTGCTCCCCGACGCCGAGATCGAGCGCTTCCTCGGCCTCGCGGAGCGCCTGCCCGAGCTCACCGCCGCCGAGGTGGCCGAGCTCAACGTCGTCGCCTCGGGCCTGCCGACCGCTCCGGAGGGTCTGTTCTGATGCTGCACTCGAAGCTCACCGCATCCGCCAAGCGCCGCGCGTTCCGCGAGAAGCTCGCCTCCGGCGAGCTCCTCCGGGTGCCGGGCGCCTTCAACCCGCTGTCGGCCGCCCTGATCCAGGACAAGGGCTTCGAGGGCGTCTACATCTCAGGCGCCGTGCTCGCGGCCGACCTCGGGCTGCCGGACATCGGCCTCACGACGCTCACGGAGGTAGCGGGCCGCGGCGGCCAGATCGCCCGCGTGACCGACCTGCCGACGCTCATCGACGCCGACACCGGCTTCGGCGAGCCCATGAACGTCGCGCGTACCGTGCAGATGCTCGAAGACGCCGGGATCTCGGGCATGCACCTCGAGGACCAGGTCAACCCGAAGCGCTGCGGCCACCTCGACGGCAAGGCCGTCGTCGACGAGGCGACCGCGCTCAAGCGCATCAAGGCCGCCGTCGAGGCGCGTCGCGACCCCGACTTCCTCATCATGGCGCGCACCGACATCCGCGGCGTCGAGGGGCTCGAGGCGGCGAAGGACCGCGCGAAGAAGCTCGTCGACGCGGGCGCCGATGCGATCTTCCCCGAGGCGATGGCCGACCTCGCCGAGTTCGAGGCCATCCGCGCGGCGGTCGATGTGCCGATCCTCGCGAACATGACCGAGTTCGGCAAGAGCGACCTGTTCACGACGCAGCAGCTCGCCGACGTGGGGGTGAACATCGTCATCTTCCCGGTGAGCCTCCTGCGACTCGCGATGGGAGCTGCCGAGCGGGGCCTCGAGACGATCCTCGCCGAGGGCTCGCTCGAGTCCCGCGTGCCCGAGATGCAGACGCGTGCGAGGCTGTACGAACTCGTCGACTACGCCGCCTACTCGGAGTTCGACGCCGGCGTCTTCACCTTCGATCTGAAGAACAACAGGAGCTGACATGTCCGACACCGACATCAAGAAGGGGCTCGCGGGCGTCGTCGTCGACGTCACCGCGATCTCCAAGGTCAACCCCGAGACGAACTCCCTGCTGTACCGCGGGTACCCCGTGCAGGAGCTCTCGGAGAAGTGCACCTTCGAGGAGGTCGCCTACCTGCTGTGGCACGGCGAGCTGCCGACGGCCGCCGAGCTCGAGGAGTTCCAGTCGTTCGAGCGCGCGAACCGCCGCCTCTCGGCGGTCGCCAAGCACGCGATCGACCTGCTGCCGCTCGAGGCCCACCCGATGGACGTCGTGCGCACGGCCGTCTCGGCGATCGGTGCGGCCGACGCCACGACGGGCGACCAGAGCCCCGAGGCCCAGCTCGACCAGGCCAAGCGTCTGTTCGCCGAGCTTCCGGCGATCGTGGCCTACACGCAGCGCCGTCGCCGCGGTCTCGACGTCGTCGAGCCGCGCGACGACCTCGGCTACTCGGCCAACTTCCTGCACATGACCTTCGGCGAGGTGCCGGAGCTCGTGGTCGTCGACGCCTTCGACGTGTCGATGATCCTGTACGCCGAGCACTCTTTCAACGCCTCGACCTTCACCGCACGCGTCATCACCTCCACCACGGCCGACCTCTACTCGGCCGTCACGGGGGCGATCGGGGCGCTCAAGGGCGCGCTGCACGGCGGCGCGAACGAGGCCGTCATGCACATGTTCGACGAGATCGGCTCGGCCGACCGCGCCGAGGAGTGGCTCGACGACGCGCTCGCCCAGAAGCGCAAGATCATGGGCTTCGGCCACCGGGTCTACAAGAACGGCGACTCGCGTGTGCCGACCATGAAGAAGGCCCTCGACACGCTCCTCGAGTCGTACGAGCGCCCCGACCTCGGCGAGCTCTACGACCGCCTCGAGAAGGCGATGGACGACCGCAAGGGCATCAAGCCGAACCTCGACTACCCGTCGGGCCCGGCCTACCACCTCATGGGCTTCGAGACGGAGCTGTTCACGCCGCTCTTCGTCGCGGCCCGCGTGACGGGCTGGACGGCCCACATCCGCGAGCAGGCGGCGTCGAACGCGCTCATCCGTCCGCTGTCGGAGTACGTCGGCGTCGAGCAGCGTTCGGTGCGCGCTTCCGCCTGACGCACGAATGCGGAGAAGGCCGCCCCGGGATGGTGGGGCGGCCTTCTCTCGTCTGCGCCGACGCTATGTGCGGATGAGGGATCCGCCTGCGCGCACGCGCGAGACCGCGTCGACGGTCGCCGCGAGCACGAGCACGCCGCCCGTGACGATGTAGTTGACGCCCGCCGGCAGGTTGAGCAGGCCGAGTCCGTTCGCGATGACCGCGATGACGAGCGCGCCGATCGCGGCGTGCATGAGGCGACCGCGGCCTCCGAAGAGGCTCACGCCGCCGACGACCGCCGCCGCGACGCCGCTTAGCACGGTATCGGTGCCGAAGCCCGCGTTGATCGAGCCGACCTTGCTCGCGCTGAACACGCCCGCGACGACCGCGAGCACCGAGCACACGATGAACGCGATCCAGCGGATCGTGATCACCTTGACGCCCGAGCGGCGCGCGGCCTCGGCGTTGCCGCCGATCGCGTAGATGTAGCGGCCGAACTTGGTGCGGTCGAGCACGAAGGTGCCGATCCAGAGGATGACGAGCACGATCGGCACGACGATCGGCACGCCCTCGATGACCTTGACGCTCGAGGAGCGGTTGGAGCTCAGCACCGCGACGACGAAGCCGCCGGCGAGCGCGATGACCGCGAGCTTCGCCCATACGAGCGCGATCGTGCGGTTCGGGACGCCCGCGCGGGTGCGCAGCCGGCGGTCCCACATCGACATGCCGAACGAGACGAGCAGGATGACGCCGAGCATCGTCCAGCCGGCCCAGATCGGCAGGTTGGCGTTCTGGATCGCGAGGAACTCGGGGATCTGGATGCGGAACACGCCGCCGTCGCCGAGCACGATGAGCGTGACGCCCTGGAGCCCGATGAAGAGGCCCAACGTCACGACGAACGACGGGATGCCGACTCTCGAGACGAAGAACCCGTTGAACGTACCGATCGCGACGCCCACGAGGATGGCGATGAGGAGCGCCAGCACCCAGTTCATGTTGACGCCGTCGGGTTTCGTGAGCACCACGAACGCCGAGAGCGCGACGCCCGCCGTGACACCCGCGGAGAGGTCGATCTCGCCAAGGAGGATCACGAACACGAGCGCCATCGCGAGCATCACGAGCGATGCCGCCTGGGTGAGCAGGTTCGCGAAGTTGCGCTCGGTGAGGAAGAACTGCTGGCCGAGCATCGTCTGGCTGAGCACCGAGAAGAGGATGACGAGCACGACGAGGCCGCCGATGGCGGGGAGGGCGCCCATGTCGCCGTGGCGCACCCGCTGGAAGTAGGCGCGCACCTGGTCGCCCAGGCCGCCTTCCTGGCCGCTGCCGATGAAGCCGCCCTCCGCGGGCAGGTTCGTCGTGTCCTCGGTGGGGGGCGGGGACGCGGGTGTGGGGGTCATACGTTCACTCCGTCGTAGGTCTTGCTGCCGGTGATGTAGCCCACGACGTCGTCGCTCGTGGTCTGGTCCTTCGGGATCGACGCGACCATCGTGCCGAGGTAGAGCACGCTGATGTAGTCGGCCACCTTGAACACGTCCTGCAGGTTGTGGCTGATGATGATGACGGCGACGCCCTGGTCGGCGAGGCGGCGCACGAGGTTGAGCACCTGCTCCGTCTGCGCGACACCGAGGGCGGCCGTGGGCTCGTCGAGGATGACGAGCTTGGCCTTCTTGAGCACCGAGCGTGCGATCGCGACGGTCTGGCGCTGGCCTCCGGAGAGGGAGGATACCTTCTGGCGCACCGACTTCACGGTGCGCACCGAGAGGGAGCGCAGGGTCTCGCTCGCCTCGCGCTCCATCTGGCCCTCGTCGAAGACGCCGCCGACGGTCTCCTCACGGCCGAGGAACATGTTCTGAACGATGTCGAGGTTGTCGCACAGCGCGAGGTCCTGGTAGACGACCTCGATGCCGAGGGACGATGCGTCACGGGGGGAGTGCAGGTGCACCTCCTCGCCCTCGAAGCGCACGGTGCCGCCGTCGTAGGGCTGGACGCCGGCGAGGCCCTTGATGAGGGTCGACTTGCCGGCGCCGTTGTCGCCGACGAGGGCGGTGACCTTGCCGGCGAAGGCCTTGAGGTTGACGCCCTTGAGCACGTTGACCGGGCCGAAGCTCTTGACGACGTCGGTGAGCTCGATGAGGGGGGTGTCAGCCATCGGGCCCCTCCTTTCTGGGACGTCTGCGTCCCTGAGTGTGTTGGTCCCACTCGAGAGCGGGTTCCGCCGTGGGAAGGGCCCCGCGCCGTGGATCTCTCCCGACGCGGGGCCCCACCGCGGTGGCGTTACTTGATGCCGAGCTCCTCGCACTTCGCGGCGACCTCGCCGGTGCAGATCTCCGACGCCTTGGCGTTGCCGTCGTCGATGACCTTCTGCACCTCGTTCGGTCCGACGAGGACCGGGGTGACCGCGATGTACGGCGTGCCGTCATCGAGCTGCTTGTCGGCCGTCGGGGTCTCGCCGTTCAGGAGCTTGATGGCGAGGTCCGAGGCGGCCTTCGCCTCGAGCTGGAACGGCTTGTAGACCGTGGCGGTCTGCTTGCCGAGCAGCACGTTCTGCAGACCGGCGACCGAGGCGTCCTGGCCCGAGACGGGAACGGTGAGGCCGTTCTTGTCGAGGACCGAGATGACGCCGGCGGCGTTCGCGTCGTTGGCCGACCAGACCGCGTCGACCTTGCCGCCGAGCGAGGTCAGGGCCTGCTCGAAGTTGGTTGCCGACTTCTCGGTGTCCCACACGCCGGTGGGCTCGGCGGCGGGCTTGATGCCGGCGGCCTCCATGACCTTGACGGCGCCCTCCTTGAACATGGCCGCGTTGCCGTCCGACGGGTCGCCGCCCATGTAGACGACGACGGCGGTGGCCGGGTCGACACCGTTGGCCTTGAGGCCGTCGACGACAGCCTGGCCCTCGAGCTCGCCGACCTTCACGTTGTCGAACGACACGTAGTAGTCGACGCCCGGGATCGGACGGTCGTAGGCGATGACCGGGATGCCCTCGGCCTTGGCCTTCTCGGCGACGGCGACGCCCGCGCCCTGGTAGTCGGTGACGAGCATGACGCCGCAGCCCTTCGAGAGCTGCTGGTCGGCGATCGTCGCCATCTTGTCGGTCGAGCCCTGGGCGTTCTGGATGTCGGCCTCGAAGCCGGCGTCCTTGAACGCCTTCTCGAGCGCCGGGCGGTCGCCGTTCTCCCAGCGGTCGGACGACTCGGTGTCGGGCAGGATGACGCAGGCGCGGGTGGAGGCGGTTCCGCCTCCGCCTCCGCTGCCGCCGTTGTCGGTGGCACAGCCCGTCAGAACCAGCGCGGAGGCGCCGGCGAGTGCAGCGATCGAAATCAGCGATGACTTCTTCACGTCACTCCCTTTCTCAGTGGTGGAGGGGGAACTTCCTCGAAGTACCACTCTCGGCATTGAACAGTGGCAGTGCCGATTGTGCACTGACTTCAAGACTTGAAGATACCCGCGGGAAGAGAAAATAAGTAACGGTTCGATAACGCGCCAGGAAAACAGGGGGATCGCGACGACGAGCGCGTGAGCGCTCGTGCGTGGATTCACTTCACGATGTGAACGTTTACCCTGCGAGGGCGCCGAGGACCTCGTCGTGGAGCAGCCCGTTGGTGGCGATGACGCTCAGCTCGTCGAACGAGGTCGAACCCGACGCCGACGTCACGCGGCCGCCCGCCTCGGTGATGACGGGGATGAGGGCCGCGATGTCCCAGGCCTTCACGTCGAACTCGCCCGCGACGTCGATCGCGCCCTCCGCGAGCAGCATGTACGACCACAG
Organism: Microbacteriaceae bacterium; assembly: GCA_003852775.1. GTDB lineage: Bacteria > Actinomycetota > Actinomycetes > Actinomycetales > Microbacteriaceae > Homoserinibacter. The sequence continues at coordinate 12,814 of RDDZ01000126.1, read as the reverse complement.
ATCGCCGAACGCGCGCGTGCGGCCGACGCGGCGCGAGAGGGCGACGAGCTGGTCGAGGTGCCCGTACTGATCCCACATCTGCAGGTTGTTGTAGCTGAGGGTGGCCTCGCCGAGGTCGGAGATCGCGCTTACGTGGATGCGCTGCGGCTCCTCATGACCCTGCTGCACCCACGCTCCGAGGCCCGTCGCGCCCCACCAGCGCCGTCCGAGGGCCGGTGCGCTCACGACCCCCACGACCGGGGCGTCGTCGACCACGAGGGCGATGAGCGCGCCCCAGATCGGAACCCCGCGCGCGAAGTTGCTCGTGCCGTCGATGGGGTCGATGATCCAGCGGCGGCGCGAGGCGCCCTCGCCGCCGAACTCCTCGCCGAGAACGGCGTCGTGCGGGCGCACCTTCTCGAGGCGCGAGCGGATCATCCGCTCGACGCGCGTGTCGGCGTCCGTGACGATCGACTTGTCGGGCTTCGTCTGGATGCCGAGGTCCTGCGACCGGTAGCGGTCGATCGCGATGAGGTCGGCCTCGGCCGCGAGGGTCAGGGCGACCGCCAGGTCGTCGGCGACCGTGTAGTCGGGGGAGTCGCTCACGACTCGAGCCTAGCGAGCGACGCCAGGAGCCTCCTCAGGGAGTCGACGCGGGCGGGGTCGAGCTCGCCCCGCTCCACGGCCTCGTCGAGCGCGCAGTCGGGCGCGTCGGCCGCGTGCGTGCAGCCGCGCGGGCACTCCTCGGCGACGGCGGCGAGGTCGGGGAAGCCGCGCATGATGTTCGCCGGATCGACGTGGCCGAGCCCGAAGGAGCGCACGCCCGGGGTGTCGATGATCCAGCCGCCCGTCGGCACGCGCAGCGACACCGTCGACGACGAGGTGTGGCGGCCGCGGCCCGTGACGGCGTTCACGACGCCCGTCGCCCGGTCGGTGCCCGGCACGAGCGCGTTGACGAGAGTCGACTTGCCGACGCCCGAGTGCCCGACGGCGACCGTCGTGTGGCCGGCGAGCAGCGGGGTGAGCTCGTCGATCGGCCACGCGCCCTGAGCGCTCCGCACGACCGGGATGTCGAGCCCCGCGAAGTTCGCGAGGAACGGCCCCGGGTCGGCGAGATCAGTCTTCGTGATGACCATGAACGGCTGGATGCCCGCGTCGTACGCCGCCACGAGGTAGCGGTCGACGAGGCGCGGGCGCGGCTCGGGGTTCGCCGCGGCGACCACGATCATGAGCTGGTCGGCGTTCGCGACGATCACGCGCTCCACGGCATCCGTGTCGTCGGCGCTGCGGCGCAGGAGCGTCGTGCGCGGGCGGATGCGCACGATGCGCGCGAGCGTGCCCGGCTCGCCCGAGACGTCGCCCACAAGATCGACGCGGTCGCCCGTCACGATCGCCTGGTCGCGCAGCTCGCGGGCGCGCGTCGCCGTCGCCGTGTGCTCGGCGGGGGAGTCCGCGTCGACGAGCACCGTGTAGCGGCCGCGGTCGACCGAGAGCACGCGGCCCTCGACGGCGTCCTCGTGCGCCGGGCGCACCTTCGTGCGCGGACGGTTGCCCTTCGGGTTCGGGCGCACGCGCACGGACGACTCGTCCCAGGCGTCGTAGCCGTCGGGCTCGTCGTCGTCGCCGGTCAGCCAGCTCACCGCGGGTGCCTCACAGCGGAAGGGTCTCCCAGCGCGTCGCCCCGGGCTCGCGCCCCAGCATGCGCGCCCAGAGCTCGGGGAACTCGGGGAGCGTCTTCGACGTCGTACCGATGTCGTCGACCGTCACCTCGGGGACCACGAGGCCCGCGAGGGCGCCGGAGGTCGCCATCCGGTGGTCGGCGTAGGCCTCCCAGGCGCCGCCGTGCAGCGGTCGCGGACGGATCTCGAGGCCGTCCTCGAGCTCGACGACCTCGCCGCCGAGGCGGCCGATCTCGGTCGCGAGGGCCGCGAGCCGGTCGGTCTCGTGGCCGCGCAGGTGGCCGATGCCCGTGACGGTGCTCGGCCCGTCGGCGAACGCGAGCAGCGTCGCGACGGTGGGGGCGAGCTCGCCGCCGATCGTGAGGTCGAGGTCCGCCGCGCGCACGGGGGAGCCGCCGCGCACACCCGCGCCGCCGTCGACCGTCACCTCGTCGCCGACCCGCGTCACCGACGCGCCGAGCAGCGGCAGGATGCGCAGGAACTCGTCGCCCACCTGGGTCGTGGCCTCCGGCCAGCCGCCGATCGTCACGGTGCCGCCCGCGAGCAGCGCCGCCCCCAGGAACGGCCCCGCGTTCGACAGGTCGGGCTCGATCGTGACGTCGATCGCGCGGATCGGCTGCGGCGGCACCACCCAGACGCCCGGCTCCGGCTCCTCGACCATGACACCGCGTGCGCGCAGGCACTCGATCGTCATGCGGATGTGGGGGAGACTCGGCAGGCGCTCGCCCGTATGGCGCAGCGTCAGCCCCTCCTCGAAACGGGGCGCCGCGAGCAGCAGCCCCGACACGAACTGGCTCGACGCGGACGCGTCGATCGCGAGCTCGCCACCGCGGACCGCACCGGAGCCGTGCACCGTGAACGGCATCGTGCCGCGGCCGTCGTCGCCCACCTCGACGCCGAGACCGCGCAGGGCCTCGATCGTCGTGCGCATCGGGCGCTTCCGCGCGTAGGGGTCGCCGTCGACGTTCGAGGGGCCGAGTGCGAGGGCCGCCACGATCGGCAGGAAGCGCATGACGGTGCCGGCGAGGCCCGTGTCGATCGTGCCGCCCAGCAGCTCGCCGGGGGTCACCCGCAGATCGGGGCCGAACTCGCCGTCGCCCGCGACCTCCTCGAGGCCCACGCCGAGCGCGCGGAGGCCCTGGATCATGAGCGCCGAGTCCCGCGAGTGCAGCGGGCGGCGGATGGTCGAGGGGCCGTCCGCGAGGGCCGCGAGCACCAGCTCGCGGTTCGTGAGGCTCTTCGAGCCCGGGAGCGTCAGGCGCGCCGAGAGCGGCCCCTCGGCCACCGGCGCCGCCCACGGACCGGGCGGAGCGTCCTGCACCTGCGCGACGCCGTACAGCGTCGCGGGCTCCTCCTCCTTGCCGGGTGTCTGGAGGAAGAGCTCCTCGTCGCGGCCGGAATACCTGAGAACGCCCATCGGTTGACAAGGGTAGTGCCCGAGAGGGCGGGAAGGAGGTGCGGTGCTCGTCCTCGACGTCCCCATCGTCGGCCGTGCGGGAGTGCTCGGCATAGACTCGACGCCGATGGCTGACAGCGCACGCCCCGAGCACACCCCCGACGAGCTGCGGAGGCTGTTCGCCGAGCAGGCGATCCCCTACATGGACCAGCTCTACGCGGCGGCGATGCGCATGACCCGCAACCCGTCGGACGCGGGCGACCTCGTGCAGGAGACCTACACGAAGGCGTACGCCGCCTACGCGGGATTCGAGCAGGGCACCAACCTCAAGGCGTGGCTCTACCGCATCCTCACCAACACGTACATCAACAGCTACCGCAAGAACCAGCGCAACCCCTACCAGGGCACCCTCGACGACCTCGAGGACTGGCAGCTGGGATCCGCGGAGTCCCTCACCCAGGGGCGCACCACCCGGTCCGCTGAAGCCGAGGCGATCGACCACCTCCCCGACAGCGACGTCAAGGAGGCTCTGCAGTCGATCCCCGAGGACTTCCGCCTCGCCGTCTACCTGGCCGACGTCGAGGGCTTCGCCTACCAGGAGATCGCGGACATCATGAAGACCCCCGTCGGCACCGTCATGAGCCGACTCCACCGCGGGCGCCGCATGCTGCGCGAGCGCCTCGCCGAATACGCCCGCGAGCGTGGGTACACCGCCGCGGACACGTCCTCCGGGAGCACGAGATGACCGATTGCGGCTGCGACAAGGCGAAGGCCGAGCTTGAGGAGTTCCTGCACCGCGAGCTCTCCGAACAGGACCTGCAGGACATCCAGGAGCACCTCGACGGCTGCGAGGACTGCTCCACGGAGCACCTCGTGGGGCTGACGCTCATCCAGAAGGTGCAGCGGGCGTGCCAGGAGAAGGCGCCCGACGAGCTTCGGGCGTCGATCCTGGCCGCGCTCGACGGCTGAGGCGCAGTCACGGGATGACGGCGCGCCCGGTCATGCGTCCGGGGAGACCCTCCATGCGACGAGAACATCGTCCGTTTTCCGGATACACGGTGACGATCCATATTCGTCCCCGGCGCGGACGAATCCTCCCGCGAGCGTTACCTTTTCATCCGGTGACAGCGACTGATCACTCGTGAACAAGGTGGTGCCGCCAACTATTTTCGTGCCTGCAGGCCAGACGACAGGGATCGCGTCATCACCGTCGGAAGGAGTGATGGACCAGCAGGAATTGGCGTCGAGCACAACCCATGCTGGTGTCAGCGCGTCTGCTCCTTCCGAGCTGGATGTTGCTATCGCGGCGTAGTAGCCCTGATCCTCGAGGACGGTGACGGCGCCGCCGGTGTACGTGGAATTTGTCGAGCATGCAGAGAGCATGCTGGTAGCAGCGATCGTGACGGCAACGAGTGCACGCCGCTTCATGGCCATCGCCTCACGTCGTCTTCAGCACAGGTGCGAGCGTAAGTTGGGCGTCGCGGAACTCGGACTGCCCAAGCGCCATTTGTGTTCCGCTGGTGAGAAGTGCCGAAATTGCGAGAAGAACTGTGGGTAGAAACCGGCGCGTGTTCATGACGTTCGCTCCCTTTGGGATTGGGAGCGAGTGTAGGTCAACTCACGATCGCTGTTCCAACAAAGAGGTAACGATCCAGCTTGGGACCGCCCTACCGGCGACGACTCAGAACGACAGCGCCTTCCCGATGAGCGCCGTCTGCTCGGCCGCGCTGCGCTTCGACGAACCCGTGGCTGGGGACGCGGATGCGGGGCGCGACGAGACGCGCAGCTTGCGGTCGCCGAGCTGCGGGGCGAGCTCGACCGCGAGGAACGGCCAGGCGCCCTGGTTCTCCGGCTCCTCCTGCACCCACATGAGCTCCGCCTCCGGGTAGCGCTTGAGGATCGGCAGCAGCTGGGCCGTCGGCAGCGGGTAGTACTGCTCGAGGCGCACGAGGGCGAACGCGCCGGCGTCGCCGCGCTTGTCGATCTCCGACGTGAGGTCGTAGTGGATCTTGCCCGAGTGCAGCAGCACGCGCTTGACCGTCGACGGGTCCTGGATGCGGGCGTCGTCGATGACCGGCTCGAAGCGGCCCTGCGTGAAGTCCGCGACCTCGCTCGTGGCGCCGCGCAGACGCAGCATCGACTTCGGGGTGAAGACGATGAGCGGACGGCGGGGACGCGCGTAGGCCTGGCGGCGCAGCAGGTGGAAGTACGACGCCGGCGTCGACGGACGCGCGATCGTCATGTTGTTCTCCGCCGCGAGCTGCAGGTAGCGCTCGATGCGCGCCGAGGAGTGGTCCGGACCCTGTCCCTCGTAGCCGTGGGGGAGGAGCATGACCACGCCGGAGCGCTGTCCCCACTTCTGCTCGGCGCTCGAGATGAACTCGTCGATGACCGTCTGGGCGCCGTTCGCGAAGTCGCCGAACTGCGCCTCCCACAGCACGAGGGCATCCGGGCGCTCGACCGAGTAGCCGTACTCGAACGCGAGGGCCGCGTACTCCGAGAGCAGCGAGTCGTAGATCGCGAGACGCGCCTGGTTCTCGGACAGGTTGCCGAGCGGCAGCCACTCCTGGCCGTTCTCGCGGTCGTGGAACACGGCGTGACGCGACACGAAGGTGCCGCGGCGCGCGTCCTGACCGACGAGGCGCACCGGGGTACCCTCGAGCAGGAGCGAGCCGAGCGCGATGAGCTCGCCGAAGCCCCAGTCGATCGAGCCGTTGCGGCTCATGTCGTAGCGCTTCTTGATGAGCTGCTGCAGCTTCGGGTGCACCGTGAAGCCCTGCGGCGGGTTCGCGTGCGCGTCGCCGATGAGCTCCACGACGCCCTGGTCGACACCCGTCGAGGCGGGCTCGCCGGAGGCGTCGTCCTGCTGCGAGACCGGGCGCTCGAGGTCGGCCACGGGGCTCTGGTCGTTCGAGACCACCGGGATGGAGCCGGTCTGGGCCGCGTGCGTCTCCGCGAAGGCGCGCTCGAGGCGCTCCTGGAAGTCGGCCTGGGCCTGCTCGAACTCCTCCTGGGTGATGTCGCCGCGACCGACGAGCGCCTCCGTGTAGAGGGTGCGGACGCTGCGCTTGGCCTCGATGAGGTTGTACATGAGCGGCTGCGTCATCGACGGGTCGTCGCCCTCGTTGTGACCGCGGCGGCGGTAGCAGACGAGGTCGATGACGACGTCGCGCTTGAACTTCTGGCGGTACGCGAAGGCGTGCTCCGCGACGCGCACGACGGCCTCGGGGTCGTCGCCGTTCACGTGGAAGATCGGCGCCTGGATGGTCTTGGCGACATCCGTGGCGTAGACCGAGCTGCGCGCGTCCTGCGGCGTCGTCGTGAAGCCAACCTGGTTGTTGATGACGACGTGGATGGTGCCGCCCGTCTTGTAGGCGCGCAGCTGCGACATCTGGAGCGTCTCCACCACGACGCCCTGGCCGGCCATCGACGCGTCGCCGTGCACGAGGATCGGGAGGGTGCCGAACTGGCCGTCGCCCTTGCGGTCCTGCTTGGCGCGGACGATGCCCTCGAGCACGCCGTTGACCGCCTCGAGGTGCGAGGGGTTCGCGGCGAGGTACACCGGCACCTCCTTGCCGCTCATCGCGGTGAAGGTGCCCTCGGTGCCGAGGTGGTACTTGACGTCGCCCGAGCCCTGCACCGACTTCGGGTCCTGGGTGCCCTCGAACTCGCGGAACACCTGACCGTAGGTCTTGCCCGCGATGTTGGTGAGCACGTTGAGACGCCCGCGGTGGGCCATACCGATCGCGACCTCGTCGAGGCCCGCCTCGGCGGCTCCCTGGAGGATCTCGTCGAGCAGCGCGATCGTCGACTCGCCGCCCTCGAGGCTGAAGCGCTTCTGGCCGACGTACTTCGTCTGCAGGAAGGTCTCGAACGCCTCGGCCTCGTTGAGCTTGCCGAGGATGCGCAGCTGCTCGTCGTGCGTCGGCTTGACGTACGGCTGCTCGAGGCGCTCCTGGAACCAGGCCCGCTGCTCCGGGTCCTGGATGTGCATGTACTCGACGCCCACCGTGCGGCAGTAGGAGTCGCGCAGCACGCCGAGGATGTCGCGCAGCAGCATCGTGCGCTTGCCGCCGAAGCCGCCCGTCACGAACTCGCGGTCGAGGTCCCAGAAGGTGAGGCCGTGGCTCGCGATGTCGAGGTCGGGGTGCGAGCGCTGACGGTACTCGAGCGGGTCGACGTCGGCCATGAGGTGGCCGCGCACGCGGTAGGCGTTGATGAGCTCCTGCACGCGGCTCGTCTTGGAGATGCGCTCCGAGAGGTCGACGTTGATGTCCTCGGCCCAGTGGATCGGGTCGTAGGGGATGCGCAGCGCCGCGAAGATGTCCTCGTAGAAGTCGCGCTGCCCGATGAGCAGCTCGTGGATCTTCTTGAGGAACTCGCCCGAACCGGCGCCCTGGATGACGCGGTGGTCGTAGGTGCTCGTGAGGGTGATCGTCTTGCCGATGCCCATCTCGACGAGCGTCTTGGGGGAGGCCCCCTGGAACGCGGCCGGGTACTCGAGGGCGCCGGCGCCGATGATGCAGCCCTGGCCCTTCATGAGGCGCGGCACGGAGTGCTCGGTGCCGATGCCGCCCGGGTTCGTGAGCGAGACCGTCACGCCCTGGAAGTCGGCGGCCGTGAGCTTGTTGGCGCGAGCGCGGGCGACGACGTCCTCGTACGCGGCGAGGAACTCGGCGAAGTTCATCGTGTCGGCGCGCTTGATGCCGGGCACGAGGAGCGAGCGCGAGCCGTCGGGCTTCGGCAGGTCGATCGCGATGCCGAGGTTCACGTGGGCCGGCGCGACGACGGACGGCTTGCCGTCCTCCGTCTCGCGGTAGAACACGTTCTGGCTCGGGAACTCCTTGAGCGTCTGCACCATCGCCCACGCGATGAGGTGCGTGAACGACACCTTGCCGCCGCGGGCGCGACGCAGGTGGTTGTTGATGACGATGCGATTGTCGATCATGAGCTTCGCGGGGATCGTGCGAACGCTCGTGGCCGTCGGCACCGTGAGGCTCTGGTCCATGTTGGTGGAGAGCGTCTTGGCCATGCCCTTGAGCACGGTGACGGTCTCCTCGGGCTCCGCCGACTCCGCGACGACCGGGTTGGAGGCGGTCGTGGGCGCCTGGGCCGGGATCGGCTGCGGCTTGGCGGGCTGGGAGGTGGTGCGCGCGATGGGCGTCGTCGGCGGGGCGGCCTCCGACGGCGCGGACGCGGGCGGGGTCGCCGCGGCGGGCTCGGTCACGGCCTCGGGCACCTGCGCCTCGCCGCCGACCTGGCTCTTGGGGGCCTCCGCGTCGGCGGATGCCGCATCCTGAGTCGCAGGGGGAGTCTCCGCCTGCGCGGGCTCCTCGCTCGTCACGACCGGGACCGCCGTCGTCGGCGTCGGGTCGTCCACGGGCCGGTAGGACTCCAGGATGGGCCACCAGCTCTTGTCGACAGATTCCCTGTCGACGAGGTACCGCTCGTACATCTCGTCGACGAGCCACTCATTGGCTCCGAACTCCCCCGAGGCGTTCTCCTCGGGCGTCACTCCGGTGACGGGGTTGGACACAGCCGACCGCCCACTCTCACTACTCGCCGGTGCCAGGGATCCGGGTGATCCCCGCTGGTCACACCAGCAGCAAGCCTAACGTTTCCGGCGACCCTCCGGTGACGCGCGAGAGGGTGTCAGGGAACCTCTCAGAAAGGCCCGATGCGTCGGCACCCCGTACGTCCTACCGTGGAGTCATGCGCTTCACAGGACACGTGCCGGCCCACGACCTCACGTACTCGGACGTGTTCCTCGTGCCGAGCCGCTCGGGAGTGACCAGCCGGCTCTCCGTCGACCTCGCGACGACCGACGGGACGGGGGCGCAGATCCCCATCGTCTCGGCCAACATGAACTCGGTCACGGGGCCCCGTCTCGCCGCGACGCTCGCCCGCCGCGGCGGCCTCGGCGTGCTCCCGCAGGACCTCCCGCTCCAGGAGCTCGACGCCGCCATCCGCTCCGTCAAGGCGCAGCCCGTCGGCTGGGACGCCCCGGTCGAGCTGCCCGCCGACGCGACCGTGGCCGACGCGCTGCGCATCGTGCCGGCGATCGCGGCAGGCGTCGTCGTGCTGCGCGACGGCGCGGGGGAGGAGGCCGGATGCGTTCCCGCCTCGCGTCTGGCGACCGCGCTCCCGGATGCGCGCCTCGGCGACCTCGTGCACGGCGGCGTCACCTCGATCGACGCCGACGACCTCGAGGGGCCGCGCGCCGCCTTCGACCTGCTCGTCGACGCCGACGTCGAGGTCGCCCTCGTGCGCCACCACGGCCGCATCGTCGGATCCGTCACGCGGCGCAGCGCCCTGCGCTCCACGATCTACCGTCCCGCCGTGGACGCCGAGGGGCGGCTGCGGGTCGCCGCCGCGATCGGCATCAACGGCGACGTCGCCGCCAAGGCGAAGGCCCTCGCCGAGGCCGGCGTCGACGTGCTCGTCGTCGACACCGCCCACGGGCACCAGGAGGGGATGCTCGCCGCGCTCCGCACGGTCGCCGGGCTCGGCCTCGACATCCCGATCGTCGCGGGCAACGTCGTCACCGCCGACGGCGTGCGCGACCTCGTCGACGCCGGCGCCTCGATCGTCAAGGTCGGCGTGGGCCCCGGCGCGATGTGCACGACGCGCATGATGACCGCCGTCGGACGGCCGCAGTTCTCCGCCGTGCTCGAGACCGCGCAGGCCGCGCGAGAGCTCGGCGCGCACGTGTGGGCGGACGGCGGGGTGCGGTACCCGCGCGACGTCGCCCTCGCGCTCGCGGCGGGCGCGGCATCCGTCATGATCGGGTCCTGGTTCGCCGGCACGATCGAGGCCCCCGGGACGCTGCAGACCGACGCCGACGGCCGCCTCTACAAGGAGAGCTGGGGGATGGCGTCGACGAAGGCGGTGCAGGAGCGCTTCGGGCGCCTCGAGCCGTACGAGCTCGCGCGCAAGGAGCTCTTCGCCGAGGGCATCTCGAGCTCGAAGATCTACCTCGACCCGAACCGCCCGTCGCTCGAGGACCTGCTCGACATGATCACCTCCGGCGTGCGCAGCTCCTTCACCTACGCGGGCGCGGCGGATCTCGCCGATTTCCACGAGCGCGCCGTCGTCGGCTTCCAGTCGGCGGCCGGCTACGAGGAGGGCAAGGCGCTCCCCGTCAGCTGGTGAGTTTCCCTTGAAACTGGTGGGGACGCCTCAATAGAGTGTGCCATGCGCATCGACACCACATTCGAGTTCAATTCAGAGGTGCCCGCCGGCAAGGATGCGGACACATGGAGCCCGACGCTGCGGGCGTACCACGCGCTTCTGTGGAGCAAGTCGCTGCCGAACGGCCACGAGTTCGAGCTCGTGCCGGCGGGGCGACCCGGCTCATTCCATGTGCGACACGAGTCGGATCTGGGTGTGTTCGAGCTCTCGAGTGACGCCTTCACCAACCGGCTGCGCCATGCCCCGGTGGCGAAGCTCATCCCGGAAAAGGACCTGCCTCCGAACCTCGGCTACACGATCGGCAGCTCGATCGTGTTCCCGCGGGGCCGTGTCGACGGCAAGCAGACGATCAACCAGCGAAAAGGCACCCACCCGGCGATCAAGGATCGCCCGGATCTCTTCCTGGAGTGCCTGCGGCGGTTCTACGCGGGTGAAGGCAGCCCGCTGAGCGATTGCTTGGGGCGGTACGAGAGCTTCTTCGCGATCTTCGTGGACTTCTCGGGCTACGTCGCTCATTTCCTCCTCGAGGACATCGTCGCCCCTGACGGCGGTGTGCGGTTCCTGCACCACTTCGACGACTTCTCGACGCCGGCGGTCCCGCACACGGTCGACGACTACCTCGCGTTCCGGGAACGCAACAACGAGTTCATCCGAGCGCGGAATCGACGGATCGAACAGTACGCCGCGGGTGAGCGGTGAAGGTGACGCCCGGGGTCGTCCCTTCAGCGTCCAGCTCCGCGCGGCATGTAGGCTGGCCCGACCATGGATGACCCTCCGTCTTCGACGTCAGAGCCCCATCACAGTCCCACGCCGGTGCGCACCGCGGGGGGTGACGCGCGATGACCGCCGAATGGTGGATGTTCATCGCCGGCATGATCCTCACGGTCGGCACCGGCCTCTTCGTCGCGAGCGAGTTCGCGCTCGTCAACCTCGACCGCCACGACCTCGAGGACCGCCAGAGCAAGGGCGAGACCATGCTCGGTCCCACCATCCGGGCCCTCAAGGTCACGTCGACCCACCTGTCCGCCGCACAGCTCGGCATCACCCTCACGACGCTGCTCGCGGGCTTCACGCTCGAGCCGGCGTTCAGTGCGTGGCTGCGCCCCCTCTTCGACGCCTGGGGGATGCCGGAGTCGACCGTGCGCGTCGTCTCGTCGGTCGTCGCCGTCGCCGTCGCGACGCTCCTGTCGATGATCATCGGCGAGCTCGTGCCGAAGAACTTCGCGCTCGCCCTCCCGCGGCAGACCGCCAAGATCGTGGTGCCGTTCCAGATCGTGTTCACGACGGTCTTCAAGCCGTTCGTCGCCCTGCTCAACGGCACCGCGAACGCCGTGCTCCGCGGCATCGGCATCGAGCCCAAGGAGGAGCTCAGCTCCGCCCGCACCGCCGACGAGCTCAAGAGCCTCGTGCGACGCTCCGCGAGCCAGGGCTCGCTCGACCGCGACACGGCGACGCTGCTCGCCCGCACCCTCGTGTTCTCCGAGCACACCGCCGCCGACGTCATGACGCCCCGCCCGCGCCTCGCGGCCGTGCGCCGCGGCGACACCGCCGAGGCCGTCATCGACCTCGCCCGGCGCACCGGCTACTCGCGCTTCCCGGTCATCGACGACGGCCCCGACGACATCGTCGGCGTCGTGCACGTCAAGCAGGCCGTCGCGGTGCCGCGCGATCGGCGCGCGTCGGTGCCCGTGTCCGCCCTCCAGACGGAAGCGCTGCGCGTGCCCGAGACCATGAAGCTCGACACGCTCCTCGGAGAGCTGCGCGCGCGCAGCTTCCAGATCGCCGTCGTCGTCGACGAGTACGGCGGAACCGCCGGCGTCGCGACCCTCGAGGACCTCGTCGAGGAGCTCGTCGGCGAGGTGTCCGACGAGCACGACCGCTCCCGCCCGGACGTCGTGCGCAGCCGCGACTGGCTGACGTTCCCCGGCGCGCTGCGCCCCGACGAGCTCCTCGACCGCGCCGGCGTCACGGTGCCGGAGGACGGCCCCTACGAGACCGTCGCGGGCTACCTCATGAGCGAGCTCGGCCGCATCCCCTCCGTCGGCGACACCGTCGAGATCGAGGCGGGCACCTTCCGCATCGAGCGGATGGACGGCCGCCGCATCGACCGTGTGCGCTTCACGCCCCGGCCCGCCGACGAGCAGCAGGAGGAGGGACGATGAGCGCCAACGACTGGTGGGGCATCGCCTGGCTCTTCATCCTGCTGATCGCCAACGGCTTCTTCGTCGGCGCCGAGTTCGCCGTCATCTCCGCGCGCCGCTCCCAGATCGAGCCGCGCGCCGAGGCGGGCTCCCGCGCCGCCAAGACCGCGCTCTGGGCCATGGAGCACGCCACGCTCATGCTCGCCACGAGCCAGCTCGGCATCACCGTGTGCTCGCTGCTCATCCTCAACGTGTCCGAGCCCGCCATCCACCACCTGCTCGAGGTGCCCTTCGGGCTCACCGGGTGGCCGGATGAGGTGATTGCGACCGTCTCGTTCATCGTCACGCTCGTGCTCGTCTCCTTCCTGCACGTCGTGTTCGGCGAGATGGTGCCGAAGAACATCTCCTTCTCGGTGCCCGACCGCTCG
>RDDZ01000095.1 GCA_003852775.1 Microbacteriaceae bacterium | reverse complement strand
GCGACCGTGGGACGAGCGCCAAGTCCTCGCCCTTCTTTGCTATGGCGGCCGTCATTGTTCCCGACACCCACAGGGAGGGCCTCGCGGCCGCGGTCGCCAAGATCAAGGAGGAGTTCAGCATCCCTCCGCGCGTGGCTCTCCATTGGTCGGATCACTGCAAGACCTTCCCGCGACGGCAGTACGTAGCTAACGTGCTTGCCGGAGTGGACGGCGTAAAGCTCAACTACGTGGTATTCGAGAAGGCCGCCATCCCCCAGAAGGCGACGATCCTCACCGACGGGGTGCGGTTCTACAACTACACGGCCGGCATCGCGCTCGAGCGGATTCTGCTAACCGCAGCCGCGTTTCCCGGTGAGGATCGCCGGGTGCAGGTGCAGTACGGCCACGTCCGCGGTTTCGATCATGAGAAGACGCTCGAGTACCTCTGGAAGAAGCGCGGGCAGAAGAGCCTCGTCGACTGGTCTCTGCTCGTGGGTGATCCAACGTTCGTCGACGCTTCACGGAACTCTGGCCTCCAGGCGGCTGACCAGTACGCGGGAATGCTGCGTTCTGCGATCTGCCCCGACAAACATGGGGGCTACGAGGAGGCGCATTTCTTGCGCGTTGCGCATCAGATGCGCCGCCATCCTGAGACCGGGCGGGCGTGGGGATACGGGCTCAAGGTGATGGCTCGCGACGACGCGTTCCAGTCGCTCCCATGGTGGACGGGCAAGAAGTGAGTGGCCCGGGGCACCTCATCCGAACGGCGTCGGAAGGACCTGGCAGCAGGTCGGGTGTGACCCCCGTGGCCACTCGCGGACACCATAGCACCGGGGGGTGACGGCCGCGGGGATATCGGGGCCCGCGATGCAACGACCGATGCAACACCGGCGTTGCATCGGGATGCGGAGGAGAGTACTTCCCTGCGCCCGGGAACTCGCGCGAACGCCCAGATCTCCGGGGGAACGCGCCTGCATGCATCCCTCTGCGCAACCCGCTTCGGGAGTTCGAGTCCCTCCAGGGGCGCGTAGGTAGCCACACAGTATGTGCACGGTCACCGTGGCGGCGTCAGTCGGCCGAGGCGCTCTTCGGGCGTCAACTGGCGAGGGCGCACGGCTGGGCGCCAGACCCAAGCGCGGTCGACTCGTCCCCTGGGGGTCCTCCAAGCCACTGGTACCGAACGTGCGGTCCACTCGCTGGTGAACCCGTTGACCTCGCACGGCGAGAGGCCGTAGGGCACCCATGCACGCACGGGGATCGGATCGGGTGCGCGGGCCGGGTCGCCGCGAATCGCTGATCCGTTACCCACGGCAGCTCGACGAAGTTCGCATCTCGCGTTGGCGCAGACCTCGTAGCGACCATCCCCTGGTTTGGGTTGCACGTTCATGCCAGAATATGTCGCGAAAGACATAATCTTGGAGGTGTCGTGGCGAACCCGTCGACGCTGGTGCGTGCCGCACGCAAGAGCCGACAGCTGACCCAAGCGCAGCTGGCCGGTCGCGCGCGCCTCGATCAGCCCACGGTCTCCCGGTCGGAGCGCGGGCGGGATGCTGCGTTCCAGACGGTCGATCGGCTGTTGGGCGGTGCCGGTCACCGTCTCTACTCCGCGCCGACCCGACGCGACGATGCGGCGACGGTGGCGGGCGAGATTCGCACGTACCTCCAGCGCGGCGATAAGGATCGCGCGCTGCGCGCGCTCATCCAACTCGACGACAACCTCGCCTCCGAGCGCGGATTGGTGCGCGGTGTCCTCGGGCTGGCGGAACCGGAGCCGACCAAGCATCCGGTGTGGGATGCCGCCATCGCGGCGGTCGTCGAGCGTCGGCTCCGCGAGGAAGGTCTGCCCACTCCCGACTGGGCCGACGCTCCGAACCGCTACTTGGGTCGTCCCGAGCAGCTCAGGGTCGACGTCGCCGACCCGGTCCCGCCCGCCTCGGAGGTTCCCCACGAGTTCGCCAAGCGGGGGGTGCTCGTGTGGCGTGACACGTTCGCGAGCGTGTAGCGATGTCGGTGTCGCTCGAACGGGATGACATCATCGCGGGGCTGCGCGACCTCGTCGCGGAACTCAGCGCCGCAGGCGAAGTGGCCGGGATTCGAATCGTCGGGGGCGCAGCGCTCGCGCTCCGCTACTTCGATCGCGGCGTCACGCAAGACGTCGACACCGTGCACGTCAATCCGGGAACCGACTCGGCGGTGACGGCGGCAGCCGAGCGGGTGGCGGCTCGGCGCGACTGGGATGCGTCGTGGCTCAACTTCGAGGTGACGAACGCCGATGCGCTCCCCACTCTCGGGCGCACCGTGGAGTGGGAAACGATCGTTGACCGTGACGGAGTGGTCATTCAGGTGGCGTCGGCGGAGGCGCTGCTGGCGATGAAGCTGCGAGCGAACCGTCCCGGTCGTGACACGCGCGACATCCGGCTCCTTCTCGGGGTGTGCGGGCTGACCGACCTCGAGGCGATCGAGGAGCTCTATGAGGACTTCTATCCCGGCGACAGCCTCGCGGATCGGGCGCTCGACATCCTGACGCGGATTCTTGCCGACGCTCCGCTGGAGGCGCCCACGCCCCCGCCAAGCCCCCGTATCTGACGTGCGTGGTTAGGTTGGTCACACCCGACCGTGACACAGCGAGGCGTCTCGCCTCGGAGGAGACCTGAATGCCCCCGACGAC
>RDDZ01000008.1 GCA_003852775.1 Microbacteriaceae bacterium | reverse complement strand
GAGCTGGTCTCGATCTCGCGAGCCTCGTTCTACCGCCAGCCCGCTGGCGAGAGCCGTATGCGCCGTCTCCAGCCCATTGATATCGTGGGTTTCCTGCGAGCTGCGTAGGAGCGAGCCTCTTTGTGGTTTTCTGCAAGGGGGCGATGGTGGCGGATGGTGGCGACGGGTTCGTTGGTCGTGTCGAGGTGGTTCGTCGGACGCGGGGGTATCGGCGCTGGCCTGAGGCGGTGAAGGCCCGGATCGTGGCGGAGAGTTTCCAGCCCGGGGTGCGAGTTGTGGATGTCGCGCAGCGGCATGATCTTGCGCCGCATCAGCTCTCGGACTGGCGGCGCCAGGCGCGACAGGGGCTTCTGGCGCTGCCGGCGGATGCCATGGAGGCGGTAGGCGCGACCGTGGTGCCGGCGTTCGTGCCGGTGTCGGTAGATGACGAGGTGGATGCCTCGCCTGATGCCGCGCGCGGTGCCGAAGGGGTCGTCGGAATCGAGATTGGCGACGGAATTATTGTCCGCGTGCCGGGCGACGTGTCGGCGGAGCGGGCGGCGGCGCTTGTGCGTGCGCTGCGCAGGTCGGCATGATCGTCGCCGGGCAGCGGCTGCCGATCCTGGTGGCGACCCGACCGGTGGACTTCCGTTGCGGTCATCAGGCGCTGGCACTGATCGTTCAGAACACGCTGCGGCTCGATCCGCATTCCGGGGTGATGGTGATCTTCCGATCGAAGCGCGGCGACAGATTGAAGATCCTGGTGTGGGACGGCACCGGCATGGTGCTGGTGTATAAGGTCCTGGAGCAGGGCAAGTTCGCCTGGCCGAAGGTTCAGGACGGGGTGATGCGGCTGTCACGGGCGCAATGCGAGGCGCTGGTCGAGGGCCTGGATTGGCGGCGGGTGATGGCGCAGCGGGTGACGGTGCCGACTGCGGCGGGGTGACTCAGGTCGTCGTTCCGGGCGTTGTTTTGTTGGGCTTCCCTGCCGGGATCGGATAGAAAGGGCCATGTCGCAGCCCCTCGATCTGAGCCGCTTTCCTGACCTCCCGCCCGAGGTGGTGGCGGCCTTTGCAGCGCAGCACGAGGCGCTGGAGGCCGCCCGGTTCGAGGCCTCGGTCGAACGCGCGGCACGCCAGCACGAGCAAGCGGTGGTGGCCGAGAAGGAGGCGTTCATCGCCGAGCTCAAGGAGCTGGTGGTGACGCTGGAAGGCCAGATCCAGCAGTATCGCCGCGCGAAGTTCGGGCCGAAGTCCGAGAAGCTGGACCCCGCCCAGCTGGACCTGGCACTGGAAGACCTCGAGACTGCCATCGCCGAGACCGAGGCGCGCATCGCTGCGGTCGAAGAGAAGATCGCCGCCAGCACGCTCGATCCCGAGAAGAAAGCTCGGCGTAAACCGCGCAAAGCCCGGGCGCTGCCCGAAGGCCTGCCGCATGTGGAGCGGGTGGTCGAGCCCGACAGCATCGCCTGTCCTTGTGGCTGTGGCGACATGGTCCGGATCGGCGAGGACCGCAGCAAGCGGCTGGATTGCATCCCCGCGCGGTATCAGGTGATCGTCACGGTGCGACCCAGATACGCCTGCCCCAAGGGCCGGGCCGGTGTGGTGCAGGCAAAAGCCCCGGCGCATCTGCTCGAAGGCAGCTGGCCTACCGAGGCGCTGCTCGCGCAGATCGCGGTCGCCAAGCATTCTGAACACATGCCCTTGAACCGGCAGTCGCTGGTCATGGCCCGGCACGGGGTGCCCATCGACCGCTCGGTGCTGGCCGACTGGATGGGCCGGACCGGCGCGCTGATCGCGCCCGTGGTCGAGCGCATGACGGTGCTTCTGAAGACCGGCGGCACCCGCCTCTATGTCGACGAGACCACAGCCCCGGTCCTGGACCCAGGGCGCGGCAAGACGAAGACCGGATATCTCTGGGCGGTGCTACGCGACGATCGCGGTTGGGGCGGTCCCGCCCCGCCCGGCGTGGTGTTCCACTATCGCCCGGGCCGCGCCGGCGAGAACGCCGACGAGATCCTCGACGGGTTCGACGGGACGATTCAGGTCGACGCCTATGGCGGCTACACCCATCTGGCCAAGCCCGACCGGAAGGGCGGCAAGCCGCTTGCGCTGGCGTTCTGCTGGTCGCACGGCCGCAGGAAGCTCATCGCGGCCAGACCGAAGGCCGGCTCGCCCATTGTCGACGAGGCGCTGGCGCGCATCGCCGCGCTCTATCGGATCGAGGCCGCCATCCGCGGCAAGGATGCCGGCCTGCGCCGCACCATCCGGCAGGAGCAGTCCCGCCCCCTGGTCGATAAATTCTTCGCCTGGCTCGCCGCCCAGGCCGACCGGACCTCGCGCAAGTCGGATCTCGGCAAGGCCCTGCACTACATGCTGCGCCGCCAGGACGGCTTCCGGCTGTTCCTCGACGATGGCCATGTCGACATGGACTCCAACCTGGTCGAGAACGCCATCCGCAGCCCGGCCATGAACCGCCGCAATGCGCTCTTCGCCGGCCACGACGAGGGTGGCCGCAACTGGGCCCGCTTCGCCAGCCTGATCGGCACCTGCAAGCTGAACGACGTGGAGCCTTACGCCTACCTGCGCGATCTCTTCACAAGCATCGCCACCGGCCACCTCGACAAGGACATAGACGCCTTGATGCCATGGGCCTACGCGGCAGCGACCAAGACCTCACAATGAGCACATCCGGGAC
>RDDZ01000136.1 GCA_003852775.1 Microbacteriaceae bacterium | reverse complement strand
TCGCGATCACGGCCACCCACATCTCTCCGTAGGTGAACGCGTCGACGAGGCTGTACTTGAGCGGGGCGACGCCGAAGAGGTTGGCGCCACCGAAGCTGTCCGCGAGTTCCTGGGTGAGCAGACCCACGCCGGCGCGGTCGAAACGCGCCTCGTTCAGCACGGAGAAGAGGCTGAAGAAGATGGGCATCTGGATGAGCAGCGGAAGGCACGAGGACAGCGGGTTCGTGCCGGCGCGCTGGTAGAGCGCCATGGTCTCGCGCTGCATCGCCTCGCGCGAGAACTGGTCCTTCTTGCCGCGGTACTTGTCCTGGATCTTCTTGAGCTCCGGCGCGACCTCGAGCATCTTGCGCTGGCTCTTGATCTGGCGCACGAAGATCGGGATGAGCGCCGCACGCACGATGATGACGAGGCCCACGATCGACAGCACCCACGTGAGGCCGCCGTTCGTGTCCATGCCCAGCGCGGTGAGCACCCAGTGGAAGCCCACCAGGATCGCTTCGATGACCCACTTGATGGGCCAGAGGATCGTTCCGAAGAAGTCCATTGCGGCTCGGTCAGCCCTTTCCGTGTCCCGCGGCGACGAAGCCGAAACGGGTGAGGTGATAGTGGTCGTGGTGTCGGCGCGACTCCGGGACGTCGTCGATGCCGCCGCGTGCCCAGGGGTGGCAGCGAAGGATGCGCCAGCTGCCGAGCGCGATCCCCTTGATCGCGCCGTGCTGCTGGATGGAGCCCATCGCGTAGGCGGAGCAGCTCGGGTAGTACCGGCAGACATCGCCGTAGAGAGGCGAGATGACGGCGCGGTAGCCCCGCAGGATCGCGACGCAGACGTTCCTCGGGAGGAGCCAGAGGAAGAGGGTGACCCGCTTCATCGGATCAGCGCCGGGTCGAGGATCGCGTGCATCTCGGCCGAGAGACTAGCCCAGTCCTTCTGCGCGGAACCCGGCAGCGCACGTACGACGACGTCGGATCCGCGACCGCCCTGGTCCACGATGGACCGGCAGACGGCGCGCATCCGACGTCGTACGAGATTGCGCTCCACAGCGTTCCCCACCGTCTTGGCGACGATGAACCCGAAGCGTGCCGGGTCAGAGGGGTCGCGCTCGAGGCGGTAGACAAGCATGCTGCCAGTGCTGGTGCGGCGCCCACGGCGCACGGTCGCACGGAAGTCCGAGGGCTTGACCACTCGGTTCGCCCTGGCCAGCACGTCGCCCGACTACGCGGAGAGCTCGGTGCGCCCCTTGCGACGGCGGGCCGCGAGGATGGCGCGGCCGGCGCGGGTGCGCATGCGGAGGCGGAAGCCGTGCTTCTTGGCACGACGCCGGTTGTTCGGCTGGAAGGTTCGCTTGCTCATGGTGATATCTCCTGGCCCCGGTGTGCGGCGACCGGGAAAGAACGGGGTCGTCGGCTCCTGAATGCCGACAACCTGTTAAAAATAGGCCCTCGACCGGCAACGGTCAAACCTGCCGTCACCCTACCCGCACTGTCTCCACATCCGCCGAGAGAGAGTTGTCCACAGGCCGCTATCCACAACTAAGGTTGTCGTCATCCTCGCGACGGCCCGGATCCCGACGGATACCGCGCGCACCCGCCCTCACGGCCTGTGGACAGGCTTGTGAGTAACGACCAGGAACGAACGAAGAGATGAGCGAACCCACGGACCCCACCCGGGAGCTGTGGACGGCGGTTCAGTCCCGACTCGCCTCCGACGACCGCATCACTCCCCAGCTCCACGGCTTCATCAATCTCGTCGAGCCGAAGGGTGTTCTGGGCGAGACCATCTACCTCGAGGTGCCGAACGAGCTCACGCGCGGGATGCTCGAGCAGCGCATCCGGATCCCTCTCCTCGACGCCATCGCCGATGTCGACGGCGACGTCACCAACTTCGCGATCGTCGTGAACCCCGACATCCAGCCGACACTGCAACCGGTCGTCGACGACGTCGTCGACACCTCGCCGCACCCGGACCCCGTGACCCCGGTCATCGAGCTCGGCCGGCGCAGCGACTCCCGCCTCAACCCCAAGTACAACTTCGACAACTTCGTCATCGGCGGATCGAACCGCTTCGCGCACGCGGCCGCGGTCGCCGTGGCCGAGGCGCCGGCGAAGGCCTACAACCCGCTCTTCATCTACGGCGACTCGGGTCTCGGCAAGACGCACCTCCTCCACGCCATCGGTCACTACGCCGAGAGCCTCTACCCCGGCATCCGCGTGCGCTACGTGAGCTCGGAGGAGTTCACGAACGACTTCATCAACTCGATCGCCAACAACCGCGCCTCGGTGTTCCAGTCGCGCTACCGCGAGATCGACATCCTGCTCATCGACGACATCCAGTTCCTCCAGGGCAAGGACTCGACGCAGGAGGCGTTCTTCCACACCTTCAACACGCTGCACGACCACAACAAGCAGGTCGTGATCACGAGCGACGTCGCGCCGAAGCACCTCACAGGCTTCGAGGACCGGATGCGGTCGCGCTTCGAGTGGGGCCTCATCACGGATGTGCAGGCGCCCGACCTCGAGACCCGCATCGCGATCCTGCGCAAGAAGGCGCAGTCCGAGCGGCTCCAGGTGCCCGACGACATCCTCGAGTACATGGCGACGAAGGTGTCGAGCAACATCCGCGAGCTCGAGGGCACCCTCATCCGCGTGACGGCGTTCGCGAACCTCAACAAGACGCCGGTCGACCTGGCCCTCGTGCAGACGGTGCTCAAGGACCTCATCACCCTCGACGAGGACAACGTCATCTCGCCGGTCGACATCATCAACCACACCGCGGACTACTTCAAGCTCACGGTCGACGACCTCTACGGCTCGTCGCGGTCGCAGGCCGTGGCCACCGCGCGGCAGATCGCGATGTACCTGTGCCGCGAGATGACGAACCTGTCGCTCCCGAAGATCGGCCAGCTCTTCGGCAACCGCGACCATACGACGGTCATGTACGCGAACAAGAAGATCAGCGAGCTCATGAAGGAGCGCCGCTCGATCTACAACCAGGTGACCGAGCTCACCGCGCGCATCAAGCAGGACCAGCGCTACCGTCCGTAGGCCTCCGCCGGCCCCTGTCGCACCCTCGTCCCGACCCTGAGCGGATGCTGTGTAACGGTTGCACAGTCTGGGGACAGCTCTGTGGATAACTTCCGGATGGAATGTGGAACGCGCCGAGCCGACATGTGGAGAGCGGAATCCTTGTCATTCGCTTTCCCGAGTTCACGGGGATCTTCATCCGCAAGCGGCTCACAACTTTCACGGATGTAGTTCCCCGATGTCTCCGGCTCGGCGCATACTTATCCACAGTTCGCACAGGCGTTAAGACGATTACCTATCTCTTCCTCTTGATCGTCGGCCGATAACCGAGAGTGCTCGAGTCCGTGCCAAGATCGTTGACACACAAACCCGTGCGGACCCTCGAGCGACTCAGAAGGAGTGACGCGTGAAGTTCCAGGTGAATCGCGACGTCTTCAGCGAGGCGGTGTCGTTCGCGGTCAAGCTCCTTCCGCAGCGCACCACGCAGCCCATCCTGAGCGGTGTGCTGCTGGAGGCGGAGGGCTCCGCGCTCACGCTCTCCTCGTTCGACTACGAGGTGTCGAGCCGCACCGAGATCACGGCCGAGGTCGACGAGGCGGGCACCGCTCTCGTCTCCGGTCGCCTCCTCGCCGACATCGCGAGCCGGCTCCCCAACGCGCCCGTCGTGTTCGAGACGATCGACGGCAAGATCCAGGTCAGCTGCGGTTCGGCCCGCTTCACCCTGCTGAGCATGCCCGTCGAGGAGTACCCGACGCTCCCCCAGATCGACGAGCAGACCGGCGTGCTCCCGGCCGAGGAGTTCGCGACCGCCGTCTCGCAGGTCGCCGTCGCCGCATCCCGCGACGACGTCACGCCCGTCATCACGGGTGTGCAGCTCGAGGTCGGCGAGAACAACCTCTCGCTCGTCGCGACCGACCGCTATCGCGTGGCCGTCCGCGAGATCGACTGGGATTCCGGATCGTCGTCGGCCGAGGGCACGACGGCGCTCGTCCCGGCCCGGACCCTCGCGGAGATCGGCAAGACCTTCGCGCACTCCGGAACGATCGGCGTCTCCATCGTCCGCAGCGACGACCGCGAGCTCATCGCCTTCCGCGCCGAGAAGAAGACCGTCACCTCGCTGCTCATCAAGGGCAACTTCCCGCCGGTCAAGCGCCTCTTCCCCGAAACGGTCGAGAACTACGCCGTGCTCAACACCGCCGAGCTCATCGAATCGACCCGTCGTGTCGCCCTCGTGCTCGAGCGCGAGGCGGCTCTGCGCTTCAGCTTCTCGTCGACCGACGGCCTCACCCTCGAGGCGGCCGGCTCCGAGCAGGCGCAGGCATCCGAGACGATCGATGCCCACCTGGTCGGCGAGGACACCGTCGTGTCGCTCAAGCCGTCGTTCCTGCTCGACGGCCTCGGCGCCGTCCACTCGGAGTTCGTGCGCATCGCGTTCACGAAGACCGAGAACCCCAACAAGCCGGGCCCGGTGCTCATCACCGCCCAGACGTCGCGTGAGGCCCCGAGCTCCGACAGCTACAAGTACCTGCTGCAGCCGAACCTTCTGCTGCGCTGAAAATTTTTTCGACCGCGCTGCGCGCGGGAGGGGAGTTCCCATGCACATCGGACTCGTGGGACTCGGCCGGATGGGCAACAACATGCGCATCCGGTTGCGAGCCGGCGGAATCGAGGTCACCGGTTACGACCCCAATCCCGAGGTCACCGACGTCCCGGATCTCGCGGCGCTCGCCGCGGCGATCCCCTCGCCTCGGATCGTGTGGGTCATGGTGCCGTCGGGTCCCATCACGACGGGGGTCATCACCGACCTCGCGGCCGTGCTGAACGAGGGTGATCTCGTGATCGAGGGCGGCAACTCGAAGTTCACCGAGGACGCCAAGCATGCGGCGCTGCTCGCCGAGCGCGGCATCCGCTACGTGGACTGCGGCGTCTCTGGCGGCATCTGGGGTGCACAGAACGGCTACGGGCTCATGGCCGGCGGCGATCCGGCCGACATCGAGCGCGCGATGCCCGTCTTCGACGCGCTCCGACCCGAGGGTCCCCGCGAGGAGGGCTTCGTCCACGCGGGCGCGATCGGCGCCGGCCACTACGCCAAGATGGTGCACAACGGCATCGAGTACGCGCTCATGCAGGCGTGGGCCGAGGGCTACGAGCTGCTCGAGGCCAAGGACGAGCTCATCCACGACGTCCCCGGCGTCTTCAAGGCGTGGCAGCGCGGCACGGTCGTCCGCGGCTGGCTGCTCGAGCTCCTCGTGAAGGCGCTCGAGGAAGACCCGGAGTTCACCGACATCGAGGGCTACGTCGAGGACTCGGGCGAGGGCCGCTGGACCGTCGAGGAGGCCCTCAACAACGCGGTCCCGGTGCCGACCATCTCGGCGTCGATCTTCGCGCGCTTCGTCTCCCGCCAGGAGGACTCCCCCGCCATGAAGGCGGTCGCGGCCCTGCGCAAGCAGTTCGGCGGGCACGCGGTCCGCAAGGCCTGACGGCGTGTTCGTCTCGCACCTCGAGCTCGCCGACTTCCGAAATTACACGTCCGCGTCGCTCCCGCTCCTCCCCGGTCCCAACCTCGTCGTCGGCAGCAACGGCCAGGGCAAGACGAACCTCGTCGAGTCGATCAACTACCTCGCGACCCTCGGATCGCACCGCGTCTCGACCGATCAGGCCCTCATCCGTCAGGGGGCGGATGCCGCGATCGTCCGCGCGCGCCTCGAGCACGCCGGCCGGCAGCTGCTCGTCGAGCTGCAGCTCAACCGTCAGGGTGTCAACCGCGCGCAGGTCAACCGCGCCCCGGCCAAGCCGCGCGACCTCCCCCGCCACGTGCACTGCGTGCTCTTCGCCCCGGAGGATCTCGCGCTCGTGCGCGGCGAGCCGTCCGGTCGCCGCCGTTTCCTCGACCAGCTGCTCGTGCAGCTGACTCCGCGGATGGCGGGCGTGCTCTCCGACTACGACCGCGTGCTCAAGCAGCGCAACACCCTCCTCAAGTCGGCCCGTGCCGCGCGGGTCGCGGCGTCGCAGCTGTCGACCCTCGACGTGTGGGACGAGCGGCTCGTCGACCTCGGCTCCGAGATCATCGAGGCCCGCGGTCGGCTCGTGTCGGCCCTGCGTCCCTTCGTCGGCGAGGCCTACGCGGCGATCGCGGGCGAGGTGCACGAGGCCGAGCTCGCGAGCGAGCTCTCGATCCTCGGCGCCGCACCGGACGAGGAGACCGAGGTGAGCGAGCAGACCGTGCGCACCGAGATCGACGCAGCCGAGGCGGCATCCGCGTTCACCGCCGCGCTCGCGCGCAACCGCCGCTCGGAGCTCGAGCGCGGCCTCACCCTCTCG
Source organism: Microbacteriaceae bacterium (assembly GCA_003852775.1). GTDB lineage: Bacteria > Actinomycetota > Actinomycetes > Actinomycetales > Microbacteriaceae > Homoserinibacter. The sequence goes on along the minus strand of RDDZ01000136.1, from coordinate 9,410 downwards.
GGCCCGCACCGCGACGACCTGCTCCTGCGGCTCAACGGTCTGCCGGCCCGCGGCTACGCAAGCCACGGCGAGTCGTGGTCGTTCGCGCTCGCGTTGCGACTCGCATCGGCCGCGCTCCTGCGGGCGGACTCCCCCGTCGGCGACCCCGTGCTCATCCTCGACGACGTGTTCGCCGAGCTCGATGAGTCGCGTCGTCTCCGACTCGCGGATGCCGTCGGCGGGTACGAGCAGGTGCTCATCACGGCGGCGGTCGAGGGCGACGTCCCGGAGGCCCTCGCGGCCAACACCGTGCGGATCCGCGCCGGCCGGGTGCTCGATGCCGAGGAGGCGGTCTCGTGACCGGGGCCCCGCGGGAGCCCGAGCACGTCGCGGTCTACCGGCGCGTGCGTCGCGTGTTCGGCGATCCCGAGTCGCGCTCCGTCGACGCGCGTCGCCGGTCGAGGTCCGCGCGCGAGGAGACGACGGTCCCCTACGGGGTCGGCCGAGATCCGAAGGGCCTCGACACGGTGCTCGACTCGCTCACGGCGGCGATGGGCTGGGAGTCGCCGCTCGCCAAGTCCGAGCTGCTCGTGGCGTGGCCGGCGCTCGTCGGCGAGGAGGTCGCCGCGCACGCGCGACCGGAGTCGGTGGAGGACGGCCTGCTCACGGTGCGCTGCGACTCGACGGCCTGGGCGCAGCAGCTGCGCGCCATGCGCACGACCGTGCTCGCGCGCATCGCGGAGCGGCACCCGGCGGCGGGCATCGAGTCGATCCGCTTCCTGGGACCGGACGCCCCCTCGTGGAAACGCGGCCCACGCGCGATTCCAGGGCGTGGCCCGCGCGATACTTACGGTTGAGACGGCAAAAGAGGTCGCCGGGGGTGGAAAAGGCGCTCAGAGGGCGATTCCGCAGGTTTCCGCAGGCCCGCTGAGGTAGGATCGGGTGCGTCCGTAGGGCCCGGTATCCAGGCTATCGCGGACCGACCGTCAGGAGCCCCGCCCTACATGAACGCCCCCTCTTCGCGTCCCGCGCCAGACAACTACGGCGCTGAAGCCATCCAGGTTCTCGAGGGTCTCGAAGCGGTCCGCAAACGACCCGGCATGTACATCGGGTCGACCGGTCCGCGCGGCCTCCACCACCTCGTCTACGAGATCGTCGACAACTCGGTCGACGAGGCCCTCGCCGGCTACTGCGACAGCATCGAGGTGACGATCCTCGCCGACGGCGCCGTCCGCGTCGTCGACAACGGCCGCGGCATCCCGGTCTCCGAGCACCCCGTCGAGAAGAAGTCGACCGTCGAGGTCGTGCTCACGATCCTGCACGCGGGCGGCAAGTTCGGCGGCGGCGGCTACGCCGTCTCGGGTGGTCTGCACGGCGTCGGCAGCTCGGTCGTCAACGCGCTCTCGCACCGCCTCGAGGTCGACGTGAAGCGCGACGGCTACCACTGGAGCATGTCGTTCCACGACGGAGTTCCGGATGCGCCGCTCGCCAAGGGCGACAAGGCCGAGGGCACCGGCACCACGATCACCTTCTGGCCGAACGGCGACATCTTCGAGACGGTCGTCTTCGACTACGAGACCCTCCGCGCCCGCTTCCAGCAGATGGCGTTCCTCAACAAGGGCCTCCGCATCCAGATCACCGACGAGCGCGAGCTCGACGACGAGGGCAACGTCCGCTCCGACACCTTCCTCTACGAGCGCGGCCTCGCCGACTACGTCGAGTACATCAACTCCACCAAGAAGGCCGAGGTGATCCATCCGGAGATCATCGACTTCTCGGCGGAGGAGGTCACGGGCGGCGGCGACACCGTCGAGAAGCGCATCTCGCTCGAGATCGCTATGCAGTGGACGACCGCCTACTCGGAGAGCGTCCACACCTACGCGAACACGATCAACACCCACGAGGGCGGAACCCACGAGGAGGGCTTCCGTGCCGCGCTCACGACGCTCGTCAACCGCTACGCCCGCGAGAAGGGCCTCCTCAAGGAGAAGGACGAGAACCTCTCCGGCGACGACGTGCGCGAGGGGCTCACCGCGGTCATCTCGGTCAAGCTCTCCGAGCCGCAGTTCGAGGGCCAGACGAAGACGAAGCTCGGCAACACGGAGGCGAAGTCCTTCGTGCAGCGGGTGGTCGGCGAGCAGCTCGGCGACTGGTTCGACCGCAACCCGAACCTCGCGCGTGACGTCATCCGCAAGGCGATCCAGGCGGCGACCGCCCGCATCGCGGCGCGCAAGGCGCGCGAGCAGACCCGCCGCAAGGGGCTGCTCGAGGGCGGCGGCATGCCCGGCAAGCTGAGCGACTGCTCGAGCAAGGACCCGACGATCTCCGAGATCTTCCTCGTCGAGGGCGACTCGGCCGGCGGCTCCGCCAAGACCGGCCGCAACCCCGAGACGCAGGCGATCCTGCCGCTGCGCGGCAAGATCCTCAACGTCGAGAAGGCGCGCCTCGACCGCGCCCTCGCGAACGCCGAGATCCAGGCGATGATCACCGCCTTCGGAACCGGCATCGGCGAGGACTTCGACGGCGAGAAGGCCAGGTACCACAAGATCGTGCTCATGGCCGACGCCGACGTCGACGGCCAGCACATCACGACCCTCCTGCTCACGCTCCTGTTCCGCTACATGCGACCGCTCATCGAGATGGGCTACGTCTACCTCGCGCAGCCGCCGCTGTACCGGATCAAGTGGACGAACGCCGACCACGAGTACGTGTACTCCGACCGCGAGCGCGACGCCGTGCTCGAGGCGGGCCTCGCCGCCGGCAAGCGCCTCCAGAAGGAGAACGGCGTGCAGCGCTACAAGGGTCTCGGCGAGATGAACCACCAGGAGTTGTGGGACACGACGATGAACCCCGAGACCCGCACCCTGCGTCAGGTCACGCTCGACGACGCGGCCGTCGCCGACAGCGTCTTCGCCACCCTCATGGGTGACGACGTCGAGGCGCGCCGCCACTTCATCCAGACGAACGCGAAGGACGTCCGGTTCCTCGACATTTGATCGCGCGAGGCGCGCAGCGGCGAGCCGATCAAGGTCGAGTAGCGGCCGGTGACGAGAGAAAAGTAGATGACAGACACAACAGGTACCGAGCAGGAGCTGCCGGCGCACGACCGCATCGAGCAGGTCGACCTCCAGCTCGAGATGCAGCGGAGCTACCTCGACTACGCGATGAGCGTCATCGTCGGGCGCGCGCTCCCCGACGTGCGCGACGGCCTCAAGCCCGTGCACCGCCGCGTCATCTACACGATGTACGACGGTGGCTACCGCCCCGACCGCGCGTTCTCGAAGTGCACCCGCGTCATCGGCGACGTCATGGGTCAGTTCCACCCGCACGGCGACTCCTCCGTGTACGACGCGCTCGTGCGTCTCGTCCAGCCGTGGTCCCTGCGGTATCCGCTCGCCCTCGGTCAGGGCAACTTCGGCTCCCCCGGCAACGACGGCGCCGCCGCCCATCGGTACACCGAGACCAAGATGGCGCCGCTCGCCATGGAGATGGTCCGCGACATCGACGAGAACACCGTCGACATGCAGGACAACTACGACGGCCGCACGCAGGAGCCGACGGTGCTCCCGTCGCGGTTCCCGAACCTGCTCGTCAACGGCTCGGTCGGCATCGCGGTCGGCATGGCCACCAACATCCCGCCGCACAACCTGCGCGAGGTCGCGGATGCCGCGCTGTGGGCGCTCGAGCACCCGGACGCCACGCGCGAGGAACTGCTCGAGGCCGCGATCGCGCGCATCAAGGGACCGGACTTCCCGACCGGCGCGCAGATCCTCGGCGTCAAGGGGATCCACGACGCCTACCGCACGGGACGCGGCGCCATCACGATGCGCGCCGTCGTCAACGTCGAGGAGCTCCAGGGCCGCACCTGCCTCGTCGTCACCGAGTTGCCGTACCAGGTCAACCCCGACAACCTCGCCGAGAAGATCGCGCTCCTCATCAAGGAGGGCAAGCTCCAGGGCATCGCCGACATCCGCGACGAGACCTCGGGCCGCACGGGTCAGCGCCTCGTCATCATCCTCAAGCGCGACGCCGTCGCGCGGGTCGTGCTCAACAACCTCTACAAGCACACCCAGCTGCAGGAGAACTTCGGCGCGAACATGCTCGCGATCGTCGACGGCGTGCCGCGCACGCTGCCGATCGACGCGTTCCTCACCTACTGGATCCAGCACCAGATCGAGGTCATCGTCCGGCGGACGCAGTTCCGTCTCGACAAGGCGGAGGCCGACGCCCACATCCAGCGCGGCTACGTGAAGGCCCTCGACATGCTCGACGAGGTCATCGCGCTCATCCGCCGCTCCCCCGACGTAGAGGAGGCGCGCGCCGGCCTCATCAAGCTGCTCGACATCGACGAGCTGCAGGCCGACGCGATCCTCGCGATGCAGCTGCGCCGCCTCGCCGCCCTCGAGCGCAAGAAGATCCAGGATCGCCTCGCCGAACTCGAGGCGGAGATCGCCGACTACAAGCTCATCCTCGCCGACGAGTCGCGCCAGCGCGGCATCATCACCGAGGAGCTCACGGAGATCGCGAACAAGTACGGCGACGAGCGCCGCACCGAGATCCTCTACGGCTTCGACGGCGACATGAGCGTCGAGGACCTCATCCCCGAAGAGGAGATGGTGGTCACCGTCACGCGCGGCGGCTACATCAAGCGCACCCGGAGCGACAACTACCGCTCGCAGCACCGCGGCGGTAAGGGTGTCAAGGGAGCGCAGCTGCGGGCGGACGACGTCGTCGAGCACTTCTTCGTCACGACGACGCACCACTGGCTGCTGTTCTTCACGACGAAGGGACGCGTCTACCGCGCCAAGGCGTACGAGCTGCAGGAGGCCGGCCGCGACGCGAAGGGCCAGCACGTCGCCAATCTGCTCGCCCTCCAGCCGGACGAGCAGATCGCGCAGATCCTCGACATCCGCGACTACGACGTGGCCCCCTACCTCGCGCTCGCCACGCGCCAGGGCTACATCAAAAAGACAGCCCTGCGCGAGTACGACACCAACCGCACCGGCGGCATCATTGCGATCAACCTCAACGAGGGCGATGAGGTCGTCTCGGCGCTGCTCGTCGACGAGTCGAGCGACGTTCTGCTCGTCTCGCGCCACGGGCAGTCGCTGCGCTTCACCGCCGACGACCAGTCGCTGCGCCCCATGGGCCGGTCGACGGCGGGTGTGCACGGCATGAAGTTCCGCGACGGTGACACGCTGCTCTCGGCATCCGTCGTCGACCGCGGGTCGGAGGCCGAGCCGGCCGACGACGCGGAGGAGACGGGAGCCACCGACGGGCCGTTCGTGTTCGTCGTCACCGAGGGCGGCTATGCCAAGCGCACCGCCGTCTCGCAGTACCGGGTGCAGGGCCGCAACGGCTACGGCATCCTCGTCGCCAAGATCACGGAGGCGCGAGGAGACCTCGCGGGCGCGCTCATCGTGGAGGAGGATGACGAGGTTCTTGCAGTTCTCGCCAGCGGCAAGGTGATAAGGTCTGCCGTGGCCGAGGTGCCGGCGAAGGGCCGCAACACGATGGGCGTCAAGTTCGCACAGCTCGCGGACGACGATCGGATCATCCAGATCGCGCGGAACACCGAGCGCAACCTCGCCTCCCAGGACGCAGACGACACCGAACCCACGGGTGAGGGCGCGCAGAACACGGACGCATCGGCCCCTGATGCCGCCGGGAAGGACGACACCGAATGACCAGCGTCGCCGAGAAGCTCCAGCGCAAGGGCAACCGCAGCGCGGCCGCGAAGCAGGTGCGTCTCAAGCTCGTCTACATCGACTTCTGGTCGGTCGTGAAGTTCAGCTTCCTCATCTGGCTGTGTCTCGGCATCGTGCTCATCGTCGCCGCGGTGCTCATCTGGATCGTGCTGAACTCGACGGGCGTCTTCGGCGCCCTCAACGAGCTGCTGCGCGAGATCCTCGGCAACGACAACTTCTCGGTGACCGACTCGTTCGGCCTCGGCCAGGTCGTGCTGTTCTCGTTCGTGGTCGCAGTGCTCAACACCGTGAGCGGCACCGTCCTCGGCGCGATCGCCGCGCTGCTCTACAACCTGAGCGTGCGTTTCACGGGCGGAATCCTCGTCGGGTTCCAGAACAACTGACCCGCTTTTGCCCCGCGCCGATGCGTGGGGTACTGTAGGCGAGGCCGTTCCCCGGAGAACGGATCCTCTCGGGGCTATAGCTCAGGCGGTTAGAGCGCTTCGCTGATAACGAAGAGGTCCCAGGTTCAAGTCCTGGTAGCCCCACCGATTCCCTTCCCCTACGGCAGCAGGATGATCTTGCCGCGCGGTGCCGTGCCGTCCTCGAGCATCCGCTGCGCGGCCGCCGCGTCGTCGAGGCGCAGCGTGCGGCCGATCTCGACGTCGAAGGTGCCGGATGCCGCGCGCTCGGCCGCGAGGCGCACCCCCTCGGCGCGCAGCTCCTCCTGCTCCGCCGTGAGGGGCAGCGGGCTGCCGCCCTTGTACGCCTGGATGCCCCACTTCGGAGCGTCGGCGCCGCGCACGATCGTCGCCACGTGCTGCGGGTCGCCCGTGAGCTCGAGCGACGCCTCGATCGCCTCGTCGGTGCCCGCGCCGTCGAGCGCGCGGTCCACGCCGGCGGGCGAGATCGCGCGGACGCGCTCCACGAGCCCCTCGCCGTAGGTGACCGGGATGGCGCCGAGCTGACGCACGCGGTCGTGGTTCGCGGGGCCCGCCGTGCCGATGACGCGCGCGCCGAGCTCGCGGGCGAACTGCACGGCGGCCTGACCGACGGCGCCCGACGCGGCGTGGATCAGCACCGTCATCCCCGACTCGACGCCGAGCGACCGGAGCGCCTGGTACGCGGTGCCGGCCGGGATGCCGATCCCGGCGGCCTGCGCCCAGCCGAGCGCCGACGGCTTGCGCGTGAGCGAGTCGACCGGCACGGCGACGTGCGTCGCGTAGGTCCCGCCGGGCGCGGAGACGACGACCTCGTCGCCCACCTGCCACCCCTCGACGCCGGGGCCGAGCTCGACGATGACGCCCGCGGCATCCGATCCGGGGACCCGGGGGGCGGTGATGGGTCCGCTCGGGCGCTTGCCGGAGCGCAGCTTCACATCGATGGGGTTCACACCGATCGCGCGCGTCTCGACGACGACCTCGCCCGCGTCGGCCGTCGGCACCGGTCCCTCCGCCAACCGGAGCACCTCCGGACCCCCGAACTCGGTGTACTGCACGAACCGCGCCATCACGCCTCCCCTTCGTCGTGCTCCATGTCTATCGCGAACCGCGCACGGATGTCGGCGCCGGCCCCGCGCGGCCCGCTCCCGGTCGCGAGCGGGTAAGCTTTCACGGTCACGGGGCCTTAGCTCAATTGGTAGAGCGCCTGCTTTGCAAGCAGGAGGTCAGGGGTTCGATTCCCCTAGGCTCCACACAAGTGTTCTTGCGGGAACACACGACATGCGAAGAGTCGTCGTATTCCCGCAAGGGTTCCTTTCCATCCACGCTGTCGCTGTCGTGGGTTTCGCGGAGGATGGTGGCGAAGGGCTCGGCGAGGCGTGGGCGGAGTTGTTCGTCGTCGGTGATGTCCAGGCGTGTGTAGAACGCTTGGTTCGCGAGCCGCCGGTCGGCATCTCCAGATCGGGCGTAGGCGCGGTACGCGTCGGTCAGTAGGCGCAGGCTGTCGTGAAGGAGCGCGCGGCCGCTGGTGTGGTGCTCACTGTGCTCGGCGAGGCGGCGGTTGATGTCGGCGAGGCCCGCGCGGATGCGGTCTTGGTGCCGCTTCAGGGTGGGGAGGTCGATGGCGTCGGCGAAGTGCGCGGCGAGAAGTTTGTCGCTCTCGGCTTCGAGCCTGGACCGGTGCGTGGTGAGGTCGGCGATCTCCTGGTCCTTGCTGGCGCTGCGCTTGTCGAACGCGGCATCGACGTCGGCCGCGGGGCGCCGGTAGCCGTGTTCACTGATCGTGATGCTCCGGTAGGAGCCTTCGACGAGCCGTTCGGCGACCTGGACGGGTACCGCGCGTCGGGTGCAGGTGGTTTTCTTGGCGGCGCGGCCGGAGCAGACGAAGTAGGCATAGGTGGTGCCGCGGGGGTTGGTGGCGAAGTCCAGCAGCATGCGGGAGCCGCAGGTGCCGCAGTGCAGCAGCCCTTTGAGGTGGTGCGTGTACTTGACGTGACGGGTTGCGTGGGCGTTGCGGGCCTTGAGGAGCGATTGCACCTGGTCGAACAGCTCGGGTTCGATCAATGGTTCATGCGCGCCGGGGTGCAACGCACCTTTGTAGCGGATCACTCCCGCGTAGTAGGGGTTGGTGAGCAGCTTGTAGAGCGTGTTCTTTCCCAGCGGCTTCGAGGGCCGCTTCGGCGTCGGAACGGTCGTCAACCCACGCGCGGTCAGTTCACGTAGCAGGCCGGTCACCGAGGTCTCACCCTTGGCGTAGGTCTCGAACGCCCACCGGATCAACGGGGCCCGTTCGGGATCGACTTCTACGATGCGAACCTCGCGGCCGTGCTCGTCGCTGCAGCGGACGTTGAGGCAACCGACCGGAGCACGCATCGGAGTGCCGCCCTGGGCGACTTTCTGTGTCTGGCCCTTGGTGACTTCGGTGGCGAGAATGCGGGAGTAGAACTCCGCGATGGACGACATGATCCCGTGAACGAGCATCCCCGACGGGGTCTGATCGATGCTCTCAGTGGCCGAGACGAGCGTGACACCGGCGGCGAGGAGTGCTTCGTGGATCCTCATCGAGAAGCCTTCCTCGGTACCGCCGGGCTCGGCCTGCTCCCGCGTCGAGACCCGCAGGTAGGAGACCGCCAGCAGCATCGGCTTGTCGCCCGCGCCGGTGTTCGTCTGTGCGGTCGCGGTGATGCTCATGGTGTCCTCCGATCCGGGTCGTATCGGGCCTGATGCGCTCCATCGTCGCGCGCTGCCACCGACGCCGGCAGGGGAAGCTCGTAGGGGTTAGGCTCCCCGTTGACGTAGGCGCGGCACCGGGCCTCGGCGATATTCAGCACCCACTCCACCAGCCGATCCACGTCCGGGTCGACGCGGCGCGTCACCCGCAGCCGAATGTTCCGCGCATCGCCGTTCATGCCAGACAGGTGCGCGCACCGTTTCACGAACCCACCCCACGACCGGATCACCCGTCGCATTCTCCGCTGCTGGCATTGTCCGCCGCGAAAAGACTGTGCTACTAATCTGTCTTGCTGCAGGTGCCTGTGAGGCATGCGCACACGAGGAAGGAGTTTTCGTGGTGAGACGGAGCCTGCTAGGCGCACTCGGTGCCGCGGGTGCGGTGGCGGTTCTGGTGCTGGGGAGCACCGCGGCACACGCCACACCCGCGCCCGACAAGGGCCCCGTAGCCGGTGGTACGACCGTTTCTGTGCCCGAACCTGCGGGAGTCACCTTCACTGAGATCGCGGCTGGAGAAGTGCATTCGGTGGCGCTGGGGTCTGACGGTAACGCCTACGCGTGGGGCTACAACGGG
>RDDZ01000079.1 GCA_003852775.1 Microbacteriaceae bacterium | reverse complement strand
ATTTACCGCGAACTTGACGATCACGTGATTGTTCCCGGCTTCGGCCAGGCGCTCGAACAGCAGGCGGATGTCGTCGTGCGAGACGATACCGGGCACCACGGGGTTGACCTGGATGGACGTGTAGATGCCTTGGCGGCGCAATTCGCGGATTTCCTCGATATGGTCCGTGAGGCTGATCGCTCCGGGGGACAGGCGCTTGAAGTCCTCATCCACGCCCGTGTTGAGCGACTTCTGGGCGTAGCTGTAGCGGTTCTGTTTCAGCACGTCGAAGGCCCAGCCGGGGTAGGCCAGGCGGCTCAGGAAGAACACCGGGAGGCCCAGATCAGTGAACGCCCGCGCGCCGTCTTGCGTGTTGTGGTAAATGTCCTCAATCGGCAAGAAGGGGTCCGTGAAGCTGGAGAAGTAGCCCGCGGTGGACGTGCGGACCTTCGACAGCTGCTTGCGGACCTGCTCGCCGTAGTTCATCGGCACGCTGATCAGGCCGGTCCCGCGATAGCCGCGGAAGCCGCTGTTGATGTAGCAGAACGCGCAGCCCACCGTACAATATCCGCCGTAAGGCTCCGTGAGGATCGCTTCGCTGAAGCAAGGCCGGGGCCGGGAGCCCTTCTTGTCGTTGTGCTTGTCCTGATACCAGCCCTGGAGGGGCTTGGCGTTCGGGATGCGAAGGTGGGGGACGTAGGTGACGCCGTCAAAGCCAAGGTACACCTTGACCTCGCGCATCTGGTCCTCCGGGGCGTTGCGGATCATCCCGACCTTCGCCATGCGGAAGCGGGCGACCTTGCCGGTGAGCTCATCGAACTCCTCCTCAATCGGTCCCAGGAACTCGCGCTGCGACGGATCGGGGCGCATGAAATAGCGGTAGGCTTCCTGGGCGGCTTCGCCAGTGTCGCCTTCCAGCCACTGTTTGTGGTCGAATTCAGATTGCATCGGGGTTTCCTCCAGTTATGTGAAAAAGTCTAGCCGGGAATGCCGAAGAAGTAAAGCAGAAGAACTTGCCTCACTCTCCGATATTCCAAAATACAATGGGACGCGGATGGACCGCCGCGAGGTTCTGGGGGTCGCTCAACCACTTCCACGCCTTCAGGTCATAGAACGGATTGCACGGGAACGGAGCCGCCACGCCCCGGGCCGCGTCCGCGTAGCCGTAGCCCTCGTCAATGAACTTGATCCGGTCGCCCAGGGACAGCCCGCTCACCTTCTCGATGTACTCCCGGGTGGCGTCCTGGCTCCGGGAGTAACCCATATGGAGGATGACGTTGTAGTTGTCCAGGAGCCCGGCTTGGGCGAAGCCCAGGAGGACCCCGGCGGCGACCGTCCCGGAACTGATGCTGATGACCAGCGTCCCGGACGGCGGGAGGTGCGGCGCGGTGCGCACGGCCTCCGCGGCGTTCTCCGTGACGGACTCCGGCAGCTTCAGCGCGTTGGGCATGAGGTAGGACCCCACCGGGTGGGCGGAGGCCAACTGCTTGCGAGCGGTGTGATACAGGATCGCGGAGCGACCGGCCTGAAGGTCCACAAGGGTCGCGCCCAGCTCCGCGGCTTGCTGCTGCTGGAAGCGGGGAGCCGGTCCGCCGGTGTAGTTGTCCGCCTTGAACCGGGGCCAGAAGTTCACGCACTGCTTTCCCAGCTCCCGGCAGACGTAGGCGACCGCCCAACCGGCCTTCGAGTGGTAGGTGTCCAGAACTCCGATGACGGACTCAGGACGGTTCTTGATATGGGCGACCACCCCGCGAATCTTGCTGAAGGACGGCCCGGGGAACGGGCAGCACAGGTCCTCGCGCTTGACCAGGATCGGGACCCCGTTCAACTCATGAACTTCGAGGGGAGTGTTGTTGGTGATCATTGCTTGTTCTCCTTCGGGAGACGGCCCAAGAGCCGGTAGATTTGGCGGAAGCGCATGCGCTCCGGGTACATGACGCGCCCGCACTTCGAGCAGGTGAGCGCGCCGGTCAGGAAGCGATTGCGGCCCGCTTCCCAGCGGTGAAGGCAGAAGCCCTGATTGGCCCCGCGGAGCCAATACAGGAACCCCGCGACCGCGGCCAAGACGTTGATCCAGGCCCACCAGCTCACGATTGCGGCTCCTTCGGCATGTGGCGGTAGAACTTCGCCGCCGCCGGGGAGAAGTTGACCCAGGGCTTGAGACCTTCGTTGATCTCGCGGATGTCGTTGAACAACGGATAGTGGCCGTTCATGTGGGACTTCCACTTACACAGGACCGTCTCGACCTCCTGAATGTTGATGGGGCGGTCGCCCAGGGGAGGGGCGGGGAGGTCCGCGAATTGCTTGATCAGGTACTCCGTGACCCCGCTCAGGATCGCCTCGCGCTTGGGCTTCGCACCCTCCGGGTACTTGTGGGCCTCGCGCTGCTCCCAGAGCATCATCGCCGCCTTCTCCGGGTCCTTGAACATGAACACGGCGGCTTGGTCGAAGTCCACGGGGACCTCCATGACCCGGTCGATCATATCGGCGCACTTGAACCCGATCCACGGCCCAAAGCCGCGATGCTCCTGGGCGCGCGCCGACACCACTTTGAACGGGAGGCGGTCGCCTTCGTCCCAGCGCGCGCCGATGTACAGCACCATGTTCTCCGGGTTGTCCCGGTAACGGTCGCAAAGGGCCGCAACGGACTCGGTGGCGTTCTTCGCCCGGAAGTGACGGCGCTCATGACCGCGAGCCCAGCGACCTCCAACGGGGGTTTCCTGCTCGTTGATCGCTGCGACCATCATCCAGTTCCAGAAGTCCGGGCCGGTCTTTTCGCTCATGAAGGAGGCGACCCCGGCGTTGTAATAGCACCAATATGCGACCATCCAGCGGCAAAGCTGCGGCACGTCGAAGTCGCCTCCTT
>RDDZ01000141.1 GCA_003852775.1 Microbacteriaceae bacterium | reverse complement strand
CGTCGCACCGGCGCCTGCCGCCGATAGCCGGGCGGAACCGAATACGCCATCATCGATCATCGCATAGAGCGCCGTGCCGTGAGAACGGCGGTGGAAAACTAGACCACGGTAGCGGCGGGATAGTCCTGCTGCGGGCGGCGTAAAAGTCGTCCACTTTTTCCCTTTTCTGCGTTGCGCAGGGAGGGATGAGGGATCTACACCGTGGAATTATATCTGAAGGTTCGCGTGGCTTGCGACGGGGGCATGAGCCAGCGCGAGGCATCAAGGCATTTTGGCATATCGCGCGACACAGTTCGCAAGATGATGGCGTATTCGGTTCCGCCCGGCTATCGGCGGCAGGCGCCGGTGCGACGCCCGAAGCTGGACGCGTTCATCCCGATCATCGATCAGTGGCTTGAGGCGGACCGGGTGGTCCCGCGCAAGCAGCGTCATACGGCCAAACGGGTGTTCGATCGGCTGCGGGACGAGCATGGGTTTACCGGCGGCTACACGATCATCAAGGATTACATGCGCGCTCGGGATCGGCACGGCCAGGAGATGTTCGTGCCGCTGGCGCATCCTGCCGGGCATGGACAGGCCGACTTTGGGGAGGCCGTCGTTGTCATCGGCGGCGTGGAGCAGAAGGCGCACTTCTTCGTGCTCGATCTGCCGCACAGCGACGCCTGCTATGTTCGCGCCTATCCTGCGGCTGTGGCCGAAGCCTGGGTGGACGGCCATATCCATGCCTTCGCCTTCTTCGGGGCTGTGCCGCAGTCGATCGTCTACGACAATGACCGCTGCCTGGTGGCGAAGATTCTGCCCGACGGCACGCGCAAGCGGGCAACGCTGTTCAGCGGCTTCCTGTCCCACTACCTGATCCGGGATCGCTATGGCCGGCCCGGCAAGGGCAATGACAAGGGCAGCGTCGAAGGATTGGTCGGCTATGCCCGGCGCAACTTCATGGTGCCGATCCCGCACTTTGCGACATGGGATGCGTTCAACCTGTGGCTCGAAGAGCAGTGCCGCAAGCGCCAGGGTGACCGGCTGCGCGGCGAGAGCGAGACGATCGGCAAACGCTTGCTGCGCGATCTGGCGGCGATGCGCCCGCTGCCGGCATCTCCCTTCGAGGCCTGCGACCAGGCCAGCGGCCGGGTCTCCTCGCAGGCGCTGGTGCGCTACAGGACCAACGACTACTCCGTTCCGGTCGCCTTCGGCCACCAGGACGTCTGGATCCGGGGCTATGTCGACGAGGTGGTGATCGGCTGCGGCGGGGAGGTCATTGCCCGCCATCCGCGCAGCTATGAGCGCGAAGAGGTTGTCTTCGATCCGCTGCATTACCTGCCGCTGATCGAGCAGAAGATCAACGCGCTCGACCAGGCGGCACCGCTGCAGGGCTGGGAGCTGCCGGAGGCGTTCACCACACTGCGCCGCCTCATGGAGGCGCGGATGGGCAAACAGGGCCGGCGCGCCTATGTGCAGGTGCTGCGCCTGCTGGAAAGCTTCGATCTGGCCGACCTGCACGCAGCCGTGAAGCAGGCGCTGCATCTGGGCGCCATCAGCTTCGATGCCGTGAAGCACCTCGTGCTGTGCCGTGCCGAACGCAGGCCGCCAAAGCTGGACCTCGACATCTATCCCTATCTGCCCAGAGCCACCGTCGAGACGACGTCGGCCAAGGCCTATATGCGCCTGCTGGACCGTGAGGAGGAACCGGCATGAGCAGCGATGCTCCCGAACTCCTGCTCGCTCATCACCTGAAGGCCTTGAAGCTGCCGACCTTCCTGCGCGAGCACCAGAAGCTTGCCCGGCAATGCGCGGTCGAGGGCGTGGATCATGTTCGCTACCTTGCCCGGCTGGTCGAGCTGGAGCTGATCGACCGGGAACGCAGGATGGTCGAGCGCCGCATCAAGGCTGCGAAGTTCCCCGCCGCCAAAAGCCTCGACAGCTTCGACTTCGCTGCCATCCCGAAGCTCAACAAGATGCTGGTGCTGGAACTGGCACGCTGCGAATGGATCGAGCGCCGCGAGAACGTCATCGCGCTCGGCCCCAGCGGAACGGGCAAGACCCATGTTGCGATCGGTCTCGGCCTGGCAGCCTGCCAGAAGGGATTGTCTGTCGGCTTCACCACGGCCGCCGCGCTCGTCAGCGAGATGATGGAGGCGCGCGACGAACGCCGTCTTCTGCGCTTCCAGAAGCAGATGGCCGGCTACAAGCTGCTCATTATCGACGAGTTGGGCTTCGTGCCGCTGTCAAAGACCGGAGCGGAGCTGCTGTTCGAACTGGTCTCCCAGCGTTACGAACGCGGCTCCACCCTGATCACCAGCAATCTGCCCTTCGACGAATGGACTGAAACCTTCGGTTCCGAGCGCCTCACAGGCGCGCTCCTCGACCGCCTGACCCACCACGTCAGCATCCTCGAAATGAATGGCGACAGCTATCGCCTCGCCCAAAGCCGGGCACAAAAAACCGCCAAAGCTCACCCATAAGAGCGCCGACGCTGCGAGCGGGAAACTCTGGTCGGGCTACGCCCTCCCGACGTTCCCCACTCGCAGCGCAAGGTGGCCTACTTTTGCGCCGCCCAATGGCCGACTTTTGCTCCGCCGTTGACAGCAACGGACGCGTCGTCGCGCTCTTCGCCTGCACGGGGCACATGACCGACGTCGGCGGCATCGGCTTCAGCCCGGAAGGCTCCGACGTGTTCTGCGAGGGGGTCTACGTCCCGGTGATGAAGCTGGCCGAAGGCGGACGCATGAACGAGACGCTGATGCGGATCGTCAAGAGCAACTGCCGCGTCCCCTCCGAGCTGGAGGGCGACATGTATTCGCTCATCGCCGCCAACGAGGTTGCGGTGAGACGGCTCGCCGAGATGATGGACGAGACCGGCCTCGAGGATCTCGACGCGGTCGCCGATCATATCATCGCCGCGT
>RDDZ01000007.1 GCA_003852775.1 Microbacteriaceae bacterium | reverse complement strand
CCGATGAACAGTTCGGCGAGCTCCTCAGCCGACACGATCCCGGTCCAGTGGGTGGGGCCGTAGTACCGGGGGTGGTGCAGGCCCGTGGCGACGACGATGTTGACGCCGGTGCGCTCGCTGATGCGGGCCAGGCGCACGACGTCGCGCCCGGAGGCGCACGGCATCGCGTCGACCATGGTTGCGACGCCCGCGCTGCGTGCCGCGTCGACCTCGGCGACGGCGGCATCCACGTCGTTGAGCAGGATGTGCGGGTACCCGGCCTCGATCAGCGCGCTGTCGAGGATGAGGTGCTCGTGCGCGTAGGTGACGCCCGCCTCGCTCGCGGCGATGTCGCCGAGGACGGTGCGGATGACGCTCACTTGCGGGCCTCGGCGACGGTGAGGATCGCGCCCGCGTCGCGCAAGGTCTGCTGCACGGTGCCGACGGGCACGTCGCGCACCTCGCCGCCGGTGGTGGTCGCCGCGAGCGCGGCGGTGGTGCCGGCGGCCTGACCCATGGCCATCGTCTGACCCATGGAGCGCACGCTCGCGTGGGCGTCGTGGGTGGCCGAGAAGCAGCGTCCGGCGACCATGACGTTGCGGGCATCGCGGATGATGAGCGAGCGCAGCGGGATGCCCATGGCCTCGCCGTCGGGCAGGTACGCCCATGCGGTGCCGTCGCCCGAGTGGTGGTCTTCGATGGGGGCGCCGCAGAGCGCGATCTGATCGTCGAAGGAGGCGGCCCCGAGCACATCCTCACGGGTGACCCGGTAGTCGCCGTACACGCGACGGGTCTCGCGGACGCCGATCTGGGTGGAGAGGGCGCCGAGGGCGGCGGTGGCGTATCCGGGCACGCGGTCGACGAGGAATCGGGCGTACTCGATCACCTGGCGGCGCCCGGCGATCTCGGCAGCGGTGAGGTTGTCGGGATCGAGAACGGTGCGCAGCGCGCCGTTCTCGTCACGGGTGACCGAGTCGAGGCGGGTCATCACGGTGGCGGTCATGCCTGCGATGGGCGTGATGTGGTCGGAGCCGTCGCGTCGCGGCAGGTCGTAGCCGTCCTCGGCGGCCTGCAGCATGAGGGCGCGCAGTTCGTCCTTGTTGATGGTGGCGCGCTCGGCCGAGTCGACGTTGATCATGCGGAAGGTGGCGGTGAGGGTCTGTGCGGGCGAGATCTCCCCCGCCGTCTCGAACCCGAATCCGGCGTAGTAGCTGAGGTCGGCATCGCCGGACGCGTCGACGAACGTGGTGGCGCTCGCGCGGCGCAGGCCGAGCTTGGTGGCGAGCAGGATCTCGCTGATGCGGCCGTCCGAGACGCGTGCATCCTGCACGACCGCGTGCAGCAGCACACGCACGCCGGCGCCGGTGACGAGGCGCTCCCACGCGACCTTGAGATGCTCGGTGATGTAGGTGACCCCGGTGCCGGCGCCGTAGGTGTTGGGCCGCTCGACGACGCGGCCGAGGGTCTCGAGTTCGCGGATCACCTCGCCGGGGATGGAGTCGACGATGCGCAGCGACTGGCTCCCGGGCGTGTAGAAGCCGTAGAAGGTGTCGAGCACCGCGGTGCTGTTGCCGCCGAGGAAGGGCAGCTTCTCGACCAGGAGCACGGAGGCGCCGGTGCGTGCGGCGGCGATGGCGGCTGTGGATCCGGCTGATCCGGAGCCGACGACGACCACGTCGTGGTGGCCGATGCTGGGCAGGGATGACCAGACTTCGGGGCTGAGAGACATATTGATCCTCGATTCAGTCGACGCGACGTGTCTAAATGTATAGACTATAGCCGTTACTGTATAGCCCAGGGAAAGCGAGATGACAGTGCGCACCTCCTATCGAGTGGCGATGCTCGGCTGCGGGCTCATCGCCGACCACTACACCCGCGCCATCCACGCGCGCCGGTCGATCGA
Source organism: Microbacteriaceae bacterium (assembly GCA_003852775.1). GTDB lineage: Bacteria > Actinomycetota > Actinomycetes > Actinomycetales > Microbacteriaceae > Homoserinibacter. Next base: position 14,490 of record RDDZ01000007.1, on the reverse strand, counting down.
CCGCGTGCAGCTCGCCTACTCGCGCGGCCGGGGACGAGCGAGCGACTTCGCGCGCCGCCACCGTATCCCGAACACCACCACCGACCTGGCCGAGGCGGTCAACCACCCCGACGTCGACGTCGTCGTCATCGCGCTGCCCAACGATCAGCACCTCGCGGCGGTGGAACTCGCCGCAGCCGCCGGAAAGGCAGTGCTCTGCACCAAGCCGCTCGGCCGCACCCCTGAGGAGGCTCTGCGGATGCTCGAGCTCGTCGAGCAGGCCGGTGTGTTCGGCGGCTATCTCGAAGACCTCGTGTACACCCCGAAGACCCTCGCCGCGGTCGAGGCGGTGCGCGCCGGCGCCGTCGGCGACATCGTCTCGGTGCGCACCCGCGAGGCCCACTCTGGGCCGCACTCGGCCTGGTTCCTCTCGGCGGAGGATGCGGGCGGCGGCGTGCTGCTCGATCTCGGCTCGCATTGCGTCGAGATCATCCGCACCTTCCTCGGCAAGGGTGACCGGCCCGTCGACGTCTTCTGCTGGGCCGACACCCGCAGCCACGACACCGCGCTCGAGGACAACGCGTTCGCGCTCGTGCGCTTCGCGAGCGGCGCCGTCGGCCAGATCGATGTCTCCTGGACCGCCCGCGGGGGCATGGATCTGCGCGACGAGGTGAACGGCACCGGGGGGACGGTGCGCCTCGACCACTTCCGAAACACCGGCTTCGAGCTGTTCACCGACAACGGCGACGCCGCCCAGGTGGAGAAGTCCGACGGGGCGGGCGGATGGCAATTCCCTGTCGCCGACGACCTCACAGCGACCGGCAACCTCGACATGTTCGTTGAGATGTTCTCGGCCCTCGACGAGAACCGCGAACCCACTGAGACCTTCTATGACGGTTACGTCGTCAACGCCATCCTCGACGCCTGCTACCGCTCCGCCCGCACCGGGCGACGCGAACCCGTCGAGCTCGCCCGCTGAGAGAACACGAGCCCACACCATGACCCCACCCACCGCCGTCATCACCGGATCCACGGGCATCGCGGCCTCCACCGCGCGTCAACTCGCCGCGCGCGGCCACCGCGTGTTCGTCATGTCGCGCACGGCGTCCGCATGCGCGGCGCTCATCGCCGAACTCGGCGAAGCGGGTGCCGGCTACCACGCCGCCGACCTGCAGATCGAAGAACAGGCCGAGCAGGCCTTCGCCGCCGCCGCCGAGACGCTCGGCCGCATCGATGCGGTCGTCGCCGTCGCGGGCGGCAGCGCCCGCCGCTTCGGCGACGGCTGGCTGCACGACATGAGCCTCGACGCCTGGAAGGCCGCGCTCGGTATCAACCTCACCACCATGTTCCTCACCGCGCGCGAATCGGTGCGCCACATGCGGGGGCACGGCGGCAGCCTCGTGCTGACCTCGAGCGTGCTCGCCACCTCGCCCCAGCCGGACAACTTCACCACCCACGGGTACGGCGCCGCCAAGGCCGCCATCACCGGATGGACGGTGCAGCTTGCCGCCGCGTACGCCGCAGACAACATCCGCGTCAATGCGGTCGCGCCCGGACTCATCCGCACCCCGATGGCGCAGCGTGCCGCCGAGGATGAGGCCATCCAGGCTTTCGCCGCCCGCAAGCAGCCGATCGCCGGCGGCATGCTGTCGCCCGAGTCTGTCGCTGCGGCGAACGTGTGGTTCGTGGAGGCGCTGGATGTCACGGGCCAGGTGCTCGCCGTGGATGGCGGCTGGGCGGTGACGTCGACCTCATGACGCGCCCCGCACTCCCCGCGCTCGTGGCCGATGCGCGCATCATGGTCGTCGCCCGTCGTCTCGGCGCCGACGCCTACGCGGCCCTCGAATCCCTCGCCGCCGCCGGTGAACCGGTCGTGTTCGAGGTCACCCTCGACGACCCCGCAGCCGTCGAGATCATCGCGCGCCTGCGCGAAGCCGGCCACGTCGTGGGCGCCGGGACCGTGCTCAGCGTGCAGCAGGTCGACGCGGCGCTCGCCGCGGGCGCCCGGTTCCTGGTGTCGCCGTACCTCGATGAGGATGTCGTGCGCCATGCGGTCGCGAAGGGGGCTGCCATGGTGCCCGGCGCGATGACGCCGAGCGAGATCGCACGTGCGTGGTCCCTGGGGGCCAGCGCCGTGAAGGTGTTCCCCGCATCCGTGACGGGCGTCGCCCTGTTCCGCGAGCTCCGTGGCCCGCTGGGGCACATCCCGCTGATGCCCACCGGCGGCATCGGCCCGGACAACGCGGGTGAGTTCATCGCCCACGGCGCCTTCGCCGTTGGCGTGGGAAGCTGGCTGACCGGGGGCGCCCCTGACGGCATCGCCACCCGGTGGGCTCAGCTGCGAACGGTGGTCGGTGATGGGGGTCTCTAGCGGCGAACCGGTCGGGCTCGGACTGGACCTGGGCGGCAGCTCGATCAAGTACGCCGTGCTCGTGGGCGACGGTGCCGAGGTGCGCATCGAGCGCACGGGTCTGCACGAGATCGTCGGGGCGCGGGATGCTGCCACGGTCTCGCGGATGCTCGGCGAGATCGCGTCCGAGCTGGCGACCGAGTTCGGTGGCTCGGTGACCCTCGGGATCGGCCTGCCCGGCCTGTTCGATGCGGAGTCGGGAGTGCCCACCCTGCTGCCCAACTTCCCACCAGACTGGGTGGGGTACCCGTTGCGCGACCAGGTGCAGCTCGCGACGGGCATGTCGGTGCAGCTCATCAACGACGCGCGTGCGTTCGCGCTCGCGGAGGCTCGCCTGGGGGCCGCGCGGGGGGCGCGTAACGCCATCTGCGTGGTGCTGGGCACGGGTGTGGGCGGCGGCGTGATCTTGAACGGCGAGCTCTGGTTCGGCGCGGGCACGGGGGGTGAGGTCGGTCATCAGACGGTCGAGCTCGACGGTCCGCCCTGCGGCTGCGGCAACCGCGGATGCGTTGAGGCGATCGCCGGTTCGGCGGCGCTCCTCGCGGGCGCTGGTCGTGCGACGGTGCGTGAGGTGTTCGAGGCTGCGCGGCGGGGGGATGCCCAGGCGCAGGCGGCCATCACGCGGTCGATCCGCGCGGTCGCCGCGGGCCTCGGGAACGCCTACGCGGTGCTCGCGGCCGAGGTGTTCGTGATCGGCGGCGGAATCGCCGACGCGGGCGACCAGGTGCTGGTGCCGTTGCGCGAGGAGCTGCGTTCGCGCATGCATCTGGCTCCGGCCGAGACGGTTTCCCTGCGCCCTGCCGAGCTTGGACGGTTCGCGGGCGCGGTCGGTGCCGCGCTGTTCGGTGCCCGCGGGGTGGCGCTGCACTGAGCAGCGAGGCGGATGCCGCCCTCGGGTCAGCTCCCGCCGAGGGCGAAGGTCGCGTCGATGACGTACCGGTCGGCGAGGTAGGCCGTCTCGGTGTGCTCGAGCGGCTGCTCGTTCTGGTCGAAGATGATGCGGCGCTCGACGAGCAGCGTGGGGCGGCTGGTGAGCCGGAACTGCCGTGTCTCGGCCGCCGTCGCCTGTCGGGCGCTGATCCAGCTGAGGGCGAGCGAGGGGATGCGTCCGAGCTCACGCAGTGCCTCGTGCAGCGATCCCTTCTCGAGGTCGGCGGCGAGCACCGGCGCGCACGCGGGGATGAGTGCCGTCGTCTCGATCGCCATGGGTAAGTCGTCGGCGAGGCGCAGGCGCACGATCGACACGATGCGCGATCCGGGGTCCAGGCGCAGGGCCCCGCTCTCGAGGCTGTTGGCCTCGCGGAGCTCTGCGCTCAGCAGTTCGGACGAGGCGCGCATGCCGCGGCGGTGCATGTCGGCGGTGAAGCTCATCAGCGGCCCGGAGTGGCGGTGCATGGGCCGTGGCGCGATGAAGGTTCCCGAGCCGCGCTGACGGCGCACGAGTCCCTCTGCAGCGAGGTTCTGCACGGCTTGCCGCGCGGTCATCCGGCTGACCCCGAATTGGGTTGCGAGCTCCGCCTCCGAGGGCAGCGGGTCACCCGTGGCCCCCTGCATCACCTGCTCGCGCAGCCAATGCTCGATCTCGAGATAGCGAGCGGTCGCCGGCCGACTTTCGGTCACCTTGACCTCCTAACCACCCGAGCATATAGTGGACAGCGCTTCGCAAGCGACCTATACAACTATTCAGGAAAGTATGGACGTAATGACTGAATCGACCGGCGTCGCCGGCCAGTGGACTGCCAAGGCCATCGAGCTTCTCCAGCAGATCGCCGAGACCCAGACTCCTGCCATCGCCACAGCGGCGCAGTGGTCGGCCGAGGCCATCGAAGAAGGCGGCTTCGTCCACATGTTCGGCAGCGGTCACTCCCGCATCGCGGTCGAGGAGATGTTCCCGCGCTACGGATCGTTCCCGGGCTTCAACCCCATGGTCGAGCTCTCCACCACGTTCCACACCCAGATCGTCGGCTCCAACGGTCAGCGTCAGGCCATGTTCATCGAGCGGGTGTCCGGCCTCGCCGATCAGATCCTCGCCAACTTCGCCTTCGGCCCCAAGGATGTGCTGATCGTCTTCAGCGTCTCGGGCACCTCGGCCATGCCGGTCGAGCTCGCGCTCGGCGCCAAGGCCCGCGGCCTGCGCGTCATCGGCGTCACCAGCCGCAAGCACTCCGCCTCATCCGAGTCGGCCACGGGCGTTCGCCTCATGGATGTCGCCGACCTCGTCATCGACATCTGCACCGACGTCGGCGACGCCCTCATCAGCATCCCCGACTTCGAGACCCCGGTCGGCCCCGGCTCGACCGTCACCACGGTCGCGATCGTCAACGAGATCAAGGTGCAGACCGCCGAACTGCTCGTCCAGCGCGGCATCAGGCCCCCCGTGCTCACTTCGCCCGCCATCGTGGGCAAGGAGCGCTCCATGGAGCTCTTCGACAACGCCTACGACGAGCACTCGGTGCGCATCGCGCGCGTCCTCGGCGGCATCGTCGAGGCGCGCCCCGCGATCAACGGACTCAAGAAGTGACCGCGCCGCGCCGCCTCGCCGGCTTCTGCTTCGACCACATGCATATGGGCGACCTGCTCGGCAAGGCGCTCCGCACCGACGCCTACGAGATCGTCGGCGTATACGACACCCAGCCCGAGCGCATGGCCGAGGTGTGCACCGACCTGGGCATCGCCGCCGAACTCCAGTACGCCGACTGGGAGCTGCTGATCGAGCAGACCGCGCCCGAGGTCGCCGTCGTGTGCTCGACCACCGCCGAGCACGCCCTCTGGGTGGAGCGGCTCGCCGCCCGCGGCATCCACGTGCTGCTCGAGAAGCCGTTCGCCGTCTCGGGTGACGAGGCACAGAAGTGCATCGACGCCGCGAGCTCCGGGCACGTGCTCCTCGCCGTCAACTGGCCCCTCGCCTGGTATGCCTCGCACCGCACCACGCAGCGCCTCATCAGCGAGGGGGCCATCGGCGATGTCATCGAGGTGCACTACTACGACGGCAATCGCGGACCCCAGTTCCACGTGCACGACAAGAAGGAGATCGACGGCGAGGGCGACGGGAGCCGCACCTGGTGGTTCTCGCGCGCCGCGGGCGGCGGGTCGCTCCTGGACTACCTCGGATACGGCGTCACCCTCGCCACCTGGTTCCGCGGTGGGGAGCTGCCGAGCGAAGTGACGGCGGTGTCGCATATCCCCGAGGGCTTCGAGGTCGACATGCAGAGCATCGTCATCGCCCGCTACGCCACCGGCCTGTCGAGCTTCCACACCCGCTGGGGCACCTTCACCGACCCGTGGACCCACCAGCCCCAGCCGTTTTGCGGCTTCGTCGTCGTCGGCACCGAGGGCACCATCATGAGTCGCGACTACGCCGAGGTCGTGACCATGCAGACTCGCGAACACCCCGCCGGCATCGACATCCCCGTCGACGAGTTCTCCGCCGGCGACGACATCCTGGCCCTGCTCGACGCCGCGATCACCGCCGGCGAAACCGTCGAGGGCCCCTGCGGCCCGCAGATCTCGTTCGGCGGCCAGCTCATCGTCGACGCCGCCATCGCGTCGACCGACACCCGCACCCCCGTTGCCCTGAAGGTGAAGAACTGACCATGACCGTCCAGCTCCCGTTCCCCCGCGTCGAGATGCCGACATCCGACGCGCACGGCATCGCGCTCGTCGGATGCGGCGGCATCGGCCGGCTGCAGCTCGACGCCTACCGCAAGGTCGGCTGGAACGTCGTCGTGCTGTGCGACGCAGTCATCGCCTCCGCCGAATCCGCGCGCGACGAGTACTTCCCGAACGCTGACGCCACCGACGACTTCGGCGCGGTGCTCGCCCGCACAGACGTGACCGTCGTCGACCTCGCCGTGCACACCGACATCCGCCCCGGCATGGTGCGTAAGGCGATCCTCGCCGGCAAGCACGTCATGAGCCAGAAGCCGTTCGTCGAGACGCTCGCCGAGGGCCGCGCCCTCGCCGAGCTCGCCGAGGAGCACGGCGTTACCCTCGCCGTCAACCAGAACGGACGCTGGTCGCCGCACTTCCACGCGCTGCGCGCCATCGTCGAGTCGGGCCGCCTCGGCCAGCTCGTGGCCGCCGACTTCGCCGCCTACTGGCCGCACGACATCCACACCGAGCACCACCGTCTCGGGCAGGACCCGAACCTGGTGCTCTACGACTACGCGATCCACTGGTTCGACCTCGTCGCGTGCCTGTTCCCGGAGCGAGAGGCGGTCTCGGTGTACGCCACCACGGCCAGGCGCCGCGGCCAGCTCGTCCCCGTGCCGACCATCGCCTCCGTGATCATCGACTTCGGCGACGCGCAGGTGTCGATCCTGATGCGCGCGAGCGCACGCCACGAGGACACCGGCAGCTACCACGTCGTCGGCACCGAGGGTGCTGCTGCGCTGCACGGGGGTGCCCTCGGCGGACAGCGCGTCGACATCGTCGCCGAGGAGCCCGCCCACATCGAGACCGTCGGCAACTGGTTCCCCGATGCCCTCATCGGCTCGATGGCCGAACTTCTGCGCGCCATCGAGGACGGCACGAAGCCTGCCACCCACCCGCGCTCCAGTCTCGCCGGGCTCGCCCTGTGCTTCGCGGCGATCGAATCCGCCGCAACGGGTGCCCCCGTCGTCCCGGCCGATGTCGCCGGCCTGTACCGCGAAGGCGACGCCGACTGATGTTGAACCTCTCCAGTGCCGCCCGCCTCGACGCCGCCGCGTTCGGGATCGACGTCTCCGACGTCGACTCGTGGGTGAGCGCGCGTCGCGACGGCGACCGGATCGCGCTCGTGCGCGAATCGGGTGCGATCGACCACCTCACCGTGACCGCGGTCGGTCAGGGTGTGGTGCGCGTGCGCAGCGGTGCCGGCAGCGGGGAGTCCAGCATGCTGAGCGGTGCGGCCGAGACCGCGCTACCGGTGGTCGCCGACGGCGACAGCCTCACGGCCGGCCACGGCGCCATCGGGGTGCGCGTCACGTCCGACGCGCACCTGCAGCTCGGCGCTCTCGCGAGCACGAGCGGGGACGGCTCGATGGGCGGCTCCGGCCTGCGGCCGGGCGCGCTCACCGCCGACGGCGACACCATCGGATGGCTGGCGCGCTTCGCGATGACGCCCACGGCATCCGTGTTCGGCGGTGGCGAAAGCGTGCAGGGTCCGCAACTGCGTGGGCGCACCCGCGTGATGCGCAACGTCGAGACGAGCGGCTTCACCGCGTACGACCGCGCGTACCTCAACGTGCCCTTCATCTGGTCGCCCGAGGGCTGGGGGCTGCTCGTGCACACGGGCGGCACCGTCACGATGGACATCGGCGACACCGCAGGCGATGTGCTGTCGGTCATGTGGCGCGGCGGCGAGCTCGACCTGTTCGTCTTCGAGGGCACCCCGCACGAGATCCTGAGTCGCTACCACCGCGTCACCGGCGAACCGGGAACGGTGCCCGGCTGGGCGCTGGGCACCTGGATGAGCCGCTGCAGCTACTTCTCCGAGGCCGAGATCCACCAGATGCTCGACGAGGCGGAGGCCGCTGGATGCCGGATCGACGTCGTCCACGTCGACGCCTGGCAGACCGGAGAGGTGCTCGTCGATCTCGCCTGCAACTGGGAGCTGGACACGCGCCGGTTCCCGAGCGGATGGGTGGGGCGCCTGCGTGAACGCGGCGTGCGGGTGAGTCTGTGGCATAACCCGTACATCCCCGCGGAGTCGGCGGCGGCGCGCGAAGCGGCCGAGCTGGGACTCTTCGCCTCGATGCCGGACGGCTCGGTCGCGGAGTCCGCCGACATCCCGGGCCGGCTGCTGCTCGACCTGACCAACCCGGCGACGCTCGCGTGGTGGCACGAGAAGATCACGACGCTCGTGGGCACCGAGGAGGTCGCCGCGATCAAGACCGACTTCGGTGAGGAGGTGCCCGACGAGGCGGTCTTCGCCGACGGTCGCCGCGGATGGCAGATCCGCAACGAGTACGCGCACCTGTACCAGCGCGCCTCGTCTCGCGCCCTCGTCGCCGCCCTCCCCGAGGGGGAGGCCCCGGTGATGTTCGTGCGTTCGGGCACCACCGGCTCCCAGCAGTACCCCTGCCATTGGGTGGGCGACTCCGCCTCCACCTGGGGTGGCATGGTGGCGGCGCTGCGGTCGGCGTTGTCGATGTCGCTCTCGGGCTTCGCCTGGGTCTCGCACGACGTGGGCGGGTTCTGGGTGGCCGGCTCCGACGCCCACATGCGGGCCTCGCGCGATGGGGACCCGTCGCACTACACGGCGGATGTCGACCCCGAGCTGTACCTGCGCTGGACCCAGTGGGGGGTCTTCTCCCCGGTGCTGCGCTTCCACGGCGCCGGACGACGTGAGCCGTTCGCCTACCCGGCACCCTTCGGGTCGCTCGCCGTCGCCGCCACACGGGTTCGTGAGGCGCTGCGTGAGTACCTCGAACTGTGCGCCCGGCGCACAGCGCAGACGGGGCTCCCCGTCATGCGCCCCATGGCTCTTGCGTTCCCGGAACGCACCGAACTGCACGACCGGCTGCAGTACGTGCTCGGCGAGGACATCGTCGTCGCGCCCGTGCTGCAGTCCGGGGGTGCCGTCACGGTGTGGCTCCCGGAGGGCAAGTGGCGAACGCTCATCGGCGGTCGCGTCTTCGATGGCGGATGGCACACCGTGCAGTTCGACCTCGACGACTTTCCGGCGTTCGTTCGCGATGACGTGCAGCCGGGTTGGCTTCCGGCGTTCCACAGCACCCTGCACCACCTCACCGACCGCTCCACGGTCGAACAACCCTGATCAAGAACAAGGAGTAAATCAATGAAGATCACTTCCCGTGCTGCGGCTGTCGCCGCATCCTTCACGGCCGGGGCGATGCTGCTCACCGGCTGCGCCGCCCAGGACAAGCCCGCGCCTTCCGTGGACGGCGTCTCGATCGAGCTGTGGATCGGCGACCGCATCACCCAGGCCGGCATGGACGCCACCCGTGAGATCGTCGCCGACTGGGAGGCCGAGACGGGCAACACGGTCGAGATCGTCGACAATTCGTTCTTCGAGTTGATGAACAAGATCCCGGTGGCGGTCCCCGCAGGCGAGGGCCCCGACGCGTTCCTGCTCACCAACAACTACGTGGGTCAGTTCGTCTCCCAGAACCTGATCGCCCCCGTCGCGATCAGCGACGACGAACGCGCCCAGTTCGTGGACGGAGCGGTCGACTCGTTCTCGCTCGACGGTGAGACGTACGGTGTGCCGCTCGTCGCCGATGTGCAGGCCCTCGTCTACAACAAGGCGCTCCTGCCCGAGGTGCCCGAGACCTTCGACGAGCTCGTCAAGACGGCGGCCGCGATGAACGACGGCAGCACCTACGGTCTGCTGTTTCCGATCGACCAGTTCTGGTCGAGCTTCGCGTTCCTCGCCGCCGAGGGCGGCTACATCTTCGGCGAGTCCGACGGTGCGGTCGATGTGACCGACCTCGGCCTCGACAGCGCCGGATCGGTCGCCGGTCTCGAGTACCTCGTGTCGCTCGTCAACGACACCCAGCTGATGCCGGCCGACACGACCGCAGAGGTCGCGCAGGGCATGTTCAGCGCCGGCAAGGCCGCCGCGATCATCGAGGGTCCCGCCGCTGTGGCGGACTTCGAGGCCGCCGGCATCGAGGTGGGGGTCGCCCCGATCCCGGTGCTCGCCAGCGGCAACGGCCCGGCGCCGTTCGCCACCTACACCGGCCTCGCGATGAGCGTCGAGACGGATGAGGCAGAGGCGACCCAGTCGCTCCTGTCGTACCTGGGGGCGAACCTTCCGGCCGCGCTGCAGGAGGTCTCGAACGGCAACATCTCGGCCCTCGCCGGTGCCGACACCGTCGGCAACGACCAGCTCGCCGGCTGGACGGCTCAGCTCGCCCAGAGCTACCCGCTGCCGACGGTGCCCGAGATGAACCTCGTGTGGGGCCCGGCGATCGCCGCCTTCACTCAGGCCATCCACGGCCAGGCGACCGCCGCCGACGCGCTTGCGGAGGCGCAGAAGGCAATCGCCGACGCGATCGCCGCGCAGTAACGACGACGAGGCAGAATCGCCTCAGCCAGGACACAGGGGTACCGACATGCCAACTCGTGAGCGCCGCGGATCGCAGACCGCGGGAACACCGACGGACTCAGACCGGTCGGCGCCTCAGCGCCCGGGAGCTCGCCGCACGGCGCTGAGCTCCCGGGCGTGGCCATGGATCACTCCCGGCATCATCGCGATGCTGCTCACCACGATCATCCCGGCGATCGTGACCGTGCTGGTGTCGTTCACGAACCTCAGCATCGGACGCCGGGACGACTGGCAGATCATCGGCGTCGACAACTACACTCGCGTGCTTGCGGGTGCCGATGCCGGCAAGTTCTTCGGCGTGCTGGGTTGGACGCTCACCTACGCTCTCATCGTCACCCTCGTCTCCGTCACCATCGGGCTCCTGCTCGCGGTGGCGCTCAACGACCCCACGGTGAAGGAGCGCGCGATCTACCGGGCGCTGCTGATCCTCCCGTGGGCGTTGCCGTCGGTGCTCACCGCGGTCGTCTGGGCATCGCTGCTCAACGGTTCGTTCGGGCCCGTCAACCAGCTTCTCAACGGCTTCGGAATCGAGTCGGTCCCGTGGCTGACCGACCCGTTCTGGGCGCGCGTCGCCGTCATCCTGGTGAGCGTCTGGATGTCGTTCCCGTTCATGATGACCGCGTGCCTCGGCGCCCTCCAGACGATCCCCGAAGAGGTGCTCGAGGCGGCGCGGATGGATGGCGCATCCGCCCCCGTCGTGCTCGCACGCATCGTCATCCCGCAGCTCAGCTCGGCGGTGAAGCCGCTCGTGATCGCGGCGTTCGCGATGCAGGTCAACAACTTCGGCGTCATCTTCCTGCTGACCTCGGGCGGTCCCGCGATGGACGCCACCGGCACCCCGGGTGCCACCGACATCCTCGTCACCTACCTGTACAAGATCGCCTTCATCGGGGCCGACCAGAACTACGGTCTGGCCTCGGCGGTCAGCATCATCCTGTTCGCCATCGTCGGTGGAATCACGGCCCTCAGCGCATGGGCGCTCGGCACCACCAAGGAGGTCGCCCGATGAACGGGCGCGAGTTCATGAAGTCGACGTTCGGGCCGGCCGCGATGCTCAAGCGCCTCATCCTGATCCTCGCCTGCGCCCTCACGCTGCTGCCGCTCGTGTGGATCCTGAGCGCATCCTTCAGCGAGCGGGCCACGCTGTTCGCCGCGCCGCTGTGGCCTGAGAGCCCCACCTTCGCCAACTATGCGAAGCTCCTCGGCGACACGGACTTCCTGCGCTGGGTGCTCAACAGCGTCATCGTGTGCGGCGGCGCCGCCCTGGTATCGCTCATGCTCACCACCGGGATGGCCTACGCCTTCTCGCGGCTGCGCTTCCGTGGTCGTCGGATGGGCCTGCTGGCGCTCTTCCTGCTGCAGATGATCCCGTCGACCATCATGGTCATGGCGATGTACTACCTGCTGCTGGGGCTGGGCCTGCTCAACTCCTTCAGCGGCCTGATCCTCGCGTATGCGGGTTTGAACATCCCATTCAGCGCGTGGCTGCTGAAGGGCTTCTTCGACTCGATCCCCACCGAGCTCGAGGAGTCCGCGTTCATCGACGGCGCCACGCGCTTCCAGGCCGCGGTGCGGATCATCCTGCCGCTGGCCCTGCCGATGATGGCGGCGATCTTCCTGTTCAACGTGATCGCGTTCTACAACGACTACATCATCGCGAGCGTCGTGCTCACGGGAAGCGAGAACTACACGGTCGGGCTCGGCCTGCGCTTCTTCCAGAGCGCTAACGGCGCCGACTGGGCACTGTTCTCGGCGGGCGCCATCGCAGGCGCGCTCCCGCTGGTGATCCTCTTCTACTCGATGCAGCGCTTCCTCGTCGGCGGGCTCACCGCCGGCGCGGTCAAGGGCTGAGAACCACGCAGGAGGCCTTCCATGGCAGAAGATTTCGTATTCGGTCCAGCCGAGAGCACGGCTGCGGTCGTCGAGGCCCGAAAGACGGCGCTCGCGGGGTTCTCGCATGCGCACCGGCTCGACCCGCGCGACCCACTCCCGGGCGAGCCCGTCGTCGTGAGGGCGACCGCGGGCCCCGACGTCGACGCCGAGCCGATCTGGGTGTACTTCACCACCGACGGGTCGGCACCAGCCGGCGCCGACGGCGTCGCCACGAGCGGCAGCGCGGTGCCGATGACCGTGACCGGAGTGGTGTGGGACGACCTCGTGTGGGGCTTCGTTTCGCACCTCGAGGCCACCATCCCCGGCCAGCCGGAGGGCACGCTCGTGCGCTATGTGATCGACGTGCACGGCACCCTCGCCGACGGCGGCGAGGGCAGCGCCACCCGCACCGACTACTTCGCATACGCGGTCGATTCCTGGAACGCGCCCGAGTGGCTGCGCGACGCCGTCATGTACTACGTGATGCCCGATCGCTTCTTCCCGGGCTCCGATCGCGACTGGATTCAGACCGACGACACCTCGCGTCCGATGGGCGGCACGCTCCGTGGCATCCGCGAGAAGCTCGACTACATCCAGGGCATGGGGTTCAACGCACTGTGGCTCATGCCGTGGATGACCGGTCCCACGTACCACAAGTACGGAACCACCGACTTCTTCGGCGTCGACCCCGACTTCGGCACCGAACAGGATCTCCGCGACCTCATCGACGACGCCCATGCCCGCGGCATGAGGGTGCTCGTCGACTTCGTCGGTAACCACGTCTCCGACGAGCACCCGATCTTCGTGGAGGCGAAGGCCGACCCCACGAGCGCGTACCGGACGTGGTTCGACATCCACGACGACGGCGACTACCTGAGCTTCTTCGGCGGCGGCGAACTGCCGCACATCCAGCACAACGACCCGGATGCGCGCCGCTACATCCTCGACGTGGCTCGCGCCTGGGTCACCGACTACGGGATCGACGGCTATGACCTCGACTACGCGGTCGGGCCCGCCCACGAGTTCTGGGCGGAGTTCAGCCGCGCGGTGCGCGAGGTGGGCGACGACGTCGCGATCTTCACCGAGGGCGTCACCACCCCCGAGTCCTTGCTGAGCTACGTGGGTCGCGTCGACGGATGCCAGGACTTCGCCTGGTGCCAGGCGGCCCGTCGGACCTTCGGCAACGGCAAGCTCGACGTCGCCCGGTTCGAACGGTTCCTCTCGGGCAGCGAGCGCTTCTTCCCGTCGGGGTTCGTCGCGCCAATCATGATCGACAACCAGAACATGGACCGCTTCCTGCTGGTCGCCGGCAACGACCAGCGGCGACTGCGGGTGGCGGCCACTTGCCTGTACAGCATCAGCCAGCCGATCAGCGTGTGGGCCGGAACCGAGATGGGGATGAGTCAGCGGCACTCAGGCGCCACCGACCTCAACCACGTACGCGAAGCGACCGCGTGGGACGACATGGACGAGCAGACCGTCGCCCACTTCCGCACGCTCGGAGCGCTCCGCGCCGAGCACCCGGCGCTGGCGCGGGGCGAGCGGGTCCCGCTCATCGCCGACGCGCAGACCGGCGTTCTCGCCTACCGCAAGCAGCTCGCTGCCGATCAGGTGACGGTCGTGCTCAACGCGAGCGATGAGGCGCGTGTGGTCGAGGTTCCGGCGGCGGGCCCCGTGGTCGACGCGCTCGATGGGCGCGAGGTGACGGTCACCGGCGGCACGGCGACGGTGCGTCTCGCGCCGTGGACCTCCGCACTCCTGGTGTCGACTCCCTAGTCGAACTTGAGGCGCTCCGAATACGCCGAAGCGGGCGCCGCGCGCACTACTCGGCCGCAGGACTCGGCTTCGGCGCGCGCTTCGGGGCCGGCTTGGCACCGGCGGCAGCCTCGACGAGCGCACCGCCGGCGACCCCGCTCAGCAGCGCCGTCAGGTCGAGGCCGGTGAGGTTCTTCACGACGGCCGGGATCTCGCTCGCCACGTCGGTGACCGTGCGGGTGACCGAGGAGGCGCCCTCGGTCGAGACGACCGTGAGGTTCGAGATCGCGGCGAGCGGCTCGGCGACCGCGCGGGTGATGTCGGGCAGGCGCGCGATGATCTCGGACGCGAGCGCCGCCTCGCCGTATCTCGCCCCTCATCGCTCTCATGCAGGACCAGGTCGACGCCCTTGAGGCGCTCG
>RDDZ01000158.1 GCA_003852775.1 Microbacteriaceae bacterium | reverse complement strand
ACTACACCCCACCGAACGTCCGGGCGGTCCTGGGCCTGTAACGGCCTGCGCTGCTGCTACTTAGGTTATGCGCGTTACTTAGGTTCGGGGCCGCTCGCGGCTGATCCTAAGTAGCGCGTTTTCTGTTTAGGATCAAGATGTTAAGTGTGGATTACTTACCTTACTTGGGATACTTACCTGGAATTAAATTCGCTAGACAAATCGAGCCCGGAGGGGGTCTGAGGACCCTGCTGAAGGGCCCAACAAGAAGCGACCGTGCGGTGAATCGGGGTTCTGATCGGTTTCCAGGGGGTTCCAGGTAAGTAAGTTAAGTAAGTTAAGTATCTATCTATCTATCTATCTATAAATATAGGATTTATATGGAGAATTTGACAGCTTGGGGTCGAACTTCTTCAGCAATGAATCCTAAGCGCGAACCTGCGAAGGTAAGCGCGAACCCGCACAACGCAGCGCGACCCCTCCCCTTGGGCAACTCGCCCTGGGCTGAGCACTCCGCGCCGCCACCTACCCCGGATGCTCCCGCGCGCAGGCGCGGCTCTTGCTGATTCAACAACCTCCAGCTATACTCGCTTCATCATGGTCCTTGGGCGTGAG
The DNA here is from genome assembly GCA_003852775.1 of Microbacteriaceae bacterium. GTDB lineage: Bacteria > Actinomycetota > Actinomycetes > Actinomycetales > Microbacteriaceae > Homoserinibacter. The sequence goes on along the minus strand of RDDZ01000158.1, from coordinate 2,519 downwards.
GTCCGGGACCGTCAAGCATCGCGGCGCGACGCTGCGCAAATGAGTACATGGAGGGAGCGTGATGCACCCGATTGAGAAGTTGCCGCCGAAGCCGATGGTGCCCTTCACGGCGGATCGGAAAGAACGCTATTTGGACTTGCTGCGCCATGATCCCCGCATCGGCGGTCGGGTCTACTTGTGCGCGGAGGCGGTCGGCGTCTCCACCAGCACGGTTTATGATCACTGTAAGCGTGACCCGGAGTTCAAGGAGCGGTTCGAGGAGGCCCGGCAGGCCTGGATCGAGGAGTATGCGATGGCCGCGCTGCTCAAGCGCGGAATCGAGGGCGTGGACCGTCCGTTGATCGGCGGGAAGTTCAAGGATGAGATTGTGGCCTATGAGCGGGTGTACAGCGATTCGCTGCTGCTCGCCTACGTCCGGGCCTACAAGCCTGAGTTCAAGGAGAAGGCCGACCCCACGGCCTTGATCACTGGCGGCGCGGCGGGCGTCATGATCGTTCCGGCAGCGCCGCAGAACATGGAGCACTGGCAGGTGTCCTTCGGGGACCTGGCCAAGGGGACGGAGGGCCGCGACTGATGGAACAGACCGCGATTGCCTCCGCCGTTCACGGCGCGATCAAGTACCCGGCCCGGCCCGGCTACCCGATTGAGTGGCGGGAGGTCGATGACGGGGCGGGCCAGACGGAGCTGCGCCCCTACTACACGGACCAGGACAGCGGGCGCTTGATCGAAGCGACTTGGGCCCCCCAGTACGGGTCGCAGTTGGCCTTCCTCATGGCCCAGCCGATCTTCGAGGTGCTGTATGAGGGGACGCGCGGCCCGGGCAAGACCGATTGCCTGTTGATGGACTTCCTCCAGCATGTCGGCAAGGGCTACGGGGCGGAGTGGCGCGGCATCCTGTTCCGCCAGACCTACCCGCAGCTGTCGGACGTGATCAACAAGACGCAGAAGTGGTTCAAGCGCCTGTTCCCCGGGGCGAAGTACAACAAGGTGGAGCATACCTGGACCTTCCCGGACGGCGAGCAGCTGCTGCTGCGCCACATGAAGTCCCCGGAGGACTATTGGAACTATCACGGCCACGCCTATCCGTGGATCGGCTGGGAAGAACTCTGCAACTGGGCCGACGACAAGTGCTACACCGTCATGATGTCGTGCTGCCGCTCCACGAAGGCCGGCATGCCCCGCTGCTACCGGGCGACCACCAACCCCTACGGCCCCGGCCACAACTGGGTCAAGTCCCGCTTCCGCCTCCCCCACATGCGGGGCCGCGTGATCACGGACTCGATGCGCGACGGCGAGCGCGAGCCGCCCCGGGTCGCCATCCACGGGTCCATCTATGAGAACAAAATCCTGCTCCACGCTGACCCGGAGTACATCACGAAGATCAGGGCCGCGGCCCGGAACCCTTCGGAGCTGAAGGCGTGGCTGGAGGGCTCCTGGGACATCATCGCCGGGGGCATGTTCGATGACCTCTGGCGGGGCGATGTCCACGTGGTCCCGTCCGTCCCGCTCCACGTGATCCCGAAGCGGTGGAAGGTGGACAGGTCCTTCGACTGGGGCAGCAGCAAGCCCTTCAGCGTCTGCTGGTGGGCAGAGTCCAATGGAGAACCGTTCGAGTACAATGGCCGCGTGTACGGTCGCGTGCGCGGCGATCTGTACATGATCCAGGAGTGGTACGGCTGGAACGGGACCCGCAACGAAGGCGTGCGCATGCTCGCCCGGGACGTGGGCCAAGGCATCCGCGACCGCGAGGAGGACTGGGGCCTGACGGGTCGCGTCCGGCCCGGGCCTGCGGACTCCTCCATCTTTGATGAGGAGAACGGCAACAACATCGCCCGGGACATGGAGGCGGTCGGCGTCCGCTGGCAACCCGCCGACAAGGGGCCGGGCTCGCGCAAGCAGGGCTGGGAGCAGATACGCAAGCTGATCAAGGGCGCGCTTCCCCCGGCCCATGGCGGACCGCGGGAGGAGCCCGGCATATTCATCATGGATTGCTGCGCCCAGGCCATCGAGACGCTGCCCGTGCTCCCGCGGGACGACAAGGACCTGGATGACGTGAACACGGAAGCTGAGGATCACATCGGCGACGCCGTGCGCTACCGCGTCCGCAAGAAGCTGCGGGGCGTGAAGCAGTCAGACATGTAATACAACTTGCCGAACTCCGCCGCCCGGCGGAGAATAGGCGCAGATTGAGGACCCGACCATGAGTGATGAAAAAGACTCCCTGAGCCCCGCCACGACCAGCGGGGCGTATGACACGATGGCCCCGCGCTGGAACGTCATCGAGACGCTGCTGGGCGGAACGGAGGCCATGCGCGAGGCGGGCGAGTTGTACCTGCCCAAGCACGAAGCGGAGACGCAGGACGGCTATGACGCCCGGCTCCAGGCCGCGGTCCTCCTCAACATGGTCGAGCAGACCCTGGACACGCTGTCGGGCAAGCCCTTCACGGAGCCCGTCAAGCTGAACGACGATGTCACGGCGGCGATCCAGGAGAACACCCTGCCGGACGTGTTCACGTCAT
>RDDZ01000010.1 GCA_003852775.1 Microbacteriaceae bacterium | reverse complement strand
GTACCGCTTCCTGCCGTTCGACCTGCGCCAGGAGGAGCTCGAGTCGATCCACGGCATCGACGAGCGCATCCGGGTGTCGACCTACCGGCGCGCGATCGACTTCTACACGGCGCTCGTCGGCCGGCTCTAGGGGCGTTCCGACCCGCTCAGGTGCCGGGGGCGGTGGCCGCGATCCAGCCGTCGAGCTTCGAGGGCCGGTCGGTGATGATGCCGTCGACGCCGTAGGCGAGGGCCTCCGACCAGCGCTTCTCGCTGTTGAGCGTGTAGACGAGCACGCCGAGCCCCGCGTCGTGCATGCGCGCGACGGCACCCGGGTCGTTGTCGAGCGAGTTCGGGGTCGTGATGATGGCGATCGCGCCGTAGTACCGGGCGAGCCCGACGGGGTCGCGCGGGAGGTCGCGCTTGATGATGACGCGCGGGATGGCGGGCGCGGTGTCGGCGAGGTGGGCGACGGTCGTGAGGTTGAAGCTCGCGAAGACGACCCGGTTCTGCACGCCGCGGAGGTAGATCGCGTCGAGGACGGTGCGGATGCCCGCAGGCTCCCAGTGCCCCTTGAGCTCGAGGAGCGCCTTCTTGGAGCGGTGCCCCGCGAGGGCGTCGAGGAACTCGTCGAGGAGGGGCACCTGCGCGCCCGCGAACGCCGCGTCGTACCAGGCGCCCGCGTCGAGCGCGCGCAGCTCCTCCGCGGTCAGCTCGGCGACGGCCCCCGTGCCGTCGGTCGTGCGGTCGACGGTCTCGTCGTGGATGAGCACGGGCACACCGTCGGCGCTCAGCTGCACGTCGGTCTCGACGAACTCGAGACGCGACTGCAGCGCCTTCACGAGCGCCGGCATCGTGTTCTCGGGCCCGTGGGCGCGGTCGCCGCGGTGACCCGCGACGAACGCCGGCTCACCGGGCGCGCGCAGCGACCCCATCATGTTCGTCGCATAGACGCGGACCGCGTCGGGCACGAGCAGCAGCACGGCCACGAGCGCGAGGATGACGACGGCGGATGCGACCATCCGTCGTACTGGGTGCGTCACCATCGGCACATCCGCTTCCGAGTCGGGTTCCCCGCTCAATCGCGGGGTGCCCCGACTGTAACACGAACGTTACCGTTCCGTTATTCAATCGTGACGGCGCGCCCAGGTGGTCGTCTCGGCGCCGCGTCAGATGAGCGACTTCGTGTGCCAGACCGTCTTCGTCTCGGTGAACGCGAGGATGCGGTCGAGGGTCGCCGCGGGCACGCCCGGCTCGGGGCGCAGCACGCGCTTGAGCGTCTCGGCCGCCGCGATCTCGAGGTCGACCCACTCCAGCTCCCCCGCACCCGTGAGATCGAGCGCGTTGACGTCCGCGTGCGACGCGAGCCACGGCACGATCTCGGCGGGCGAGCCCGTGAGCACGTTGACGACACCGCCCGGCACGTCGCTCGTCGCGAGCACCTCGGCGAGGCTGATCGCCGAGAGCGGGTGCCGCTCGTCGGCCACGACGACGACCGCGTTGCCGGCGACGAGCGCGGGCGCGACGACGCGCACGAGGCCGAGCAGGCTGCCCTCGCCCTGCGGTGCGACGATCGCCACGACGCCCGTCGGCTCGGGCACCGAGAGGTTGAAGAACGGACCGGCGACCGGGTTGCCGGCGCCCGCGACCTGCACGAACTTGTCGGCCCAGCCCGCGTACCAGACCCACGTGTCGATCGTCTCGTCGACCTGACGCGCGGCCTCGGCGGCCGTGAGACCCTCCGACGCCCGCAGCTCCTCGACGAACTGGGCCCGACGCCCCTCGAGCACCTCGGCGACGCGGTAGAGCACCTGACCGCGGTTGTAGGCGGTCGCACCCGCCCATCCGGAGACCGCGGCGCGCGCGGCCACGACGGCGTCGCGGGCGTCCTTGCGGGAGGCGAGCGACGCGTTCGCGAGGAACGCGCCGTCCGCGCCCGTGATCTCGTAGCTGCGGCCCGACTCGCTGCGCGGGAACTTGCCGCCGATGTAGAGCTTGTAGGTCTTGGGGATGCTGAGGCGGCTCACTTGGAGGCTCCCTTCGGGGCGACGGCGGTGGTGGCGGGCTGCAGGTAGGCGCCGAGCCCGTGGCGACCGCCCTCGCGGCCGTAGCCCGACTCCTTGTAGCCGCCGAAGGGGCTCGCCGGGTCGAAGCGGTTGAAGGTGTTGGCCCAGATGACGCCCGCGCGCAGCTTGTCGGCCACGGCGAGGATCTTCGAGCCCTTGTCGCTCCAGATGCCCGCGGAGAGCCCGTAGGGCGTGTTGTTGGCCTTCGCGACCGCCTCGGCGGGCGTACGGAAGGTGAGCACCGAGAGCACCGGTCCGAAGATCTCCTCCCGCGCGATCGTCGACGAGGTCTGCACGTTGGTGAAGACCGTCGGCGCGAACCAGAAGCCGTTCTCGGGGATGTCGCACGGCGCGCTCCAGCGCTCCGCGCCCTCCTGCTCGCCGATCTCGCTCAGGCGGCGGATGCGCTCGAGCTGCTCGGCCGAGTTGATGGCGCCGATGTCGGTGTTCTTGTCGAGCGGGTCGCCGAGGCGCAGCGTCGTGAGGCGCTGCTTGAGGCGGTCGACGACCTCGTCGTGGATCGACTCCTGCACGAGCAGACGGCTGCCGGCGCAGCAGACGTGCCCCTGGTTGAAGAAGATGCCGTTGACGATGCCCTCGACGGCCTGGTCGATCGGCGCGTCGTCGAAGACGATGTTGGCGGCCTTGCCGCCGAGCTCGAGCGTCGCCTTCTTGCGGGTCCCGGCGATCGTCTTCGCGATCTCGCGGCCCACGGCGGTCGAGCCCGTGAACGCGACCTTGTCGACGTCGGGGTGCCGCACGAGCGCCTGTCCCGTCTCCCCCGCGCCCGTGACGATGTTCACGACGCCGGGCGGCAGGTCGGCCTGCTGCAGGATCTCGGCGAAGAGCAGCGCCGTGAGGGGCGTCGTCTCGGCGGGCTTCAGCACGACCGTGTTGCCGGTCGCGAGGGCCGGGGCGATCTTCCACGCGAGCATGAGCAGCGGGAAGTTCCACGGGATGATCTGGGCCGCGACGCCGTGCGGGCGCGGGTTCGCGCCGAGGCCCGCGTAGTCGAGCTTGTCGGCCCAGCCCGCGTAGTAGAAGAACCAGGCGGCGACGAGCGGGATGTCGGTGTCGCGGCTCTCCTTGATCGGCTTGCCGTTGTCGAGCGACTCGGCGACGGCGAGCTCGCGGGCGCGCTCCTGCACGAGGCGCGCGATGCGGAACAGGTACTTGCCGCGGTCGACGCCCGACATCCGCGACCAGGTCTTCTCGTAGGCGCGGCGGGCGGCGGCGACGGCGAGGTCGACGTCGGCCTCGGAGGCGTTCGCGATCTCGGCGATGTGCTTCTCGGTGGCGGGCGAGATGGTCGCGAACGAGCCGCCCGTGCCCTCGCGGAACTCGCCGTCGATGAAGAGGCCGTAGGAGTCGCGCAGGTGCAGGATCGACGTCGACTCGGGAGCCGGGGCGTAGTCGAGGAAGCCGCGACCGCTCGTGGGTGTGATGTCCTTCATGGTGGGGATGCCGTCCTAGTCGATCGTCACGTAGTCGGGGCCGGAGTAGCGGCCGGTGCGGAGCTTCTGGCGCTGCAGGAGCACGTCGTTGAGCAGGCTCGACGCGCCGAAGCGGAACAGGTGGGGTTGAAGCCACTGCTCGCCGACGGTCTCGGCGACCGTCACGAGGTAGCGCACGGCGTCCTTCGATGCGCGGATGCCGCCCGCGGGCTTGACGCCCACGTACTCGCCCGTGAGGCGGTGCCAGTCGCGCACGACCTCGAGCATGAGGAGCGTCACGGGCAGGGTCGCGGCCGGCGAGACCTTGCCGGTCGAGGTCTTGATGAAGTCGCCGCCCGCGAGGATCGAGAGCCACGAGGCGCGGCGGACGTTGTCGTAGGTGTTCAGCTCGCCCGTCTCGAGGATGACCTTGAGGCTCGCGTAGCTGCCGTCGTCGCGGCGGCACGCCTCCTTGACGGCCACGATCTCCTCGAAGACCTTTCCGTGGCGGCCGGAGAGGAACGCGCCGCGGTCGATGACCATGTCGATCTCGTCGGCGCCCGCCGCGACGGCGTCGCGCGTGTCCGCGAGCTTGACGGCGAGCGACGCGCGGCCGGAGGGGAAGGCCGTCGCGACGGCCGCGACCGAGACGAGGCCGTCGTCCGGGTCGCCGTGCGCGGAGCCGAGCGCCTCGACGGCGTAGGGCACCATGTCGCCGTACACGCAGACGGCGGCGACGCGCGGGGTCGACGGGTCGGACGCGTCGGGCGTGAGAGCCTTGGCGACGAGCGAGCGCACCTTGCCTGGGGTGTCGGCGCCCTCGAGCGTCGTGAGGTCGATGAGCTCGATGATGCGGTCGAGCGCCCAGGCCTTCGAGCTCGTCTTGATCGAGCGCGTCGCGAGGCCCGCGGCGCGCTGCTCGAGCCCGACGGCGTCGACCCCGCTCAGCCCCTCGAGGTACTGGCGGAGGCTGCGCTCGGTGAGGTCGCCCCCGAGCACGCGCACGGCGCGCTCCGCGGGGGCGAGCGAGGTGGTCTGCATGGTCATGAGTCCTCCAGGAGGGCACGCGCGGTGGCCTCGTCGGTGATGAGCACGGTGCACAGGCCGGCCGTGACGACGGCCCGCGCGATGTCGTGTTTGGGGGTCCCGGCGACCACGAGGATCGCCGTGGCGGCGGCACGCAGGGTCTCGAGCGAGATGCCGAGGGTGCGCTCGTCGAGCGAGGGATCGACGATGTTGCCGTTGGCGTCGATGTAGCGGCCCACGACGTCGCCGATCGCGCCGCGGAGGGCGAGCTCCTCCATGTCCTCCGGTCGCAGGTAGCCGCTCTCGACGTGGGCCGAGTCGGCGCCCACGACGCCCGCGCTGTAGAGGAACGCGTTCGCGGTCGCCGCGCGGTCGAGCACGGCGGCGACCGTGCGGTCGGACTCGATCGCCTTCTTGGTGGAGAGGCGCTCGAGGATGGCGGGGCTCGGCAGGAGCACCGCGTGCCCCCGCCCGCGCTGCGCGATCGTCGAGGCGAGGGTCGCCGCGGTGCCGGGGCGGCGGTTGAGGCTCACGCCGCCGTTGATCTGCACGACGGTGACCCCCGTCGCCCAGCCGTCCGGCATCCGGTCGGCGACGTCGGTGAGGGTGCGGCCCCAGCTCACGCCGAGCACGCGCGGGACGGGCCGCAGGCTCGTGAGGAAGTCGGCTGCCGCCTGGGCCACCCGACCCTGCACGCCGACCTCGTTCTCGGGGGTCGGCACGACGACGGCGTCGGCGAGGCCGAAACGCTCGCGCAGCGCGCGCTCGATCGCGAGGCGTCGCGCGCGCGGGTGCACGATCTCGATGCGCACGATGCCCTGCTCGCGCGCCTGGGCGAGCAGCCGGCCGGCCTTCCAGCGCGAGATGCCGAGTAGTGCGCCGATCTCGTCCTGCGTCTTGTTCTCGTCGTAGTAGAGCTCCGCGACGCGGACAGCGAGAAGTTCGTCGTCCATCATGTCTCCGCTACGACGGTAGCCCGCCCCGCGCACGCACGACAACATCCGCGTACGGCGTTGCTCACATGAGCACGGCCTCGAGGGCGTCGGCGCGGATGCGCGTCAGCGCGCGGCGCGATGGGCGGCCTCGCTGCGGGCCGCCTCGCCCTCGCGGTGGTGCAGGGCGGGCCAGCCGGCCCAGTCGACGGGATGCCCGCGCACGAGGTCCGCGAGCTGCTCGAGCCGGAGCGCCCAGAGCGCCTCGCGGTCGGAGCGCCTGCCCCACTCGTCGCTCACGGTCAGCACCACGTGCGTGCCCTCCCCGCGCGTGCCCTCGGGGATGCGGTCGAGCACGACGCGCACGGCGCCGAAGGCGGGCGAGACGACCTCGAGCACGGCGGGCGCGGCGGGGTCGTCGGGTTCGCGGAACTCGACGGGCGTCGTGCCCTCGACGAGGCGCGCGCTCGGGTGCAGCCACCCTTCGACGAGCACCGGATCGACGAGCGCCTCCCACACGACCGCGCGCGGGAGGTCGATGTCGCGTTCGAGCCGGATCGCCTCCACGACCCGACCCTACGCCGCGCCGCCGACGCGCGCGGGCCGGAGCTCCGCGTCGACCGTGCGGCCGCGCGCGAGCACGATCGCGGCGGGCGGCACGAGCACGAGCACGCCGAGCAGGAACCACAGGGGCGCGACCCAGTCACCCGTCGCGTCGTGCAGGATGCCGACGACGAACGGTCCGACGGCTCCGAGGATGTAGCCGACGGTCTGCACGAAGCCCGAGAGCGCGACGGTCGTCCGCTGCGACTCCGAGCGCAGGTTGATGAGCGCGAGCGCGAGCGCGAAGAGCAGGGGCCCGAGACCCGTGCTCACGACCCACACGAGCGGCGCGGCCGCGGGGGCGAACAGCAGGCCGAGGTAGCCCACCGCGAAGAGCACCCCGCCGAGGAGCACGAGGGGCGCAGTGATGCGCGGGAAGCGCGAGACGAGGATGGGCACGAGCAGCCCGCACGGGAAGCCCATGAAGCCGAAGACGGCGAGGAGCACCCCCGCGGTCGCGGCATCCGCCTCCGCGCGGTCGACGAGGAGCTGCGGCAGCCACGCGAAACCGGCGTACGCGCCGAGGCTCGACGAGCCGAACGCGACGCCGATGGCCCAGGCGGTCGGCGAGCGCAGCATGCGCACCCCGAGGCGGCCGGCCGGGGCGCCCAGGTCGACGGGCCCCGTCGCGGGTTCCTCGGAGCGTCGTCCCCTGACGAGCTGCACGACCCACGGCAGGGCCGCCACGACCGCGACGAACATCCACGTGCCGAGCGAGAACCGCCAGCCGGCCGTGTCGGCGACCGGGACGGCGATGAGGGCGGGTACGGCGGTCGAGATCGACAGCAGCGTCGCGTAAAGCGAGGTCACGAGGCCGATGCGGTCGGGGAAGTACCGCCGCACGACGGGCGGCAGGAGCACGTTGCCGAGGCCGACGCCGACGAGGGCGAGCACCGTGCCGAGCGTGAGCGAGACCGCCTCGGGCGCGAGCGCGCGGCCGAGGTGACCGACGGCCATCGCCGCGAGGGATGCCAGGAGGGCCTGCTCGAGCCCCATCCGTCGCGCGAGCGCGGGCGCGACGAGACCGCTCGCGGCGAACGCGAGGGGCGGCGCCGCGCCGATGAGGCCGAGCGTGAAGGCGTCGAGCGGGATGTCCTCGCCGATCCGCTCGACGATGGGCGAGAGCGCCGCGACGGGCGTGCGGAGGCTCAATGAGACGAGCACGACGCCGACGAGGGCGAGCGTCCGACCCCGCCAGAGCGGGCGCGGGGTCACTCGTCCACCGAGAGCGCGCGCCGCGCGGCGTCGGCGTCCGCGCGGATGGCGTCGATGAGGGCGTCGAGCGAGTCGAAGCGCTCCATGCCGCGCAGCCGCGCGACGAACGCGAGCTCGATCGTGCGACCGTACAGGTCGAGGTCGACATCGAGCAGGTGGGCCTCGGCCTGGTGCTGCGGCACACCCTCGAAGGTCGGGTTGTTCCCGATCGACACGGCCGCGGGGTACCGCACGCCATCGACGTCCGCCCACGCGGCGTAGACACCGTCGGCCGGGAGGAAGCCCTCGAGGCGCGCGGGGTCGAGGTTGGCGGTCGGGAATCCGAGCTCGCGACCCCGCCGCTCCCCCTCGACGACGACCGAGCGCACGACGGGCGGTCGTCCGAGCACGCGCGCGGCCTCATCGACGGCGCCCGCCTCGAGCGCCTCGCGGACCCAGGTGGACGAGGCGCGACGCGCGCCGCGCTCCGACCCCTCGCGCACGTCGTCGATGAGGGCCACCTCGAAGCCGTGCTCGGCTCCCATGCGCGTGAGCGCGGCGACGTCGCCCGCGCCCTTGCGACCGAAGCGGAAGTCGCTTCCCGCGAGCACGAGCCGGGCGCCGAGCCCGTCGACGAGCACGGTGCGCACGAACTGCTCGGGCTCGAGGTCGGCGAGCGCCTGGTTGAAGGCGAGCATGAGCGTCGCGTCGATGCCGGATTCGGCGAGCAGGTCGATCTTCTGGGCGTTGCTCACGAGCGGGCTCGGGCAGAACGCCGGCGCGAGGAGGGAGAGCGGATGCCGGTCGAACGTGACGACGGCCGACGCGAGACCGCCGCGCTCGGCGGCGAGGGCCCGAAGGCGGGCGAGGATCGCGCGGTGCCCCGAGTGGACGCCGTCGAACTTGCCGATCGTCACGGCGCTCGGGCCGAAGCCCGCGGGCACCGCGGCGAGACCGTCGAAGAACCGCATCAGGCCTCGACCGCCGCACGCGACCGCTTGCGCAGCCAGAGGATGCCGAGCACCGGCAGCACGAGCGGGATGAACAGGTAGCCGGCGCCGAAGACGCTCCACACGGTCGCCTTGGGGCCGAACGGGCTCGCCCCCTGCAGCCCGAGCAGCTCGGGGACCACGACCGAGATCGTGCCGATGACGAGCACGCCCACGAGCTCGAAGCTCACCGTGACCCAGGCGAGGCGGTCCCAGCCGGTCGCGAGCGCGATCGTCGCGAGCACGTAGACGACGGCCGCGGCCGCCGAGAGCGAGTACGCGATGGGCGCCTCGTCGAAGCGGTCGATGATCTGGAAGATCGACCGCCCGAGGGCGGCCATCGCGAGCACGGCGTAGACGGCGACGAGGACGCGGCCGATGCCGGACGCGCGGGTGCGGGGCTGGGCGGACATCGTGAACCAGCGTAGTGCGCCGCGCCCGTGGCCTCAGGCCAGCTGCACCGACCAGATCTGCTCCATGCGCCACGTCATCACGGCGATCGCGAACGCCGCCGCGCCGAGCACGACGTTCGACCAGCGGTTGCGCTCGATGAGGGCCCACACGATCGCGAGCGGAGGGATGATCGCGGCGGTCCCGAGGTACATCCAGAACTCGAGCAGGCTCCCGGTCGGTTCGTTGCCGACGAAGGGCGCGACGATCGCGACGACCACCTGGGCGATGACGAGCAGGCCCACGGTGCCGACCGAGAGCACCGTGAGGTCGTTGGGCTTGCGGCCAGCGAGCCCGAGCGCGACGCACAGGAGTCCGACGACGCACGCGAGCACGAGCTGCACGATCGTGAAGGGCAGGATCACGGAAGGACCTCCTGGGTCGGCAGGCCGAGCAGCACGCGCAGCCGTCCGCGGCGCAGCTCGACGAGGGCGGCGAGGCGCCCCTCGGGTGTCAGTGCCGCGGCGAGCGCGGCGTCGGGGGCGTCGACCTCGACGCGCTTGCCGTGCGCGATGTCGCGCGTGGCCTCGGCGTCGAGACGGATCACGGGGAAGAGCCGGGAGGCGACCTCCGCGGGGTCGAGCAGCTCGGGGGCGACCGCATCCGGGTCCTCGCGCGGGTTCGGCAGCTCGACCGCGTCGGCGACGTCGAACGGGCCGATGCGCGTGCGGCGGAGCGCCGTGAGGTGACCGCCGACACCGAGTCCGGCGCCGAGGTCGCGTGCGAGGGCGCGGATGTAGGTTCCCGAGCTGCACGCGACGCGCACGTCGAGGTCGATCACCTCGCCCGCGCGGCGGGTCTCGAGGAGCTCGAAGGAGTGGATCGTGACGGGTCGGGCTGCGAGCTCGACCTCCTCCCCCGCGCGCGCCCGGTCGTAGGCGCGTCGCCCGTCGACCTTGATGGCGCTGTAGACGGAGGGACGCTGCTCGATGCGGCCCGTGAGCGCCGCGATGCCTGAGGCGATCGCGCCGTCGGTCACGGGCGAGGCGTCGCGCGTCGCGACGGCCTCCCCCTCGGCGTCGTCGGTGTCGGTCGCGACGCCGAGCCGGATGGTCGCCGTGTACTCCTTGTCGAGCCCCACGAGGTAGGTGAGCAGGCGCGTCGAGCTGTCGGCGCCGAGCAGCAGCAGGCCCGTCGCCATGGGGTCGAGGGTGCCGGCGTGACCGACCTTCCGCGTGCCGAGGAGCCGTCGCGCGCGCGCGACGACGTCGTGGCTCGTGATGCCCTGCGGCTTGTCGACGAGCAGGATGCCGCTCGTCACGTCGCGTCGCCCCGGAGCGCGAGCAGAACGTCGATCTTCGTCGGGAGGAGCTCGTCGAGCAGCTCGTGCACGTTCTCGTCGCTCTCGTAGTCGTCGACCATGCGCAGCCCCACGACCGTGTTGAGCAGCATGCCGCGCGAGAGGAAGTCCTGGGCGGCATCGGGGTCGAGCCCGACGCGCTCGCGCAGGTAGGCGTAGACGCGACGGAAGCCCTCGCGCGCGTGGCGCCCGACGACCGGCTCCGATCCGAGCATGAACGCCTGCATGAGGCTCAGCAGGAGCCCGCGGTCGCCGAGCAGGTCGACGTAGCTGCGCCCGAGGCACGCGCTCACGGCGTCCTCGTCTCCCGCGCGCCCCTCGGCCTCGAGCGCGACGATGTCGGCCTCGAAGGCTCCCAGGATGCGGTCGATCGCCCGGTCGAGCACGGCGAGGAACATGGCCTCCTTGCCGCCGAACATGCGCACGACGTAGGGCTGGCTGACGCCCGCCTCGCGCGCGACGGCGTCGGTCGTGGCGCCGTGGTACCCGCGCTCGCCGAACACCCGCGTCGCGGCCTCGAGCACGAGGGCGCGGCGCTCGTCGGAGCGCATGCGCGTTGCGCCCTGCTCCGTCGTCGGCGAACTCATGGTTGACATGGTATCAACCGATTACTAATGTCCCGTCTTGTAATCATCCGATTACAACTATCGCGCTCAGCCATCCCACGGAGCCCATCATGTCCGCCACCCCCGCCCCCGCGTCCGCGACCCGCCCGACGCGCCGCGCACCGTTCGGCCTCGTGCTCCTCGCGACGGGCCTGCCGATGTTCATGGCGACGCTCGACAACCTCGTCATGACGAACGCCCTCCCCGCCATCCGCCTCGACCTCGGCGCGAGCATCGAGGAGCTGCAGTGGTTCATGAACGCCTACACGCTCGCGTTCGCGAGCTTCATCCTCATGGCCGCCGCCCTCGGCGACCGACTCGGCCGCCGCACCGTGTTCGCGGCCGGCATCGCCCTCTTCACCCTCGCCTCCGCCGCAGCCGCGCTCGCGACCGACCCTGTGCAGCTCATCGTCGCGCGCGCCGTGCAGGGCCTCGGCGGGGCCGCCATCATGCCGCTGTCGCTCTCGCTCCTCGCGGGCGCCGTGAGCGAGCGGATGCGGCCCCTCGCGATCGGCGTGTGGGGTGGGACGGCGGGGCTCGCGGTGGCGCTCGGGCCGCTCGTCGGCGGCGCCGTCGTCGAGGGATGGGACTGGAACGCGATCTTCTGGCTAAACGTGCCGATCGGCGCCGTGGCGATCCCCGTCGCGCTCGCGCTGCTGCCCAACCCGTTCGGCGAGCGCGTGCGCGCCGACGTGCTCGGCGTCGTGCTCGCGGGCCTCGGCGTGCTCGGGCTCGTGTGGGGCATCGTGCGCGGCAACGAGGCAGGCTGGGGCAGCCTCGAGGTGCTCACGGGTCTCGTCGGCGGCGGCGCGCTGCTCGTTCTCTTCGTGCTGTGGCAGCTGCGGGCGCCGGCGCCCCTCCTCCCCCTGCGCCTGTTCCGCGACCGCTCGTTCTCGATCGCGAACGTCGTGGGCGTCGGCTTCAGCTTCGGCATGTTCGGCTCGGTCTTCGTGCTCATCCAGTTCCTGCAGATCGTGCAGGGCTACTCGCCGCTCGAGGCGGGGGTGCTCACGATGCCGTGGACGATGGCGCCCATGGTCGTCGCCCCGCTCGCGGGCCTCCTGTCGCCCCGCGTGGGAACGCGCGCCCTCATCGTGGCGGGCCTCGCGCTCCAGGCGACCGCCCTCGCTTGGATCGGTCTCGCGATGACGCCCGAGGTGCCCTACGCCGAGCTCGTGGGCCCGTTCATCATGGCGGGAGTCGGCATGGGGCTCGTCTTCGCTCCCTCGTCGACCGCGGTGCTCGCGAACATCGCCGAACGCGACACCGCCAAGGCGTCCGGCACCAACTCGACCGTGCGCGAGGTGGGCGTCGCGCTCGGCATCGCGGTGCTGACGGCGGTGTTCACGGGCGCGGGCGGCCAGCTCACACCGACCGGCTACGTCGATGCGGCCGTGCCCGCGGTGCTCACGGGCGCCGCCGTCGTCGCGGCGACCGCGCTCGTCGCGACCCTCCTCCCCGCGGGGCGGCTCCCCCGGCGCATCGCGGCCACGACGCGCGAACCGCGCGAGCTCGTCACGCAGCCCTGAGCCGGCGCGCCTAGGCTCGGATCATGCGGATCGGCGTGATCGGGGCGGGAGCCGTCGGCGGGACCTTCGCCGCCCTCCTCGCGGCGAAGGGGCACGACGTGGAGGTGACGGCGCGCGGGGCCCAGCTCGAGGCCATCCGCGCGGGCGGGCTCCTGCTCGACGGCGGCTGGGGCGAGCACCGCGCATGCGTCGAGGCCCACGCGACGCTCGCCGAGCGCCCCGAGCTCGCGATCCTCGCGACGAAGGCCCAGGATGCCGTGACCGCCCTCGCCGCGAACGCGACGCGGCTCGAGGGCGTCCCGCTCCTCGTCGTGCAGAACGGCCTCGGCGGTCTCGAGGTCGCCCACCGCGAGCTGCCCGACTCCCCCGTGCTCGGCGCCCTCGCGCTCTTCGCGGCCTCCTACCTCGAGCCCGGTCACGTCACCGTGACGGGACCGAACCCCACCGTCATCGGCGCGGGACCGGGGACCGACCGAGAGCTGCTCGAGCGTGTCGCGGCGACGATCGGCGAGGCGCTCCCCGTCGAGGTCACCGACGACATCACGGGCGCCCAGTGGACGAAGCTCCTCATCAACCACGTCAACGCGCTCCCCGCCATCACGGGCCTGAGCGTGCAGGAGGTCGTCGCGCACGCCGGCCTGCGGCGCATCATGGCGGCGAGCATGCGCGAGACGGTGCGCGTCGCGCGGCGCATCGGCGTGCGCTTCGGCACGGTGCAGGGAGTCTCGGGTGCCCTCATCGGCCTCATCGGGACGCTCCCGGTCGCGTTCGCCGAGCAGCTGCCGCGGATGCTCGCGCGGCGCATGGGATCCGTGCCGAACCCCGGGTCGACGCTGCAGAGCATCCGTCGCGGCCAGCTCACCGAGATCGAGTTCCTCAACGGGGCGACCGTGCACGCGGCCGCGGCGCACGGCCTCCAGGCACCCGTCAACACGGCGATCGTCGAGCTCGTGCACGAGGTCGAGCGCACCGGCTCGTTCCTGGCGCCCGCGGAGGTCGTGCGGCGCGTGCCGCGCTGAACCGCCTCAGCAGGCGTCGGCGAACACCCGACGCGGATGCTCCGGGTCGGTGTTGTCGATGATCGCGATCGCGGCCTGCCGGGGGTGCGCGTCCCTCTCGTAGAGGTCGTGAGCGCCCTCGTAACGCGCGGCGAGCTCGGAGCCCGGCTCGATGCCGTCGCGGTCCTTCAGCCGTCGCGCGCGCACCTCGTCGTCGGCGTCGAGCCAGATCGTGTAATTCCACACGCCGCGCAGCTCGGAGCGGTCGAGGAATCCCCCGTCGACGACGAGGAACAGGTCGTCGGGGCCCGTGCGCCACTTCGGCTCGAGCTGGACGTCGCGCACCTTGTCGTAGGCGGCCGTCACAAAGGCCGCCGAGCCGCCGAGCCGGAACGGCTCGATGAGCACGCGGCGGAGCACGTCGTAGGCGTAGGCGTCGCGGTAGTAGCCCTCGGGCGAGTGGCGGCCGCGGCGGTAGCGCTGCTCGGCGGGGTTCAGGAAGTCGTCGAGCGAGGCGCGCGCGGTCGCGTGACCGCGTCGCTCGAACTCGCGCGCGAGGTCGTCGGCGAAGGTCGACTTGCCCGACGCCGTGCGCCCGTCCACCCCGATCGCGATCCGGCCGCGCCGGTAGTTGCCGAGGATCTCGTCGACCGTCGCGGCGATCACGTCGCGACGCTGCGGTGCCCATCTCGCCATGGCGTCAGCCTACGCGCGGCCCCGCCTACCCTGGAGGGATGGCGGAACACACGGATGCCGGGATCGGCGAGCGCGTCGCCTCCTGGTTCGCCGCCGGTCACCGCCCGCTCCCCTGGCGCGCCCCCGGTTTCCCCGCGTGGGGAGTGCTCGTCTCGGAGTTCATGCTCCAGCAGACGCCCGTCGCCCGCGTGGTCCCGCGCCTCGAGGAGTGGCTCGCCCGCTGGCCGACACCTGCCGATCTCGCGGCCGTGCCGCCGGGCGAGGCGGTGCGCGCGTGGGACCGCCTCGGGTACCCGCGGCGCGCGCTCAACCTGCACGCGGCATCCGTCGCGATCGTCGAGCGGCACGGCGGCGAGGTCCCCTCGGACGTCGACGCGCTCCTCGCGCTCCCGGGCGTCGGCCCGTACACGGCCCGCGCCGTCGCCGCCTTCGCGTGCGGCGTGCGGGTGCCCGTCGTCGACGTGAACGTGCGCCGCGTGCTCGCGCGGGCGGTGCGCGGTGTCGGCGAGCCGGGGCCCGCGCGCACGACCGAGGAGCACGCGCTCATGGAGTCGCTGCTGCCCGCGGATGCCGCGCGGGCCCGCCTCGCCAACGCGGGGATCATGGAGCTCGGCCAGACGGTCTGCACCGCCCGCACGCCGGAGTGCGGCGCGTGCCCGATCGCCGACGCGTGCGCGTGGCGCGCCGCCGGCTACCCGGCCTATACGGGCCCGACGGCGCCCCGCCAGAAGCCCTACGCGGGCTCGGATCGCGAGGTGCGCGGACGCATCCTGCGCGAGCTGCGCGCGAGCGAGCTGCCCGTGCCCGCCGAGCGCATCGCCGAGCTGTGGCCGGACGCCGTGCAGCGCGAGCGCGCCCTCGCGGGCCTCCTCACGGACGGGCTCGTCGACGCGGTCGATGCGGGCTACGCGCTCCCCGGCGGCTGACGTCGAGTCACGCCCAGCGCGGAGCGCTCACCCGGCGAGCGATGCGGCGAGCAGCTCGAGGGTGCGCTCGCGCCCGAGGGCGCGGTCGACGGGCTCGCCCTCGCGCGCGCCCGCGCCGGGCGACACCATGACCTCGTCGACCCCGAAGCGCTCCGCGAGGGCGCGGATGCGGGCGGCCGCGGGGTCCGGGGCGTCGACCACCCAGCGCTCGAGCATCGCCTCGATGACGTGCCGCGAGGCGGCGTCGAGCTCCTCCCGCTCGGCGGCCTCCACGGTGTCGAGCGCGCGCAGCGGCTTGCCGGTGCGCAGGCGCGCCATGTTCTGCAGCGACGGGAGCGCACGGGCATGCGCCTCCTCGGCGGTGTCGGCGACGACGACGTTGAGGGTGAGGAAGGTGCGCGGGGCCGCGAGCGCCTCAGAGGGACGGAACTCGCCCCGGTAGATCGCGAGCGCGCGCTCTGTGCCCTCCCCCGTGAAGTGGTGGGCGAACACGTACGGGAGGCCGAGCTTGGCGGCGAGGTGGGCCGAGTAGTCGGAGGACCCGAGCAGCCAGAGCTCCGGCAGGCCGGCCGCCGCGGGCGTCGCACGCACCTCGTAGTCGCGCAGGCCCTCGCGCGTGTTGATGGTGACGGTGGCGCCGTCGCCCGCGAGGGCGCGGATGTCGCCGAGATGCTCCTCGAAGCGGCCGACCTCGCTCGTCGGGCCGCTCGCGCGCAGCAGCGCCGAGATGACGGGGTCGGAGCCGGGCGCGCGCCCGATACCGAGGTCGATGCGGCCGGGCGCGAGCGCCTCGAGGGCCGCGAACTGCTCGGCGACGACGAGCGGCGCGTGGTTCGGCAGCATGACGCCGCCGGAGCCGACGCGGATGCGGTCGGTGCGCGCCGCGGTCGCGGCGATGAGCACGGGTGGCGCCGTCGAGGCGACGGCGGGCATGTTGTGGTGCTCCGCGTACCAGTAGCGCGCGTAGCCGAGCTCGTCGGCGCGGCGGGCCAGCGCGAGCGACGCGGCCACGGCGTCCGCGGAGGTCTGGCCGGTGCGCACCGGCACGAGGTCGAGGACCGAGAGGGCGGGGATCACCTAGTCCTCGTCGTCGTCCTCGTCGTCGTCGTCCTCGTCGCGCGGCTTGATGTACGGGTCCTCGTCGCCCGCGTACTGGGCCTGGGCCGCGAGGGCACGCGCCTGCTCGTCGCGCTCGGCCGCCTCCCGGAGGAGCGCGTCGATCGCGGCCGCGTTCTCGGGGATCGCGTCCGCGATGAACTCGAGGCTCGGCGTGAGGCGCAGGTTGAGGTTGCGTCCCACCTCGGTGCGCAGCATGCCGGTCGCGGCCTTGAGGGCGGCGGCGGAGTCGGCGCGCTCCTCGTCGGTGCCGTACACCGTGTAGAAGACGCTCGCGTGCTGCAGGTCGCCCGTGACCCGCACGTCCGTGATGGTCACGAAGCCGAGCCGGGGGTCGCGGATGCCGCGCTCCAGTCGCTTCGCGATGATCTCGCGGATGCGGTCGGCGACCTTGGCCGCCCGGGGGTTCTCACCCATTTCTCTCTCCTGCCCTCTCGATGAGGTGGTCGCAAGCGCGGACTTCGTCAAGGGACTCAGGCGGCTCGGGCTCCGGATCCCTTCCCGAGTCGATAGGGGTAGGGGCCCCTCTCTCGACTCGGGAAGGGATCCGGCGCCCGAAGCCGCCGTCACCCTAGGCGACTAGACGCGCGGCTTCTCGACCAGCTCGATCGTCTCGATCTCGTCCCCGACCTGGATGTCGTTGAACTTGCCGAGGCCGATACCGCACTCGAAGCCTTCCTTGACCTCGGTGACGTCGTCCTTGAAGCGGCGCAGCGACTCGATCGCGAGCCCGTCGGCGAGCACCACGCCGTCGCGGATGACCCGCGCCTTGGCGTTGCGCGTGATCGTGCCGGACCGCACGAGCACACCGGCGATGTTGCCGAACTTGGAGGAGCGGAAGACCTCGCGGATCTCCGCGACGCCCGACTGCACCTCCTCGTACTCCGGCTTGAGCATGCCCTTGAGCGACTGCTCGATGTCGTCGAGCGCCGAGTAGATGACCGAGTAGAAGCGGATGTCGATGCCCTCGCGCGCGGCGCGCTCGCGGGCCTTGACGTCCGGGCGGACGTTGAAGCCGATGACGATCGCGTTGTCGATCGTGGCGAGGTCCACGTCCGACTCGGTGATCGCACCGACGCCGCGGTGCAGGATGCGGAGCTGGACGCTGTCGTCGACCTCGATCTTGAGCAGCGACTCCTCGAGCGCCTCGACGGCACCGGAGACGTCACCCTTGATGATGAGGTTGAGCGAGTCGACCTTGCCCTCTTCGAGCGCGCGGGTGAAGTCCTCGAGCGAGATGCGCTTGCGGGCCTTGGCCAGCTGGGCGTTGCGCTCGACGGCCTCGCGCTTCTCGGCGATCTGGCGGGCCGTGCGGTCCTCGTCGGTGACGAGGAACGTGTCGCCTGCGCGCGGCACGGTCGACAGACCCTGCACCTGTACGGGACGCGACGGCGCGGCCTCCTCGACCGGCTCGCCGTTCTCGTCGTGCATCGCACGCACGCGGCCGTAGGCCGTGCCCGCGACGATCGCGTCGCCGACGCGGAGCGTTCCCGACTGGATGAGCACGGTCGCGACGGCGCCGCGGCCCTTGTCGAGCTTCGCCTCGATGGCGACACCGCGCGCGGCCTTGTTGGGGTTCGCGCGCAGGTCGAGTCCGGCGTCGGCCGTGAGCAGCACGGCGTCGAGCAGGTCGTTGATGCCGATGTTGTTGAGCGCCGAGACGTCGACGAACATCGTGTCGCCGCCGTACTCCTCCGCCACGAGGCCGAACTCGGTGAGCTGCTGACGCACCTTGGCGGGGTTCGCGCCCTCCTTGTCGACCTTGTTGACCGCGACGACGATCGGCACGCCGGCCGCCTGCGCGTGGTTCAGCGCCTCGACCGTCTGCGGCATGATGCCGTCGTCGGCCGCGACCACGAGGATCGCGATGTCGGTCACCTGGGCACCGCGGGCGCGCATGGCGGTGAACGCCTCGTGACCCGGGGTGTCGATGAAGGTGATCGCGCGCTCGATGCCCTCGTGCTCGGTCCACACCTGGTACGCACCGATGTGCTGGGTGATGCCGCCCGCCTCGCCCGCGACGACGTTCGCCTTGCGGATGGCGTCGAGGAGCTTGGTCTTTCCGTGGTCGACGTGACCCATGACCGTGACGACCGGCGGACGGATCTCGAGGTCGGAGTCGTCCTCGTCCTCGAGCTCCTGGTCGAGGTCGAGTCCGAAGCCCTCGAGGAGCTCCTTGTCCTCGTCCTCGGGGCTGACGATCTGGATCTTGTAGCCGAGCTCCTCGCCGAGGATCTGGAACGTCGCCTCGTCGAGCGACTCGGTCGCGGTGGCCATCTCGCCGAGGTGGAAGAGGGCCGTGACGAGCGAGCCGGGCTGCACCGAGAAGCCGGTCAGCGTCTCCAGCTTGTCGGCCAGGTCGCTGATCGAGGCGCCACGGCGCAGGCGGATGACGCGGCTGCCGTCGCCGCGCGGGATCGCGACGCCACCGAGCTGCGGGGCCTCCCGCATCTCGAATTCTGCGCGCTTCGTCCGCTTCGACTTACGGGCCTTGGACTTGCCGCCGCCCTTTCCGAACGCTCCCGCGGTGCCGCCGCCGGGGCCGCGGCCGCGGCCGCCGCCACCGGGACGCCCTGCGTAGCCGCCACCGGGACGACCGGCGAAGCCGCCGCCGCCGGGACGACCGGGGCCGCCGGGACGCTGCTGGAACGGGGCGCCGGGACGCGGGGCACCGGGACGCGGGGCACCCGGGCGGGGCGCGCCGGGGCGCGGGGCGCCGGGACGCGGGGCCGCCGGGCGCGGGATGGCGCCGCCGCCGGGGCGGGGCATGCCCTGCGTCGACGAGAAGGGGTTGTTGCCCGGACGCGGGGCGCCGGGGCGCTGCATGCCCTGGCTCGGAGCGTACGGGTTGTTGCCGGGGCGCGGGGCATGCGCAAAAACCCCATCTAGTAGTT
>RDDZ01000140.1 GCA_003852775.1 Microbacteriaceae bacterium | reverse complement strand
CTGATCGACGGCCCATGGCGCGGCCGGTGGCGGGCAGGCGCCCGCGCCCGTCGACTCCTCGACGCCCGGACCCACCGACTCGGTCCGCCCCCCGACCTCGACCCCCGGCGACCCCACGAGCACCCCGGTGGCGGACGACCCCCGCCGCGACACGGGCGGCGACGAGGATCTCACGTGGCTGTGGGGCGTGGCCGGACTCGCCCTCGCGGGCGCGGTCGCGGCGACCGTGCTGCTCGTGCGACGTCTCCGCGGCCCCTGAGCAGGCGGGGGCGGGCCCGCGCGTAGTCTGACCGCGTGAGACGTTTCGCCCGCGCCGTCGCCCGTTGGTTCCGCCGTCCCCGTCACATCGTGCTGGCATCCGTCGCCGCCGTCGTGATCGGCGTGCTGGTGTGGGCGAACGCCAACCCGTGGCCGTCGGCGATGGTCATCCGGTGGGTCTTCGAGTCGGGCCGCGAGGCGAATCTCGCCGAGCTGAACCGCCACCTCCCCGACGAGCTGCCGCACGAGCAGCTCGACGTCCCGTACGGCGACGCCGGCCACGACACGACCTTCGACGTCTTCTGGCCCGAGGGCACGACGGAGGCGCTTCCCACCGTGGTCTGGATCCACGGCGGCGCGTGGATCTCGGGCGACAAGGTCGACGTCGCGCCCTACCTGCGCATCCTCGCGGCCGAGGGCTATACGACGGTCGGCCTCAACTACACGGTGGCGCCGGAGGCCGCGTACCCGACCGCGATCCGGCAGCTCAACGACGCGCTCGACCACCTCGTCGCGAACGCGGACGAGCTGCACATCGACGCCGACCGCATCGTGCTCGCGGGCGACTCGGCGGGCGCGCAGCTCGCGAGCCAGCTCGCCGTCATGATCACGAACCCGGACTACGCGCACCTCGTCGGCATCCGACCGGCGCTCGAGGCGGACCAGCTCGTCGGCGCCGTGCTCAACTGCGGCGTCTACGAGCTCGACGGGATGGCGAAGCTCAACGGCATCGTGTCGTGGGGCTTCAAGACGGCGCTGTGGGCCTACACGGGCACCAAGGACTGGTCATCGGAGGCACCCGGCACCCTCATGTCGTCGCTCGAGTTCGCGACCGGCGACTTCCCGCCGACCTGGATCTCGGGCGGCAACGCCGACGGCCTCACGTGGCTGCAGTCGGTGCCCATGGCGAACCGGCTCGAGGAGCTCGGCGTGGATGTGACGCGCGTGTTCTACGCGGCCGATCACACCCCGGAGCTCGCCCACGAGTACCAGTTCCACCTCGATCTCGACGACGCCCGTGCGGCGCTCATGAGCACCCTCGCGTTCCTCGACCGCGTGACCGCGGAGTAGGCCGGCCTCCTACTCCTCCGTCTCCGCGCGCTCCGCGCGGAGCGCGGGCAGGTAGAAGAGCGCCCCGAGCAGGCTGAACGCGCCTGCGGCCACGAAGGCGACCGTCGTCGACGTCGCCTCGGCGAGCGGGCCGAGCATGAGCAGCGCGAGGCTCGACGTGCCGCCCGCGACCATCGAGTTGAGCGAGAGCACGACGGCGCGGTTGCCCGAGGTGGCCTGACGGTGCAGGAGCGCGTTGTGCATCGGCCCCGCCGAGCCGTGGAACATGTAGGCCGCGCCGTAGGCCGCGAGCAGGCCGACCGGCCCCGCGGCGAGGCCCATGACGACGACGAAGGCGCCGTTGAGCAGGCGCGCGAGGATCGCCGTCACCGCGACGCCGATGCGGGCGGATGCGACCCCCGCGACGGCCGAGCCCGCGGCGAAGAGCCCCCACGCGGCCGCCGAGGCGGGGCCGAAGAGCGCGGCCGCCGCGGCCTCCGTGCCGAGCAGCTCGGTGAGGCGGGCGGGGGTCACGATCTCGAACGCGATCATCGCGAACACCCAGAACACCTCGACGAGCACGAGCCCGCGCAGCACGCGCGAGCGCCCGAGCACACGGAATCCGCCGACGAGGGTCTCGCGCAGGCCGACGGCGGCCGGGGTGGTGCGCACGCGCGCCTCCTCGCGCACGAGCACGGCGGTGAGCACGAGGTGCACGACCATGACGGCGGTCGAGACGATGAACGGCAGCACGAGGGGCGACCATCCGACGATCGGATGCCACGCGACGAGGCCGCCGCCCGCCGCCGCGCCGAGGGCGATCGAGACGCCGAGCGCGGTGCCCGCGCGGCTGAGCCCGCGCTCGACGGGATGCGTCGGGTCGTCGGCGTGCGCCACGTCGACGAACCACGCCTCGAGCGGGCCGGAGTCGAACACGCGGAAGAGCCCCTGCAGCACCATCGCGACCGCGAAGAGCCAGAACCCCTCGGCGAGCACGAAGACGATCGACGAGACGACGGCGAGCGCCCCGCCGATGAGCAGCACGGGGCGGCGCCCGATCGTGTCGGCGAGCCCGCCGGTGGGCAGCTCGAGCGCGAGCACCACGACGCCCTGCACGGCGAGGATGACGCCGACCTCGGCGAGGCTCACGCCCCGTTCGAGCGGCAGCAGCACGGTGAGGCCGAACACGAGACCGACGGGCAGCCAGCGCGTGACGGTGAGCAGCACGAGGCGCCGCTCGGCCTGCCGCGCGGTGAGCGGGCTCACTCGGCGCCCGCTTCGGGGCGCAGCTCGACCGGGCGGGCGATCGCGAAGGCGTGGATGCGGCGGGCCCGCGGGTCGCCCGCGCCCGCGTCGCGGTAGCGCACGACGACCTCGCGCAGCTCGGTGGCCATGGCCTCGAACTGCTCGGGGGTGACGTTCACGAGGATGTCGCAGAGCCCCAGCCGGTCGGACCACTCGGCCGGCCACGCCTCGCGCACGTCGAGCCACTGCTCGGCGCGCTCCGCGAGCTGGCGCACGTAGTCGCGCTCGAGCCAGCCGAGGGCGGTCTGCGTGTCCTCGTCGCCCGCGAAGTCGGAGTCGGTCCACGAGTGGTAGTCGGTCGAGGCTTTCCACAGCCGGCGCTTGCCCGCGCCCTCTCCCGTGTCGACGACGAGCCCGACCGACTCGAGCGCGCGCAGGTGGTAGCTCGTGGCGCCCGTGTTGGTGGCGAGCGCGGCGGCGAGCTCGGTCGCGGTCGCGGGGCCGTGCATCCGGAGCCTGCTGAGGATGCGCGAGCGGAGCGGGTGGGCGAGCACGCGCACGGCGCGCGCGTCGAGGTGCATGCCCGTGTAGGCGGCGGGGCCGGGGGTGCGGTCGTCGGTCACGGCACGATCATCGCATGCACAGATTCTTTGCACAAGTTCTGTGCATGGCGCCTCATCTCACGCGCGGCATACTCACAGCGGAACGGAAGGCGGATTCAACTGGTCGTCGCAACACCTTGATCGTGGAGGTGTTCGGAAGTGGC
>RDDZ01000132.1 GCA_003852775.1 Microbacteriaceae bacterium | reverse complement strand
CCCGCCATCCCGTCCGCGCCGCCGCCGCCCGCGCCGCCGGGGCCCTCGCCCTCGCCGTCGCGACTCTCGCCCCTGCGGCCCCCGCGGCGGCCGTCACCGCGCATCCGGCACCCGCGCCCGCCTCGGGCTGGGCCGTCGCCGGGGTCGACGACTCCGAGTTCGCGTCGTTCCACGGGGCGGCGCCGGGGGCGGTGGAGCCCGCGGCTGGCGAAACCCCGGGGGGTTGATGTCACACCGATCTACCTATAAAGGTTGATCCTTCTCACATCATCCCTCTAGGCTTGACGCGGAGGGACCATGTTCGCCATCACCGCCGACCAGATCGACAGCCGCAACCGCCCCGACCACGCCGAGGCGGCCCTCGAGCTGCTCGCACGTCTCGGCGGCGACCGACTCGCCCTCCCCGCCGACCGCACCGCGGGCGACGAGGTGCAGGTCCTCACGGGCGACGCGCGCACCGCGCTCGACATCGTGCTCGCGCTGGCCCGCACCGAGCAGTGGAGCGTCGGCGTCGGCATCGGCGGTGTGCGCGCACCGCTCCCCTCCGCGACCCGTGCCGCCACCGGCGACGCGCTCGTCGCGGCTCGTGAGGCCGTCGAGGCCGCCAAGCGCCGCCCCACGCGCGTCGCGCTCGCCGCCGGCCGGGGCACGCGCCCCGCCGCCGAGACCCTCCAGGCGGTGATCGACCTCCTGCTGCAGCTCCGCGACCGCCGCTCCCCGGAGGGGTGGGAACTGTACGATCTCGTCGAGACAGGCCTCACGCAGGCCGAGGCCGCCGAGAGGCTCGGCATCACGCCGCAGGCCGCGAGCAAGCGGGCGATCGCCGCCGGCATCCGCCTCGACGCCGCGGCCCGCGACGGGATCGTCGAGCTGCTCGCCCTCGCGGACGGCACGGATGCCGGGGCCGCACCCCGAACGGAGGACAGCGCGTGATCGTCATCGGCTACCTCGTCTGGGCTCTCGCCCTGCTCGTCATCGGCGGCGCCGTCGCCGCGACCGTGCTCGCGAGCCGACTCGGCCGTCCACGACTCGCCCTCCTCGCCCTCATCCCCGTGGGCCTCGGGCTCATCGCAGCCGCCTTCGGCATCCGCCTGCTCCCGGAGGCGCCCGCCTTCGCCGTCGTGCTCGCGTTCGGCATCGCGGCGCTCGGCATCCTCGCCGGCAGCCCCCTCACGACCGTCGTGCTCGATCTCGCGAGCCGCGGCGCGCCCGTGCGGCGCGGCGCGCACGGGGGCATCCTCATCCGCCGCGAGCGCACCGGCGAGGAGCAGGAGGTGCTGCGCGGGGGCACCACGATCGGCCTCCTCGAACGCACCGCGATCGTCGGTGCGATCGCGGTGGGTCACCCCGAGGTGATCGCCGCGCTCATCGCCATCAAGGGTCTCGGCCGCTTCAACGAGCTCGACTCCTCCGCCGCGCGCGAGCGCTTCATCATCGGGACGCTCGCGAGCATGGTGTGGGCCGGCGCGTGCGCCGTGCTCATCGTCGTCACGACCGCGTGACGCGTCTGCGCGGCACCGCGGGCCGGTAGACCGACACCGTCGGGTCACCGGGCACCCAGAACCTCAGCGGGAAGGCATCCGTGCCGCCCTCCCCCGACACCCCCACACGCGGTCCGGTCGTCGCGGGCGACGGATGCGGCGCGGGCGTCAGCGCGAACGGCGCACCGTCGAGCGGCGCCGTGTCGTCGTCGAGCCGGATGCCGAGCGCCTTCGTGAGGCGCGCCGGCCCGCGGGCGAGCTCGGCATCCGTCCTCGCGGTGGGGCGCCGCTCGCGGGCGAGCTCGATGCCGTCGACGACCTCCCCCGCGCGCAGCAGCACGGCGCTCGCCGTGCCCACGGGCGAGCACACGACGTTCGCGCACACGTGCATGCCGTAGCTGAAGTACACGTAGAGCCGTCCCGGCTCGCCGAACATCGTGCGCGTGCGGGGCGTGGGGCCGCGGAACGCGTGCGAGCCGGGATCGGTCTCGCCGAGGTACGCCTCGACCTCCGTGAGTCGCACCGAGACGCCGCGGCCGGTCAGCACGGCGCCGAGCAGGAGCGGCGCGACCTCGTCGGCCGGGCGCTCGAGGAACGCGGGGGGTCGGGTCAGGACCCGGCCCCGTTCACGATCGTGTAGACGATCGCCGCGCCCACGGCGACGACGGCGAGGCCGACGAGGAGCCACAGCAACCACGGACGGCGCGCGTCGAGGTCACGCCGGTACTCCTTCGCCCGCTCGCGGCGGACGCGCGGGTCGCCGTCACCCGAGAGCGTCATCCGGCGAGCTCCGCGACGCGGGCGGTGAGGGCGGCGAGCTGCTCCGCGACGCGCACCGGGGCCGTGCCTCCCGTGCCGGCGCGGCTCGCGATCGAGCCCTCCACCGTGAGCACGTCGCGCACGTCCGGCGTGAGGCGCGGGTCGATCGCCGCGTACTGCTCGTCGCTCGGCTCGTCGAGCTCGATACCCTCGGCTTCGCAGAAGCGGACGAGCGCCCCCGAGATCTCGTGGGCCTCGCGGAAGGGCACGCCCTTGCGCACGAGGTGGTCGGCGACGTCGGTCGCGAGCGAGAAGCCCTGGGGGGCGAGCTCCGCCATCCGCTCGGTGTCGAACTCGAGCGTCGCGATCATGCCCGCGAAGGCCGGCAGCAGCACCTCGAGCGTGCGCACGGAGTCGAAGATCGGCTCCTTGTCCTCCTGGAGGTCGCGGTTGTACGCGAGGGGCAGGCCCTTGAGGGTCGCGAGGAGCCCCGTGAGGTTGCCGATGAGCCGGCCCGACTTGCCGCGTGCGAGCTCGGCGATGTCGGGGTTCTTCTTCTGCGGCATGATCGACGACCCCGTCGAGTAGCCGTCGTGCAGCCGCACGAAGCCGAACTCGCGGGTGTTCCAGATGATGACGTCCTCCGACAGGCGCGAGAGGTCGATGCCGATCTGGGCGGCGATGTAGGCGAACTCGGCGACGACGTCGCGGCTCGCGGTCGCGTCGATCGAGTTGGGCATCGGGTGCGTGAGGCCGAGCTCGTGGGCGATCGGCACCGGGTCGAGCCCGAGCGCGCCGCCCGCGACGGCACCCGCGCCGTACGGCGACTCGGACGCGCGCGCACTCCAGTCGCGCAGGCGCTCGAGGTCGCGCACGAGCGGCCAGGCGTGGGCGAGCAGGTGGTGCGCGAGCAGGATCGGCTGCGCGTGCTGCAGGTGGGTGCGGCCCGGCATGATCGCGCCGGGGTGCGCCTCGGCCTGCGCCGCGAGCGCGTCGATCACCTGCACGACGAGGTGACGGATGCGCGTGGCGTGGTCGAGCAGGTAGAGCCGCACGAGCGTCGCGATCTGGTCGTTGCGGCTGCGGCCCGCGCGGATCTTGCCGCCGAGCTCGGGTCCGACGACCGCGATGAGCTCGCGCTC
>RDDZ01000111.1 GCA_003852775.1 Microbacteriaceae bacterium | reverse complement strand
ACCACCCCCGCCACCGCGAACCGCTCCACGACCCCCACGTCGAACGTCTTCCGCGACTTCATCACCTCGAACTGGGCCGAGCGCCCCGAGGTGACGCCCGCCCCGCGCGCGCAGGCCGCGTTCGCCGCCGCGCGCCGCCTGCGGCTCGCCGCGAGGTTCCCGGGCGCCACGCTCGTCATCCCCGCGGGCCCCGCCAAGGTGCGCTCCAACGACACCGACTACCCCTACCGCGCGCACTCGGCGTTCTCGCACCTCACGGGTTGGGCGAGCGACACGGTGCCCGGCTCGGTGCTCGTGATCGGCCCCGGCGAGGACGCCCCCGCCACCCTGTACTTCACCCCGAGCGCCGGCCGCGACACCGAGGAGTTCTACGCGAACGCCGCGATCGGCGAGTTCTGGACGGGCCCGCGCCCCTCCCTCGCGCACGTCGCCGCCGACCTCGCGCTCGAGACGCGTCCGCTCTCCGAGCTCGCCGCCGGCGGCGACGAGGTCCTCGTGCTGCGCGGCGTCGACGCGGCCGCCGACGACCTCGCCCCCGCGAGCGCCGCCGACGCCGAGCTGCTGCGCGCCGTGAGCGAGCTGCGCCTCGTCAAGGACGAGTACGAGGTGGCGGAGCTGCGCGCCGCCATCGAGGCGACCCGCCAGGGCTTCGACGACGTCATCGCCGACCTGCCCGAGATCGTCGCCCACCCGCGCGGCGAGCGCCTCGTCGAGGGCACCTTCAACCGCCGCGCACGCGCCGAGGGCAACGCCGTCGGCTACGACACGATCGCCGCCTCCGGCCCGCACGCGTGCATCCTGCACTGGACCCGCAACGACGGCCCCGTCGCCCCCGGCGACCTCCTGCTGCTCGACGCGGGCGTCGAGCTCGACTCGCTCTACACCGCGGACATCACGCGCACCCTCCCCGTGTCGGGCACCTTCACCGAGGTGCAGCGCCGCGTGTACGAGGCGGTGCGGGAGGCCGCGGACGCGGCGTTCGCGATCGTGCGCCCCGGCATCCGGTTCCGCGAGATCCACGCGGAGGCCATGAAGGTCATCGCGGCGCGCACTGCCGAGTGGGGCTTCCTGCCGGTGAGCGCGGAGGAGTCGCTCGACCTCGACGCGCAGTACCACCGCCGCTACATGGTGCACGGCACGAGCCACCACCTCGGTATCGACGTGCACGACTGCGCCCAGGCGCGCCGAGAGCTCTACCTCGACGGCGTGCTCGAGCCCGGCATGGTGTTCACGATCGAACCGGGCCTCTACTTCCAGCCCGACGACCTCACCGTGCCCGAGGAGTACCGCGGCATCGGCGTGCGCATCGAGGATGACATCCTCGTGACGGCCGACGGCGCCGAGAACCTCTCGGCGGCGATCCCGCGCACGGCGGACGACGTCGAGGCGTGGTTGGCGTCGCTGCGTTCGTAACGCTCCCGGAAGCCGCTTCGCGGGGTCGCTTCGCGGGCGTGCGGATTCGCTTCCGCGCCGCATGCCCCCGCGTGCCGCCTCCGGCGGCGCGCTCCTGCCCGACCCAATGCCAGCGTCCCGGAAACGAATCCGCACACCCACTCCGCTCGCGTCCTGCGTTGGAAGCGGTTGCAATCGGCGCAACGAGGCGGGTAGCGTCGCGGCGTGCGCCGTCGCCTGCCCCGCCCCGCGATCATCGGGATCGCGGCGGCGGCCGTGCTTGCGCTCGGAGCGGGGCTCGGCATCCCGCTCGCGATCGCGGCGCGTGAGCAGCCGCGCGGGGCGTACACGGATGCGGATGCCGCGCTCGTGCGGGAACCTGCGCTCCCCGCGGGCGCCGGGCAGTCGTTCTACTTCGTGATGACCGACCGGTTCGCGAACGGCGACCCGACGAACGACACGGGTGGGCTCGAGGGCGACCGCTACGCGACGGGGTTCGACCCGACCGACACGGGCTTCTACCAGGGCGGGGATCTCGCGGGCCTCCTCGAGCGGCTCGACTACATCGAGGGGCTCGGGGTGAGCGCGATCTGGCTCACGCCGAGCTTCGCCAACAAGCCCGTGCAGGGTGTCGGCGCGAACCGCTCGGCGGGCTACCACGGCTACTGGGTCACCGACTTCACGCGCATCGACCCGCACCTCGGCACGAACGAAGAGCTCGAGCGGCTCATCGACGAGCTGCACGCGCGCGGCATGCGGCTCTACTTCGACATCATCACGAACCACACGGCCGACGTGATCTCCTACGGTCCGGCGGGCCACAGCTACATCGCGACTGCCGCGAAGCCCTACCTGGATGCGGAGGGGAACGAGGTGGACCTGGCCTCCGTCGCGGGTTCCGACGACTTCCCCGAGCTCGACGCCGAGACGAGCTTCCCGTACGCGCCCGTCGTCGATCCGGCCGAGGCCGACATCAAGGTGCCCGCCTGGCTCAACGACGTGACGCTGTACCACAACCGCGGCGACACGACGTGGGCCGGCGAGTCCGTCACGCTCGGCGACTTCGCGGGCCTCGACGACCTCATGACGGAGGACCCGCGCGTCGTCGACGGCTTCATCGACGTCTACAGCGACTGGATGGACCTCGGCGTCGACGGCTTCCGGATCGACACCGTCAAGCACGTGAACGAGGAGTTCTGGGCTGCGTTCACGGAGGGGCTCGACGCCCACGCGGCCGAAATCGGCAAGGACGACTTCTTCGTGTTCGGCGAGGTCTTCGACGCCGATCCGAACCTGCTCGCGCCGTACGTGCGCGACCGGGGCTTCGACGCCGTGCTCGACTTCGCGTTCCAATCCGCCGCGCTCGACTTCGTCAACGGCGCGGGGTCCGCCCATCTCGCCGAGGTGTTCGCGGGCGACGCGGGCTACACGACCGCCGACGGCGACGCGCGCGCTCTGCCGACCTTCCTCGGCAACCACGACATGGGTCGCGTCGGCTACCTCGTGCGCGACCAGGACGCCCTCGCCCGCGACGAGCTCGCCCACGAGCTGCTCTTCCTCGCCCGCGGGCAGCCCGTCGTCTACGCGGGCGACGAGCAGGGCTTCGTCGGCGCGGGCGACGGCGCCGACCGCCACGCGCGCCAGAGCCTCTTCGCCACCGCGACCCCCGAGTACGCCGACCAGCCCCTCATCACGGGCGAGATCGCGGGCGCCGTCGACCGCTACGACCCCGACGCGCCCCTCTACCGGCTCATCGCCGAGCTCGCCGAGCTGCGGAAGTCGCATCCGGCCCTCGCGACGGGCGCGCAGCTCGAGCGCATCGCCGACGGCTCGAGCTACGCGTTCTCGCGGGTCGACCACGCGGAGCGCGTCGAGCACCTCGTCGTGCTCAACGCCGGCGGACGCGAGGTGACGATCGATGTGCCGACGCTCACCCCCGGCGCCGCGTTCTCGGTGCTCTACGGCGAGACGGATGCGACCACGGCCGACGCGGACGGCGTCGCCTCGGTCGCGGTGCCGCCGCTCTCGGCCGTCGTGCTCGTCGCCGACCGCCAGGTGGGGGCCCCGGATGCCGCGGTCGCGCCCGTCTTCACCTCGCCCGAGCCGGGTGAGATCGACGGCATCGTGCACGTCGACGTCGACACGGGTGCCCTGTGGAGCGAGACGAGCTTCTCGTGGCGCGAGGTGGGCTCGGACGAGTGGCACGGGCTCGGCACCGCGACCGGCCCGGGCGCCCGGGTCGTGCACGACGTGCGCCCGCTCGCCGACGGCACGCGCATCGAGTACCGCGCCGTCACGATCGACGCGCACGATCGCCGTACCGCGGCGTCCCACGTCGTGACGACCGGCTGACCCGGGTGGTCGAGGAGCGCCCGCGCAGCGGACGCGTCTCGAGACCTCCGCGACCGGCTAGCCCCTCCGCATCCGCTCGCGCGCCTCGCGCATCCTCTCGCGCTCGCGCTTGCGCGCCTCGCGCAGCTGCTTCTCGGCCTCGCGTCGCGCCTTCACCGCCTCCTTGACCTTGGGGTCGCGCGCGATCTGCTCCTCCTCGGGGTCGCCGAGGGGCGTCGCGGGTCGTGCGGAGGGCTCGGTGGCGAGGTAGCTCTCGATGCCGTCGAGCACGCGCTCGAGGCCGAACGCGAAGGGGTCGTCGGGACCGGGCCCGAACACGCCGGCCTGCAGCGCGCGGTGCACCTCGGGGAACTGCTCGGGCGTGATGAAGGTCGCGATGACGTCGCTCGCCTGGCGGTCGAGATCCTCGGGTCGCACGGATGCGGCGGCGGCCGCCGCGAGGTACCCGCGCTCGACGACGCCCTGCCAGCGCACCTGTGCCATGACGGCGAGCACGATCGAGACCTTGGCCTCGTAGTCGGCGGGCGCCTCCGCGAGCGTCTCGAGCGCCGCGTCGAGCCACGCGAGGTTGTTGGGCGTCTGGGGGGTGCCCTCGATCGCGAGGTCGAGCAGCCACGGATGCTCACGGTAGGTCGAGAGGGTCGCGGCGGCCCAGTCGCGCATCCCGTCGCGCCAGCCGTCGGCCTCTCGCACGCTCTCGGGCGGCACGCCGATGCCGTGCTCCTGCATGAGCACGAGCAGGTCGTCTTTGCTCGTGACGTAGCGGTAGAGCGACATCGGGGTGTACCCGAGCTCCGACGCGACGGCTGCCATCGAGACCGCTCCGAGCCCTCCGCGGTCTGCGAGCTCCACGGCGACGTCGACGATCCGCTCGATCGAGAGCTCGCGCTTGGGGCCGCGCTGCGGATGCGCCGCGACGCCCCACGCGAGGGCAACGGCGCGCGGGAGCTCCGGCTCGGTCGGGGTGTCGGTCATCGGCCTCATCGTATTCGGGGTTGACGCGGAGGGCGCTAACTGTGTATGTGTTAAGCAGTTTGCATATGGCGTAAACAGTTTACGCCATCCACCCTCCCGCAGGAAGGACGCGCGATGGACGCCATCACCGTTCGCGGCATCCGCAAGAGCTTCGGCGGCACCGAGGTGCTCCGCGGCATCGACCTCGACGTCTCAGCCGGCACCGTCTTCGCCCTGCTCGGTCCCAACGGGGCCGGCAAGACCACTCTGCTCGGCATCCTCAGCACGCTCGTCGCCGCCGACGCCGGCACCGCGACCGTCGCGGGCCACGACGTCGCACACGAGCCCGAGCAGGTCAAGCGCCGCATCAGCGTCACCGGTCAGGCCGCAGCGGTCGACCAGGTGCTCACCGGGCGCGAGAACCTGCGCATGATGGGTCGCCTGTCGGGCCTCGGCCGGGCCGACGCGGCACGCCGGGCCGACGAGCTCCTCGACCGCTTCGGCCTCGTCGAGGCGGCCGGCAAGCGGGTCGGCACCTACTCGGGCGGCATGCGCCGCCGCCTCGACCTCGCCATCAGCCTCATCCTCGCGCCGCCCGTCGTGTTCCTCGACGAGCCGACGACGGGCCTCGACACCCGCAGCCGCCAGGCGCTGTGGGACGAGATCCGCGCCCTGACCGCGAACGGCACGACCGTGCTGCTCACGACGCAGTACCTCGAGGAGGCCGACCAGCTCGCCGATCGCATCGCCGTCATCGAGCACGGCGTCGTGGTGGCCGAGGGCACCGCCGATGAGCTCAAGGCGCGCGTCGGCGGCGAGGTGCTCACCGTGAGCGACGCCGCGGGCGCCGTGCTCGCCGAGCTCCCCACCGACGGCACCGTCGCGGGACTGCGCCGCGCGCTCGCCGGACTCGGGAACGCGGATGCCGCATCCGTCTCCCTGCGCTCCCCCAGCCTCGACGACGTCTTCCTCGCCGTCACGGGATCCCCCGCCACCCGCGAGCCCGAGCTCGCCCTCACGAAGGACTGACCGCCATGACCACCCTCACCGCACCCGGACACGCAGCCGCGCCGGCGCCCGCCGCGCCGCCGCGAGCGGCATCCGTCTTCGCGACCTTCGTCGGTCGCAGCATGTTGCACACGCTGCGCACCCCCGACGCGCTCGTCATGGCGATCGCGCTGCCGACCATGCTCATGGTGCTCTTCACGCAGGTGTTCGGCGGCGCGATCGCCCCCGGCGGCGGCTACGTCGACTACGTCGTGCCGGGCATCATCCTGCTGTGCGCGGGGTACGGGGCCGCCTCGGTCGCCGTCGACGTGGCGACCGACATGACGACGGGCGTCATCGACCGCTTCCGCACCATGCCGATGCGCGCCGAGACGGTCATCACGGGGCACGTCGTCGCGAGCCTCGTGCGCAACCTCGTCGCCACCGCGATCGTCATCGGCGTGGCCCTGCTGCTGGGGTTCCGCCCGAGCGCGGGGCCGATCGAGTGGATCGGGATGGGCGCGCTCGTCGCCCTCTACATCCTCGCAATCACCTGGGTCTTCGCGGCGATCGGCCTCGCGGCGTCGAACCCGGAGGCGGCGAACGGCTACGGCTTCTTCCTCATGTTCCTGCCGTATGTGTCGAGCGCCTTCGTTCCCGTCGACACGATGCCCGAGTGGCTGCGCTGGATCGCCGAGAACCAGCCCCTCACCCCCATCATCGAGACCATCCGCGGGCTCCTGCTCGGCACCTACATCGGCACGAGCGGATGGTGGGCTCTCGGCTGGTGCGCCGCCTTCCTCGCCGTCGGCGCCGTGCTCACACGCGTGCTGTTCCGGGCGAAGGCCGGCCGCCGCTGACGACGTCGACTCACGGCGCGGCTGGAGCTACGACCGTGCGGCGGGAGGCGTTTCTCCCGCCGTCGCGTCGCGGCTCCAGCCGCGCCACGAGCACGAGGTCAGAGTTGGGGGTTGCGCGCGAGGGCGTCCTGCGCGCGTTCGAGCATGCCCGGCTCGATCACGATCTGGTAGTTCGCGGCGATGACCTGCGAGACCGACTCGAAGTCGCGGTTGCGGCGGCTGATGGCGTAGCTGGCGAGCTGGATGAACAGGCCGAGCGCGGCGCCGATGAACACGGCGGCAGCGAACAGCTGCCACGTGAAGGTCGGCGAGAGCAGGCTCAGCAGCAGCCCCATGAAGATGCCGAGCCACGCGCCCGACAGGATGCCGGACATCGCCGCGCGGTTCCACGAGCGCTTGCGGGTGACGATCTCGACGCTCGTGAGGTTGTTGCCGACGATCGCGAGCTTCGCCACCGGGAAATCGGCCTTCGCGAGACGGTCGACGACCTTCTGCGCCTCCGGGTAGCTGTCGTAGGTGCCGAGGACGTCCCCGTGCGGCACCGTCAGGGGCACGCCGGGACGCGCGAAAGGCGAAGGGCTGGTCACCCCGCCATTCTGACATCCGGCGGGTAGGGTTTTCCCGTGAGCGCCACGAGAGTCTTCGTCGCCCGACTCGCCGGGTGCTCCGTCTTCGACCCCAACGGCGACCGGGTCGGCAAGGTGCGCGACGTGCTCGTCGTGTACCGCCACAGCAGCTCCCCGCGCGTCGTCGGCCTCATCGTCGAGATCCCGGGCCGCAGACGGGTGTTCCTGTCGATCGGACGCGTCACGAGCATCGGCGCCGGTCAGATCATCACGACCGGCCTCATCAACCTGCGCCGCTTCGAGCAACGCGGCGGCGAGGTGCGCGTGATCGCGGAGCTGCTCGGCCGTCAGGTCGTGCTGCGCGACGGATCGGGCCGGGCCACGATCGAGGACGTCGCGATCGAGGAGTCGGGCCCCGGCGAGTGGGTCGTGGGCGAGCTCTTCCTGCGACGCCCGCGCACGAGCGCGGCGCCGTTCGGCAAGGGCAGCACCGTGCTCGCCGCGTGGGACAAGGTGCGCGAGGTGACCGCGCCCGGCGAGACCCAGTCCGCCGAGCAGCTCATCGCGACCTACGCCGATCTCCTCCCTGCCGACCTCGCCTCCACCCTCCTCGACCTCCCGGAGGAGCGTCGCATCGAGGTCGCCGGCGAGCTGCCCGACGACCGTCTCGCCGACGCCCTCGAGGAGATGCCCGAGGACGAGCAGGTCGAGATCCTCGCCCAGCTCGGCGACGAGCGCGCCGCGACCGTGCTCGACCAGATGCAGCCCGACGACGCCGCCGACCTCATCGCTCAGCTTCCGGAGGCCCGCGGCGAGGCGCTCCTCGAGCTCATGCAGCCCGAGGAGGCGGAGGACGTGCGCTTCCTCCTCAACTACGCCCCCGAGACGGCCGGTGGCCTCATGACGACCGAGCCGATCATCGTCTCGGCCGACGCGACCGTCGCGGAGGGGCTCGCGCTCATCCGCCGCCACGAGCTCGCCCCCGCCCTGGGTGCCGCCGTGTGCGTCACACTGCCGCCGTACGAGCCGCCCACGGGTCGTTTCCTCGGCGTCGTGCACTTCCAGCGGATGCTGCGCTACCCGCCGCACGAGCGGCTCGGCACGCTCATCGACGCGACGCTCGAGCCCGTCGCGCCCGACACGAGCGCGGCCGAGGTGGCCCGCATCCTCGCGTCCTACAACCTCGTCTCGCTTCCCGTCGTCGACGAGAAGCACCGCCTGCTCGGGGTGGTGACCATCGACGACGTCCTCGACTACCTCCTGCCCGACGACTGGCGAAGTTCGCACGACGACCACGAACCGGAGCCCGTGAGCACGAGCACCGCAGCCATCCCGATCCGAGGAAGGAGGACGCCGCATGGCACGTCGTAACGAGCCGCGCCTGGACGCGCCCAAGGGCATCCGCCCGGCCTTCGGCTTCCGCCCCTCGGGCAGCGACCGCTTCGGCCGTGCGACGGAGGCGATCGCGCGCGGCATGGGCACCCCGTGGTTCCTCATCGCGCTCACGCTCTTCTGCCTCATCTGGATGACGTACAACGCGGTCGCGGAGAACCTCGGCTGGGTGCAGTTCGACTCGATGGCCCTCGGCTTCACGACGCTCACGCTCATCCTGTCGCTGCAGGCCTCCTACGCGGCGCCGCTCATCCTGCTCGCGCAGAACCGGCAGGACGACCGCGACCGCGTGCAGATCGAGCAGGACCGCCAGCGCGCCGAGCGCAACCTCGCCGACACCGAGTACCTCGCGCGCGAGGTCGTGGCGCTGCGTCTCGCGGTCAAGGAGATGGCGACGAAGGACTTCATCCGGGCCGAGCTGCGCGCGCTGCTCGAGGAGCTCGACAAGGAGAAGGAGACGGACGAGGTCTCCCAGTGAGCACCTCGTCCCCCGCCGCCGACGCGGTCCGCGCCGCGCTCGCGCGCGTGCAGGACCCCGAGATCCGCCGCCCCATCACCGAGCTCGACATGGTGCGCGGTGTCGAGGTGACGGATGGCGCGGCGCGCGTCGAGCTGCGCCTCACGATCGTGGGCTGCCCCGCCGCCGACCGCATCGAGCGCGACGTGCGCGAGGCCGTGCTCGGCGTGGCGGGCGTGGACTCTCTCGACCTGGAGGTCGGCGTCATGACGCCCGCCGAGCGCGAGGCGCTCGTCGCACGCCTCCGCGGCGAGCGACGGATGCCGTTCGGGCCCGGCACCCTCACGCGCGTGCTCGCGATCACCTCGGGCAAGGGCGGCGTCGGCAAGTCGACGATCACGGCCGAGCTCGCGGTCGCCCTCGCGGCGCGCGGGCTCGCTGTCGGGCTCGTCGACGCCGACGTCTTCGGGTTCTCGATCCCCGGCATCCTCGGCATCCCCGACGCGAAGCCCACCCAGGTGGGCGACATGATCCTGCCGCCCGTCGCACACGGCGTGAAGGTCATCTCGATCGGCATGTTCGTGGAGGACCGCACGCCCGTGTCGTGGCGCGGCCCCCTGCTGCACCGCACGATGCAGCAGTTCCTCACCGATGTGTACTTCGGCGACCTCGACGTGCTCCTGCTCGACCTGCCGCCCGGCACGGGCGACGTCGCGATCACGCTCGGGCAGCTGCTGCCGAACGCCGAGGTGATCGTCGTGACGACGCCGCAGGCCGCGGCGGCGGACGTCGCCGAGCGCTCGGGTCTGCTCGCGCGTCAGGTCGGCCAGACGGTCGTCGGCGTCGTGGAGAACATGGCGGGCGGCGTGTTCGGCACGGGAGGCGGCGACGAAGTCGCGCGGCGGCTCGAGGTGCCGGTGCTCGCACGTGTGCCGCTCGCGGCGTCCGTCGCCGCCGGCGGCGACGCCGGCGCGCCCGTCGTGCTCGGCGACCCCGCGGATCCGGCTGCGGCGGCGCTCACCGGGCTCGCGGATGCGGTGGCCGCCCGCGGGCGCGGGCTCGCGGGGCGCTCGCTGCTCTAGGTGGCTCGGGGCTGGTTTCGACGCGCGCGCTTCGCGCGCTACTCAACCAGCGGTGGTGCCGCCTCACACGCGCCGCGAGGGCGGCCTGACACCGCTGGTTGAGCAGCCGCCGGAGGTGGCGTGTCGAAACCAGCCCCCGAGTGGCTACCGCGGCTCGACCAGCCGGCCCAGCAGCTCCACGAGCAGCCGCTCCGCGACGGGCGCCGGCAGCGCCTCGATGAGCGCCACGAGCGGCGCCTGCGCGTCCGGCAGCTCGGCCCCCTGACCGATGCCGACGCCCTGCAGGAGCGCCCACGCGGTGTCGGAGTCGAGCGCGCCGAGCGCCTCGAGCGGCGGCAGCGCCCCGAGCACGGCGGCGACGTCGACGTGCGGCACGCCGCGCACGGCATCCGCCCCCGCGACGAGCGCGCTCGTGAGCTCGGGCAGCACCGACTCGGTGACGGGCGTGATCGTGAGGTGCGTCGTCGACGGGAGCGGCGGCAGCGCGGGCTGCAGCTGCAGCACGAAGCCGTGGCGTCGCACGGCGTCGGCCCAGTGGTGGGGGTCGACGCGCCGGTCGGGGGCGACGGTCTCGTCGGTCGCGACCGCGAGGAGCGGCCCGACCGGCTCGCCCACGACGCGCAGCCCCTCGATGCCGTCGATCGCGGCGCGGAGCGCGCGCGTGCTCACGAGGCACGACTCGGCGAGGCCGCGGAACCCCTCGACGCCGAGGCCCTCGGCGATCGCCCAGCCGGCGGCGAGCGGCACGGCCGACTTCGAGCCGAGGATCGTGGGGTTCACGACCGGGTAGCCCGGCCACCGCGTCGTCGCGAAGTACTGGTGGCGCTGGCGGTCGCGGCCGCGCTGCAGCAGCACCGAGACGCCCTTCGGCGCGTAGCCGTACTTGTGCAGGTCGGCGCTCACGCTCGTGACGCCGGGCACGCGGAAGTCCCACGCGGGCAGCTCGGCATCCGCGTCGTCGCGCCAGAACGGCAGCACGAGCCCGCCGATGCACGCGTCGACGTGCAGCGGGATGCCCGCGGCGGATGCCGCATCCGCCACCTCGGCGATCGGGTCGAGGCTCGCGAACGGGTAGTTGGGCGCGGAGAGCACGACGAGCGCGACGTCGTCGCGGAGCCGCGCCTGGACGTCCGCGGCCGCGACGACGCCGGAGGTGTCGGTCGGCACGAGGTCGAGCACGAGGTCGAAGTAGGCGGCGGCCTTCTGGAACGCGGCGTGCACCGTGACGGGCGCGACGAGACGCGGACGCCCCTCGGGGTGGGCGGAGCGCCACACGTCGCGCGCCGTCTTGACCGCGAGCAGGCAGCTCTCGGTGCCGCCGCTCGTGGCCGAGCCCACGACCTCCGCGTCGCCGTGCAGCAACTCGCGCATGAAGCCGACGAGCTCCGACTCGAGCACCCCCACCGAGCGGAACGTCGTCGGGTCGAGGCCGTTGACGGGCAGCACCTCGTCGACGACAGCCGCGACCATGTCGTCAAGGCCCTGGAGTCCCGGGTCGTAGACGTAGCTCAGCACGCGGCCGCCATGGGTGGGCGGGTCGCCCGCGCGCAGCTCCGAGAGCCGGCCCAGCACGGCTTCGGCGTCGAGCCTCATCGGGTCTCCTCCGCGGTGTCGGCGGCAGTGATGTCGCCCACGGGAACAGCGGATGCGACCACCGCCCCGTCGATGTCGCCGCGTCTCAGCGGGTAGCGGCTGAGCGCCCACAGGCTCACGCCGATCATGATCGCCGGCACGATGCTGAAGCTCAGCACGATGCCCGTGATGGCGTTCGCGCTCTGCTCGACGACCTGACCCGCGACGGCCTCCTGGTAGCCCGTGATCGCGAGCACGAGCGTGAGCAGCACGGCGCCGAGGGCCATACCCGTCGTCTCGCCCGCCGTCCACACGCCGCCGAAGACGCCCGCACGGCCGGGGCCGTTGCGCTTCGCGTCGTCGGTGATGACGTCCGGCAGCATCGCCATCGGGAGCGTCTGCATCCCCGCGTACGCGGCACCCGCGAGCGCCACGGGTGCGTAGATCCACGCACCCGGCGCCCACACGAGCAGCACGAGCGACATCGCGGCGAGCCCGAACATGAGCGACGAGACGCCGAACGCCCACTCCTTGCCCGTGCGGCGCGAAATCGCCGCCCACACGGGCGCGCAGATGATCGCGGGCGCGATGAGAGCCACGAAGAGGAAGGTCGTGCCGTCGGGGTCGCGCAGCACCCACTTGGCGATGTAGGCGGCACCCGCGAGCATCATGCCCGTCGCGAGCGCCTGCAGGAGGAACGTCAGCAGGAGCGCGCGGAACGGGCGGCTCGAGCGCAGCGCCTCGATGCCGTCCCGGTAGTAGCGCGCGAGCGGGATGCGCGGCGGGGCTTCCCCGCGCGGGCCGCGCTGCGCCGAGGTGACGGCCACGAGCATCCCGAGCCCGAGCACGAGCCCCGCGACGACCGCCATGCCGAGGTAGCCGGACTGCGTGGCGCTGCCGTCGGCGGTGCCGCTGAAGAGCTTGACGAGCATGGGGCCGCCCGCGCCGAACAGCAGGATCGCGACCGTGAGCACGACGACGCGCGCCGACAGCAGACGCGTGCGGCCGTGGTAGTCGCCGACGAGCTCGGCGGGCAGGGCGATGTAGGGCACCTGGAAGAGGCTGAACGCCGTCGCCGTGAGCACGAAGGCGACGAGCACCCACACCCCCGCGACGACGGGGCCGAC
This sequence comes from Microbacteriaceae bacterium, assembly GCA_003852775.1. Taxonomy (GTDB): domain Bacteria; phylum Actinomycetota; class Actinomycetes; order Actinomycetales; family Microbacteriaceae; genus Homoserinibacter. The sequence goes on along the minus strand of RDDZ01000111.1, from coordinate 6,741 downwards.
GCCGGGAACGACCGCGAAGGTCAGGATGAAGAAGACGGGCAGCAGCAGGGCGCCGAGCAGCATGTAGCGGCGGCGGGAGCCCGTGACGGCGAGGCTGCGGTCGCTGCCCCCGCCGATGACGGGGTCGATCACGACGTCCCACAGCTTCGCGGTGCCGATGATGACGGAGGCCCAGATGGCCGCGACCCCGAGCGTGTCGGTGAGGTAGATGGCGAGCACGAGGCCGGGCAGCGTTCCGAAGCCCCCCGTGCCGATGGACCCGGCCGCGTAGCGGGCGATCACGGAGGCGCGGAGCCTCGAAGACGGCGTCGTCATGCGGGCCACCTTAGCGGTAGAACGGGCCGCCACCGGGGCGCCTCCCCCGCACAGGGGGCACCGAGTTGGACGGCCGTCCAAGTTAGACTCCCCGCATGCCCGGCCTGCTGCCCCGGACGCTCGCCGACGAGCTCGTGAGAGACCTCGCCGGCCGCGCCGCCTCGCCCGTCTCCGTCATCGCACCCTTCACGGGCGAGGAGCTCTACGAGCTGCCCCACGCGACCGTCGCGGAGGTCGAGGAGGCCGCCCGCCGCGCGCGGGACGCCCAGCGCGCCTGGTGGGCCGCCGGCGACGCGCACCGCCGCGCCGTGCTGCTGAAGGGCCACGACCTCTTCCTCGAGCGCCGCGAGCTGCTGCTCGACGCCGTGCAGTCCGAGACCGGCAAGACGCGCGGCCAGGCCTTCGAGGAGGTCTTCAACTCGGCCGCGGCCACCCGCTACGCCGCGCTCACCGCGCGCCGCGTGCTGCGCACCGAGGCCCGCCGCGCCGGCATCCCACTCGTCATGCGCACCCGCGTGCGTCGCGCCCCGAAGGGGCTCATCGGCGTCATCACGCCCTGGAACTACCCGCTGAGCCTCGCGCTCATGGACATCGCGCCGGCCCTCGCGGTCGGCAACGGCGTGCTGCAGAAGGCCGACGACCAGGGCACCCTCTCGGTGCTGCTCGCCCGCCGCGCCTTCGTCGACGCGGGCCTGCCGCCCGAGCTGTGGCAGGTCGTCGCGGGCCCCGGCCCCGAGGCGGGCTCGGCCGTCGTCGACGTCGCCGACTACGTGTGCTTCACGGGCTCGACCGCGACGGGCCGCACGGTCGCCCAGCGCGCCGCGGGCCGCCTCATCGGCGCCTCGATGGAGCTCGGCGGCAAGAACCCGCTCATCGTGCTCGACGACGTCGACCCCGAGAAGGCCGCCGCCGACGCGGCCTACGGATGCTTCTCCTCGGCTGGTCAGCTGTGCGTCTCGATCGAGCGCATCTACGTCGAGAAGGGCGTCGCCGACCGCTTCGTGCCCGCCTTCGCGGAGCGCGTGCGGAACCTCTCGCTCGGCGTCGACTTCGACTACACGGCCGACGTGGCCTCGCTCGCCTCCGCCGCCCAGCTCGAGCGCGTCACGGCCCACCTCGACGACGCCGTCGCGAAGGGCGCCACGGTGCTCGCGGGCGGCCGCGCGCGCCCCGACCTCGGGCCGTACGTCGTCGAGCCCACGGTGCTCACCGACGTCACGAGCGACATGCAGTGCTTCGCGGGCGAGACCTTCGGGCCCGTCGTCGCCGTCACGGTCGTCGACGACGCGGACGCCGCGATCGCCGCCGCGAACGACACGGAGTACGGCCTCAACGCCTCCGTCATGTCCGGCTCCCGCGCCCGCGCGCGCCGCGTCGCCGCGCGCCTCACGGCAGGCTCGGTCAACATCAACGAGGGCTACCGCGCGACCTTCGGCTCGATCGACGCCCCCATGGGCGGCGTCAAGCAGTCGGGCCTCGGACGCCGCAACGGCCTCGACGGCCTCCTGCGCTTCACCGACGCCACGACGGTCGCCGAGGCGACGGGCGTCATGCAGCTGCCGCGCACGGGCCCCGAGTTCGCGAAGATGGTCGGCCTCATGATGCTGGCCCTGAAGTCGCTCAAGGCCGTCCGCCGCCGCTAGCGGCTCAGGTGGCCTCGGAGTCGAACGGCGGCACCGGGCCCTTGCCGAGGCGGCGCTGCCGCAGCTCGTAGGCCGTCGCGGTCGAGCGCACGGGACGCGGCGGGCCCGCGGGTACGGGCGCGGCCGGGTCCTCCTCGAGGAGGGCGTCGCGGATGATGCGGCGCGGGTCGTACTTGCGGGGGTCGAGCTTGGCCCAGTCGACCTCGTCGAACTCCGGGCCCATCTCCTCGCGCATGCGGTCCTTGGCGCCGTTCGCGAGGTCGCGCAGCGAGCGCGTGAGGCGCGCCAGCTGCGCCGCGTAGCCCGGCAGACGCTCGGGACCCACGAGGAAGACCGCGATCACCAAGATGATCAGGATCTTGTCGAAGGTCAACCCGAAGGACACCCGCTCAGGATACCGGCGCAGGCTGGGCGCGGCCCTACGCTGGGAAGCGGAGGAGACGTGAGCGACAAGGACCTGAGCTGGAAGTTCGCGGAGGAGTTCCCGGTGGAGCCCCCCGCGACGCAGGCTGCCCGGCAGCACTCCCTCGAGCTCGGCATCGACCCCATCTCCCCCGCCGTCGGCGCGCAGCTCGCCGTGCTCGCCGCCGCGATCGGCGCCCGCAGCATCCTCGAGATCGGCACGGGCGCGGGCGTGAGCGGACTGTGGCTCCTGCAGGGGGCGCCCGGCGCGACCCTCACGACGATCGACGTCGAGATCGACCACCAGAACAGCGCGCGCCAGGCGTACGCGGACGCCGGCATCCCGTCGGCGCGCACGCGCCTCATCGCGGGCCGCGCCACCGACGTGCTGCCGCGCATGAACGACGGCGCCTACGACCTCGTGCTCGTCGACGCCGACCCCGGCTCGGTGCTCGACTACGTGGAGCACGGACTCCGGATCGCACGCACGGGCGGCGTCGTCGCGGTCGCCCACGCCCTGTGGCGGGGTCGCGTCGCCGACCCGGCCCAGCGCGACGAGACGGTCGCCGATTTCCGTGCCCTGCTCACGACGATCGCCGAGTCGGCCGCCGTCACGGCATCCCTCAGCACGGCGGGCGACGGCCTGCTGCAGCTCGTCAAGACCTCCGACTGAACGACCACGCCCCGCCCGATCCGAGGATCAGGCGGGGCGTGTCAGCTCTGCGCTTCGGGTCAGCCCGCGATCACAGCCGCGAGCGCGTCGTGCAGTTCCTTGGCTTCGTCGTCGTTGACCGAGACCACGAGGCGGCCTCCGCCCTCGAGCGGAACGCGCACGATGATGAGGCGACCCTCCTTCACAGCCTCCATCGGGCCGTCACCGGTCCTCGGCTTCATGGCTGCCATGAGATGTCCCCTTTCGACGGTTGCTCATCCCCATTATCCCGTATGCGGGGGACACGGGCCAATCGAGGGACTTCCGGCCCTTACGGCGGGGACCAGTCACCTGGCATGCGCACCCAGCAGAAGTACACCCAGACGAGCTGCCCGACGACGCCCGCGACGACGAGCGCGACCCGCAGGACCCGGGAGCGCGGCACCGCGAACGCGCCGAGCGCGGGGGCGAGCGGGAGCAGCAGGCGCCACGTGCTCGACTGCGGGAAGAACACCGCCATGAGGTAGACGAGGTAGGCAGCGAGCCACAGCCGCAGGTCGCCCAGTCGACGGGCCCACGGGGTCAGCAGGAAAGCCGCGAACAGGGCGCCCGAGGCGACGACCGCCGCGATCGCGAGACCCGGCACCGCCGCATCCGCCGCGCCCGCGAAGTCGATCCAGAACGCGATGCCGCGAAACCACGCCTCGAACGGCACGAGCTCGCCGTGGCCGAGGTACCCGGCGCGCCACGCGAGCTCGGTGTCGAGGTAGGCGCTCGGCGACCCGGTCACGGCCCACGCGATGCCCGGCCAGGCGAGACCGGAGGCGAAGCTCGCGAGACCCGCGACGACGACGCCCCAGAACTCCCGCGCGGGCAGCGGATGCGCGGCCGCGGCGCGACGCCACCGCCAGATCCGCACGACGAGGTAGAGCAGCAGGAAGAGCGCGAACGCGAGACCCGACGGCCGCGTGAGCGACATGACCACGACGACGGGCACGAGCGTCCAGAACAGCCGCCGCTGCACGAGCAGGAGCGCCAGGAACAGAAGGGCGAGACCTGCCGCCTCCGCGTACGACACCTGGAACATGACCGACAGCGGCGCCGTGCACAGCAGCACGACGCCGAACAGCGCCTGCCCCGCCGACATCCCGGTGCCGCGCAGCAGGCGCTCGAACAGCAGCGCGGCGCACGCGCCGGCGACGAGCGAGAGCAGCACCGCGAGCGGGGGGAACGGGAGGCCGAGGCGCGCGAGCACGCCGAGCAGCAGCGGGTAGGCGGGCATGAACGCCCACGCGTTCTGCGTGACGTGGCCCGACTCGTCGACGGGCAGCTCGGCCGGATAACCGGCGACGGCGATGAGCCAGTACCACTGGCCGTCCCAGTTGGTCGCGAAGGTCGCGTAGTCGGGCACGGGGTCGCCCGTCAGCCGCGCCTGGACGTCGGCGCCCCACAGCATGATGGCGGTCGTGACGACGCGCGAGAGCGCGAAGACGGCGAGCACACGGCCCCACCAGGGAGCCGCCTCCCACCACGAGGGCGCCCGACGGCGCGCCGGCGCGCGGAGGCTCAGACGGCCGTCAGCCATCTGCGCAGGCCCGCCTCCACCCGCTCGATCTGCTCGACGGGCACGCGCTCGTCGTCGGCGTGCGCGAGGCTCGGGTCGCCCGGGCCGTAGTTCACGGCGGGGATGCCGAGCGCGCTGAAGCGGGCGACATCCGTCCAGCCGTACTTGGGGCGCGCCTCGCCGCCCACCGCGGCGACGAACTGCTGCGCGAGCGGGGCGTCGAGGCCCGGCCGGGCACCCTCGGCGAGGTCGGCCACCACGACCTCGACGGGCAGGCCCTCGAGCAGCTGCTCGATGTGGGCGAGCGCCTCGGCGCCGCTGCGGCTCGGCGCGAAGCGGTAGTTGACGTGGACGGTGACCTCGTCGGGGATGACGTTGCCCGCGACGCCGCCCGAGATGCGCACCGCGGAGAGGCTCTCGCGGTAGACGAGGCCGTCGACCTCCACCTCCTGCGCCTCGTAGGCGGCGAGACGCTCGAGCACGGGCGCCATCGCGTGGATCGCGTTCTCGCCCATCCAGGCCCGCGCCGAGTGGGCGCGGCGCCCGCGGGTCGTGACGTCGACGCGGATCGTGCCGTTGCATCCGCCCTCGATCTCGCCGTTCGAGGGCTCGCCGAGGATCGCGAAGTCGGCCCGCAGCAGCTCGGGACGCTCGCGCGCGATGCGGCCGAGGCCGTTGAGCGCCGAGTCGACCTCCTCGTTGTCGTACCAGACCCACGTGACGTCGACCGCGGGCTCGCTGAGCTCGGCGGCGAGCGCGAGCATGACCGCGCATCCGCCCTTCATGTCAACCGCGCCGCGGCCCCACAGGACGTCGCCTTCGAGGCGCGCGGGCAGGTTGCCGCTCACGGGCACCGTGTCGATGTGCCCCGCGATGACGACGCGCTGGTCGCGGCCGAGCGTCGTGCGCGCCACGACGGCGTCGCCGTCGCGCACGACCTCGAGGTGGGGCTGGGCGCGCACGACCGCCTCGACGGCGTCGGCGAGCTGCGCCTCCTCCCCCGACACCGAGAAGACGTCGACGAGCTGCCGGGTGAGCTCGGGGGTGCTGGTGGCGAGGTCGAGGGCGGGCACGGGACCACCCTACCCAGCCGATAACCTGGCTGGATGACGACCGCTTGGGCTTATGGACTCGCCACGATCGCCGCCGACGGAACCGTGCTCGACACGTGGTTCCCCTCCCCCGCGCTCGGCGCGGCACCCGCGGGCGCGGAGGCCCCCGACGCGGTGACCGAAGGCGTGGGAGCCGACGACGTGCGCGAGGTCACGACCGAGGCCGTGCTCGTCGAGATCGACACGGATGCCGCCCCCGCGTCCACCCCGGACGCCTACCTGCGCCTGCACCTGCTGTCGCACCTGCTCGTGCGGCCGAACGAGATCAACCTCGACGGCATCTTCGGCCACCTGCCGATCGTCGCGTGGACGACCGCGGGACCCGCGCATCCGTCGGTGCTCGCGAGCGGCCGTCTGCGCCTGCAGCGCGCCGGGGTGTCGGTGACGGGCGTCGACAAGTTCCCGCGGATGCTCGACTACGTCGTGCCGGACCGCGTGCGCATCGCCGACGCGTCGCGCGTGCGCCTCGGCGCGCACCTCGCGCCCGGCACGACCGTCATGCACGAGGGCTTCGTGAACTTCAACGCCGGCACGCTCGGGGTCTCGATGGTCGAGGGCCGCATCTCGCAGGGCGTCGTCGTGGGCGACGGCTCCGACATCGGGGGCGGCGCCTCGATCATGGGCACCCTGTCCGGCGGCGGGACCGAGCGCGTCGTCATCGGCGAGCGCGCCCTCCTCGGCGCCAACTCCGGCATCGGCATCTCGATCGGCGACGACTCGGTCGTCGAGGCCGGTCTCTACGTCACCGCCGGCACGAAGGTCACCTACCGCCTGCCGGCGGGGCCGCGCACCGTGAAGGCCGTCGAGCTGTCGGGCGTGCCCGGCATCCTGTTCCGTCGCAACTCGGTGACGGGCGCCGTCGAGGCGCTCCCCCGCGACGGCCACGGCGTCGAGCTCAACGCCCAGCTCCACGCGTGACGCTGCGGGCGGCGGGGTGCCGCCCGCACTCGCCCGCCGCACCCGCCGCACCCGCCGGCCGCATCCGCCCGCCGCATCCGCCCGCCGCACCCGCCGGCCGCACCCGCCCGCTCTCCAGCGTCTGTCGGACGGCTT
>RDDZ01000071.1 GCA_003852775.1 Microbacteriaceae bacterium | reverse complement strand
ACGGGGAGGCCGGCGTACCGGCCTCCCCGCGCCGTGTTACTGAAAGGAGGGATTAGTGGGGGGTCGCGGGCGACTCGACCTTGATCTCACCGGCGATGATCGCCTTGATGAGCTCGTCGACCTCGGCCTGCAGGCCCTCGGGGACCTTGGCCTCCCAGTCGTGGAACGAAGCGATGCCCGTACCGCCGTTATCGAGCGTGCCGACGTAGGGCTCGTTCGAGAACTTGCCCTCGACGGCCGCCTTGATGGTGTCGAAGACACCGGCGTCGACGCCCTTGAGCACCGAGGTGAGGAGCAGGTCCTTCACGTTCGGGTCGGTCTCGTACACGTCGGCGTCCGCACCGATGAGGGCGATGTCGCCGCCCTTCTCACGGATGGCCTCGGCCGCGCTCTGGTAGATCGGGCCGCCGACCGGGAAGATCACGTCCGCACCCTGGTCGAGCAGGTTCTGGGCCGCGGTCTTGGCCTCGACACCAGGGGCGAAGCCGCCGGTGAAGGCACCGGTCTGCGACGCCTTGTCCCAACCGATGGCCTTGACGTTGGCGCCCTTGACCTCGTTGTAGTAGGCGACGCCGTCGACGAAGCCGTCCATGAAGATGGTGACCGGGTTGATCTGGATGCCACCGAAGGTGCCGACGACGCCGGTCTTCGAGGTGGCGGCCGAGGCGTAGCCCGCGAGGAAGGCGGCCTCGGCGGTGTTGAAGAGGATCGGCTTGCCGTTCTCGGTGTCGTTGACACCGTCGAAGTCGCCGTCGAGCGAGTCGTCGACGATCGCGAAGTAGATGTCGGGGTTCTCCTGAGCCGCGGTGATCGTGGCGGCCGACAGCAGGAAGCCGACGGTGATGATCATGTTGCAGCCCTGGCCCACGAGGCTCTCGATGTTGGGCGCGAAGTCGTCCTCGGAGGCCGACTCGACCGTCTTGATCTCGATGCCAAGCTCGTCGCGGGCCTTCTCCAGGCCGCGCAGGCCGAGCTCGTTGAACGAGTGGTCGTCGAAACCACCCGAGTCCGACACCATGCAGGCGAGGAAGTCGGTAGCGGTGCTGCCGTCGTCGGTGCCGTTGTCCTCCGGCGCGGCGGCGCACCCGGTCAGCACCAGGGCGCTCGCGCCCAGGGCGGCGAGGCCGGAGAGAACGGCCTTGCGGGTCGTGATAGTCACTGTGTCCTCCAAGAAGTCGCCGGGCAGGATGGCCGGCGGATTGCGATACACGTTACCTTCTGTGACGCACGCCGAAACCTGAGCACCGGCGCTCGCAACAGAACAGTTACACACCCCGAGCGCTTCGGAAACACCTCCGAAATGTTCATGCTCAGATGAGCACACGATGCCTGCGCACCCGCGCACTGCCGCGCAAGCCGCGGCCCCCAGGTGCAGATCCGGATCCGGCACGCGCCGCGGATTACCGCGGCGCCAGACAAGCTCAGAGCACGTCGTCGCGACCGGAGAGCTTGAGCGCGTCGACGACCGTCTTGACCCGCTGCGCGTTCGCCGTCGTCGTCACCAGGAGCGCGTCCGGAGTGTCCACGACGACGATGTCGTGCACGCCGATGAGCGAGATGATGCGGTCGGACTGGCTCACGACGATGCCGCTCGACGCGTCGGCGAGGACGCGCGCGTTCTCCCCGAGGATCGACAGGTCGCTCGCACGCCCGGCCGACTTGAGCTTCGCGACCGACGCGAAGTCGCCCACGTCGTCCCAGTCGAACCGCCCCGGGATGACGGCGAGGCGCCCCTCGGCCGCCGCGGGCTCCGCCACCGCGTAGTCGATCGCGATCCGGCGCAGCACGGGCCACAGCCGATCGACCGCGGGGCCGCGCGTCGACGGGTCGTCCCACGCCGCGGCGAGCTCCTCGAGCTGCGCGAGCAGCTGCGCGTCGAACTCGCCGATCTGCTCGAGGAGCCGGTCGGCGCGCGAGATGAACATGCCCGCGTTCCACAGGTGCCGGCCGCCCGCGAGGTAGCGCGCCGCGGTCTCGGCGTCCGGCTTCTCGACGAAGCTGCGCACGAGCAGGGCGTCGGGCGCCCCCTCGATGGATGCCGCATCCGCGCACTCGATGTAGCCGAAGCCGATCGCGGGCTCGGTGGGCTGGATGCCGATCGTCGTGATGTAACCGGCGTCGGCGGCGGCGACCGCCTGCTCGACCGCGGCGCGGAAGGCGGCCTCGTCCTGGATGACGTGGTCGGCCGCGAAGGAGCCCACGATGACGTCGGGCTCGCGGCGGCGCAGGATGGCGGCGGCGAGGCCGATCGCGACGGTCGAGTCGCGCGGTGCCGCCTCGAGCACGATGTTGGCGTCCACGAGCTCGGGGATCTGCTCCTCGACGGCGGCGCGGTGGGCGCGGCCCGTGACGATCATGACGCGCTCGGGACCGGCGAGCGGCGCGAGGCGCTCCCACGTGCCGCGCACGAGCGTGCGCCCCGACCCCGTGAGGTCGTGGAGGAACTTGGGGGCGTCGGCGCGCGACAGGGGCCACAGGCGGGACCCGACGCCGCCCGCGGGGATGACGCCGTAGAACCGCTCGAGGGGTGTCGACATGCCACCCACCTTAGGGACAGGCGCCTCCGGCGGCATCTGGTGCCGCATCCGGGTTTATCTCGACATCGAGACAAGTTAGGTCACCCTCAATCGCGGCCCCGCGAGGGCGGGCATAGACTGGAGGCCGTTCCGACGACGAGCGACTCGCGAGGGAGAACTGCCGTGACGAGCCAGGCCGCACCACCTGAGAGCCCAGCGGCTTCCATTCCCGAACCGAAGAAGCGCAAGCTTCCGGCCGGCACCCTCTACCGGGGTCGCGAGGGGATGTGGTCCTGGGTCCTCCACCGCATCACGGGAACGGCGATCTTCTTCTTCCTCCTGGTGCACATCCTCGACACCGCGCTCATCCGCATCAGCCCCGAGGCGTACGACGCCGTCATCGGCACCTACAAGACGCCGATCATGGGCGTGGGTGAGGTCGCTCTCGTCGCAGCGGTCGGACTTCACGCTCTCAACGGCCTCCGGATCATCTTCATCGACATGTTCTCGTGGGGCCCGCGCGCGCAGAAGGTCATGTTCTGGGTCGCGATCGGCCTGTGGATCGTGCTGCTGCTCGGTTTCGTGCCGCGGCACCTGATGGTCGTCTTCGGGGGTCACTGATGAGCACAGACATCGCCGCGCCGCGCAGCCCGTACACGCGCGAGCCGAAGCGCAACGGCGTCAACCTCGAGAAGTGGGGCTGGGTCTACATGCGCGTCTCGGGCGTCCTGCTCGTCGTGCTGATCTTCGGCCACCTCTTCTACAACCTGATCTTCCCGGGCAAGGTCTCGATCCTCGACTGGGCGTTCGTGGCCGGCAAGCTCGCGGACCCGTTCTGGGTCGTGTGGGACACGCTCCTGCTGTGGCTCGCCCTCATCCACGGTGCGAACGGCATGCGCACGCTCGCCAACGACTACGCCCACGGCCGCTTCCGCAGCGTCCTCCTGTGGGCGCTCGGCGCGACCACCGTCGTGCTCATCGTCCTCGGCACGCTCGTGCTGACGACCTTCGACCCCTGCCTCGGCGAGACCAACAACGCCGAGCTGATCGCGAGCTGCGCGGCCCAGTAGCCCCGCGTCCAGTAGTGAGAGAGAACGTGAGCGAGTACCTGGAGTTCGAAGACGGAGACGTCATCGACGGCGTGCACTACCACCGGCACGACGTCGTCATCGTCGGAGCGGGCGGCGCCGGCATGCGCGCCGCGATCGAGGCGGCCCCCAAGGCCAACACCGCGGTCATCACCAAGCTCTACCCCACCCGCTCGCACACGGGTGCGGCGCAGGGCGGCATGGCCGCGGCGCTCGCGAACGTCGAAGAGGACTCGTGGGAGTGGCACACCTTCGACACCGTCAAGGGCGGCGACTACCTCGTCGACCAGGACGCGGCCGAGATCCTCGCGAAGGAGGCCATCGACGCGGTCCTCGACCTCGAGAACATGGGCCTGCCGTTCAACCGCACGCCCGAGGGCAAGATCGACCAGCGCCGCTTCGGCGGCCACACGCGCGACCACGGCAAGGCGCCCGTCCGCCGCGCCTGCTACGCGGCCGACCGCACGGGCCACATGATCCTGCAGACGCTGTTCCAGAACTGCGTCAAGCTCGGCGTCAACTTCTTCAACGAGTTCTACGCGCTCGACCTCGTCATGACCGAGGTCGACGGCGAGAAGAAGCCCTCGGGCGTCGTCGCCTACGAGCTCGCGACCGGTCAGCTGCACGTCTTCCAGGCGAAGTCGATCGTCTTCGCCACGGGCGGCTTCGGCAAGATCTACAAGACCACCTCGAACGCCCACACCCTCACGGGTGACGGCGTCGGCATCATCTGGCGCAAGGGCCTGCCGCTCGAGGACATGGAGTTCTTCCAGTTCCACCCGACCGGCCTCGCGGGCCTCGGCATCCTCCTCACCGAGGGTGCGCGCGGTGAGGGCGCCATCCTGCGCAACGCCTCCGGCGAGCGCTTCATGGAGCGCTACGCCCCCACCATCAAGGACCTCGCCCCGCGCGACATCGTGAGCCGCTGCATGGTGCAGGAGGTCGCGGAGGGACGCGGCGCCGGCCCGCACAAGGACTACGTGCTGCTCGACTGCACCCACCTGGGCGCCGAGGTGCTCGAGACGAAGCTCCCCGACATCACGGAGTTCGCCCGCACCTACCTCGGCGTCGACCCGGTGTACGAGCCCGTGCCCGTCATGCCGACCGCCCACTACGCGATGGGCGGCATCCCGACCAACGTCAAGGCCGAGGTGCTGCGCGACAACGAGAACGTCGTGCCGGGCCTCTACGCCGCGGGCGAGTGTGCGTGCGTCTCGGTGCACGGCTCGAACCGCCTCGGCACCAACTCGCTCCTCGACATCAACGTCTTCGGCAAGCGCGCCGGCAACAACGCCGTCGAGTACGCCGCCACGGTCGACTTCACGCCCCTCCCCGCGGATGCCGCGGCCGGCGTGCGCGAGATGGTCGAGAGCCTCCGCAACTCGCAGGGCACCGAGCGCATCGCCGCCCTCCGCAAGGAGCTGCAGGAGGAGATGGACCGCAACGCCCAGGTGTTCCGCACCGAGGAGTCGCTCGAGAAGGTCACCCAGACCATCCACGAGCTGCGCGAGCGCTACAAGAACGTGTCCATCCAGGACAAGGGCCACCGCTTCAACACCGACCTGCTCGAGGCGATCGAGCTCGGCTTCCTGCTCGACCTCGCGGAGGTCGTCGTGTACTCGGCGAAGAACCGCAAGGAGAGCCGCGGCGGCCACATGCGCGACGACTACCCGAAGCGCGACGACGAGAACTACATGAAGCACACGATGGCGTACCTTACGGGCGACCCCCACTCGGCCAACGCCGAGGACCACATCACGCTCGACTGGAAGCCCGTCGTGATCACCAACTACCAGCCGATGGAGAGGAAGTACTGATGGCCGGCGCAGCCACCCTCGAGGCGGTCGACAACACGCCCACGGCCGAGGCGCCCATCCAGGCCTTCACGGTCACCCTCATCATCCGCCGCTACGACCCGGAGAAGGACGCCGAGCCGTACTGGCAGGACTTCGACGTCGAGCTCTTCGCGACCGACCGCGTGCTCGACGCGCTCCACAAGATCAAGTGGGAGCAGGACGGCTCGCTGACCTTCCGCCGCTCGTGCGCGCACGGCATCTGCGGCTCCGACGCGATGCGCATCAACGGCCGCAACCGGCTCGCGTGCAAGACGCTCATCAAGGACCTCGACATCTCGAAGCCGATCTACGTCGAGGCGATCAAGGGTCTTCCGCTCGAGAAGGACCTCATCGTCGACATGGAGCCGTTCTTCCAGTCGTACCGCGAGATCCAGCCGTTCCTCATCGCGAGCGACAAGCCCGAGAAGGAGCGCATCCAGTCGGTCGCGCAGCGCGAGCGCTTCGACGACACGACCAAGTGCATCCTGTGCGCCGCGTGCACCTCGAGCTGCCCGGTGTTCTGGACGGACGGCCAGTACTTCGGCCCGGCCGCGATCGTCAACGCGCACCGCTTCATCTTCGACTCGCGCGACGAGGCGGCGAACGTGCGCCTCGACATCCTCAACGACAAGGAGGGCGTGTGGCGCTGTCGCACGACCTTCAACTGCTCGGAGGCGTGCCCGCGCGGCATCGAGGTCACGAAGGCGATCGCCGAGGTCAAGGCGGCCGTGCTGCGCGGCAAGCCCGACATCCCGAAGGCGTAGTCAAGCCCCACCGATCGCTCCCCCGCGCCGATAGCGTGGGGTGATGGCACACGAGTCCGACGCGCCCGCGGAGGTCGAGGAGGCGGGGAAGCGCCCGCCCGCGTTCGTCGCGTGGGTGCAGCGCGTCGTCGCGTGGGTCATGGCCCTCAAGCCGGTGCGCGTCTTCCAGGACTACGCCGCCCACCGCGGTCCGCTGCTCGCGGCGGGACTGTCGAACCAGGCGATCTTCGCCGTGTTCGCGGCCATCTGGGTGGCGTTCTCGGTGTTCGGCCTCGTCGTCGCGGCGCAGCCCGCGTTGCAGGCAGCGCTGCTCGGACTGCTCGCGGATGCCGTGCCCGGCCTCATCGACACGGGCGACGGCGGCGCGATCGACCCCGACGACCTCGTCGACACGACGGTGCTGGGGTGGACGGGCGCCATCGCGCTCGGCGGCCTGCTCTTCACGGCGCTCGGCTGGCTCGCGTCCGCCCGCGACGCCGTGCGCCTGCTCGGCGACCTGCCCGCACCGCCCACCAACTTCCTCCTGCTCAAGCTCAAGGACCTCGGGCTCGCGATCGGTTTCGGGGTGCTCCTGCTCATCTCGGCGGGCCTCTCGGTGCTGTCGTCGCAGGCGCTCGAGGGCCTGCTCGACCTCGTCGGCATCCGGGACGACGCCGTCGCCGCGATCTCGACGCGCGTGCTCTCGATCGCGCTCATGTTCGTGATCGACGCGGTCGTGCTGGGCGCGTTCTACCGCGTGCTCGCGGGCGTGCACATCCCGTTCCGGTTCCTCGTGCAGGGGGCGTTGCTCGGCGCGCTCGCGCTCGGGGTGCTCAAGGTGCTCGGCACGACGCTGCTCGGCGGCGCCACCAACAACCCCCTGCTCGCCGGCTTCGCGGTCATCATCGGTCTGCTCATCTGGTTCACGCTCGTGTGCCAGGTGATCCTCGTGGCGGCCTGCTGGGTCTTCGTGTCGATGACGGACGCGGGGGTTCCGCTCGACACGCGGCTCGCCGCCGAGCGTGCGGCCGAGGCGGAGCGCGAGCGGGAGCGGCTGCGCGAAGAGCTGAGGGCGGAGCTCGCCGCCGAGCGCAGGCCCTTCTGGAAGCGGCTTTTCGGTCGCACCTGACGGTCAGGGGCGCTCGTTAGAGTTGAGGGCGTGTCCCGCCCCCTCCGCATCGCGACAGTCAACGTCAACGGCGTGCGCGCCGCCTTCCGGAAGGGCATGGGCGACTGGCTCGCCCCGCGCGGCATCGACATCCTCGCCCTTCAGGAGGTTCGCGCCGAGACCGACGACCTCACGGCGCTCCTCGGCGACGAATGGGACGTGCTCCACGACCCCGCCACCGCGAAGGGCCGGGCGGGCGTCGCGATCGCGAGCCGCCGCAAGGCCGAGATCCACCGCGTGACCTTCGGCCCCGACGACTTCGACTCGGCCGGCCGCTGGCTCGAGGCGGACTACGACGTCGACGGCACGATCATCACGGTCGTCTCCTGCTACGTGAACTCGGGCGAGGCCGACACCCCCAAGCAGGTCGAGAAGTACAAGTTCCTCGACGCGATGGCCGAGCGCCTGCCGAAGCTCGCCGAGCACAACCCGCTCGCGCTCGTCGTCGGCGACCTCAACGTCGGCCACCGCACCCTCGACATCAAGAACTGGAAGGGCAACGTGAAGCGCGCCGGCTTCCTGCCCGAGGAGCGCGCCTACTTCGACCGCTTCGTCGGCGCCGAGGGCGAGGAGGGCTACAACGACGGTGCCGGCTTCGGCTGGGTCGACGTCGGCCGCCGCTTCGCGGGCGAGGTGCCCGGGCCGTACACGTGGTGGTCGCAGCGCGGCAAGGCGTTCGACACCGACACCGGTTGGCGCATCGACTACCACCTCGCCACGAAGGCCCTCGCCGAGAAGGCCGTCTCCTACACCGTCGACCGCGCTCCCGCCTACGACCAGCGATGGTCCGACCACGCCCCCGTCGTCGTCGACTATGCGATCTGAAAGATCGCAGGTTGAGTTGCCTGCGCAGCAGGCGTGTCGACACCCAGCTCTGAATACTCCGCTGGTTGAGTAGCAGCCGCCGGCTGCGTGTCGAAACCAGCCCACGAAGGACTCCGAAATGACCAAGCCCCGCCTCTTCTCGGGCATGCAGCCCTCCGCCGACTCGCTCCACGCGGGCAACTACATCGGCGCCCTCCTGCAGTGGAAGCAGCTGCAGCAGAACTACGACGCGGTCTTCTGCGTCGTCGACCTTCACGCGATCACCGTGCCGCAGGATCCGGCCACGCTCCGTGAGAAGACCCGCCGCACCGCGGCCCAGTACATCGCGGCCGGCATCGACCCCTCGGCCTCGACCCTCTACGTGCAGTCGCACGTGCCCGCGCACGCGCAGCTCGCGTGGGTGCTCAACACCATCACGGGCATGGGCGAGGCGAGCCGCATGACCCAGTTCAAGGACAAGACCGCGAAGCAGGGCGTCGAGTCGGCATCCGTCGGCCTCTTCACCTACCCGATCCTGCAGGCGGCCGACATCCTGCTCTACGACGCGCAGATCGTGCCCGTCGGCGAGGACCAGCGCCAGCACATCGAGCTCACGCGCGACCTCGCGCAGCGCTTCAACAGCCGCTTCGGCGACACCTTCGTGATCCCCGAGGCGTCGATCCTCAAGGAGACCGCGAAGGTCTACGACCTGCAGAACCCGGGCTCGAAGATGTCGAAATCGGGCGAGACCGAGAACGGCATCCTGTGGCTGCTCGACGAGCCCAACCGGCTCGTCAAGAAGATCAAGTCGGCCGTGACCGACAACGACGCCTCGATCCACTACGACCCCGAGGCCAAGCCGGGCGTCTCGAACCTGCTCACCTTGCTGTCGGTGCTGAGCGGCACCTCGATCGAGGGCCTCGAGCACGACTTCGCGGGCCGCGGCTACGGCGACCTCAAGGGCGCCGTCGCGGATGCCGTGGTCGCCGAGTTCGGCCCCGTGCGCGAGCGGGCGCTCGAGCTGCTCGCCGACCCCGCCGAACTCGACCGCGTGCTCGCCGCGAACGCCGACCGGGCGAACGAGATCGCCGAGGCGACACTCGCCCGCGTGTACGACGCCGTCGGCTTCCTGCGCCGCGGGTGAGGACCCCGATGGAGCCCGTGACGCTCGTCGGCGACGGGGTCGTGCTCACGACCCTGCGAGACGCCGACATCGACCTCATCGTCGAGTACTGCAGCGACCCGATCTTCGAGCGGTTCCTGACCACCCCGTGGCCGTACGAGCGCAGCCACGCCGAGTTCTTCGTGCGCGACTACGCCGCCGGCGGCTGGGAGCGCGGTGACGAGGCGACGTGGGCGATCCGCGGCGAGGCGGACGGCGAGCTGTGGGGCGCGATCGGCGTGCGCGTCCCGAGCGGCTCGGTGGGCTACTGGCTCGGCGCCCCCCACCGGGGGCGCGGCATCACGCGCGCCGCGTTCGAGCTCGTGGCCGACTTCGCGTTCTCGCCCGAGGGGCTCGGCCTCGAGCGGCTCACCTGGGAGTGCGCGATCGGCAACATCGCCTCGGCGGCCCTCGCGCGGTCCGTCGGCTTCCGCTACGACGGCGAAGCGCTCGGCGAGGTCGCGAACCGCGACGGCGACCGCGAGCCCGCCTGGACGGGCAGCATGACCGCGGCCGACCGCGGCACCCGTAGCGTCTGGCCGATGCTGCCGTGACGCGCCGCGGCATCCGGGCGGTGCTCTTCGACCTCGACGACACCCTGTTCGCGCACCGCGAGTCGGTCGAGGCGGGCATCCACTCCTACCGCGCCGCGCTCGGCGGACCGCTCGCGCAGGCGGAGCCGGCGGCCGAGTTCGCACGCTGGAACGCCCTCGAGGAGGAGCACTACCACCGCTACCTCGCGGGCGAGGTGGACTTCCGCGAGCAGCGCCGGGCGCGGGCACGCGGCTTCGTCGCCCCCTACGGCATCGAGCTCGACGACGAGGCCGCCGAGGCGTGGTTCGAGACCTACCTCGGGTACTACGAGACGAGCTGGCGCCTGCACGACGACGTCGCCGAGTGCATCGCGGCCATCGCGCCGCGCGCGCTCGGCATCATCACGAACGGCGAGCTCGCGTTCCAGAGCTCCAAGGTGCTCGGCACGGGGCTCGAGCGGCTCATCCCGGTAGAGAACATCATCGCGAGCGGTGTCGTGGGCGTCGCGAAGCCGGATGCGCGTATCTTCGAGGTCGCGGCCGCGCACCTCGGGGTGCCGCCCGAGGAGTGCTGCTACGTCGGCGACCGCCTCCACACGGATGCGATCGGCGCGGCCCGCGCGGGGATGCTCGGCGTGCTCATCGACCGTCGCGGTGTCGCGACGCGCGAGCAGCTCGCCGAGGCCGAGGCGGAGGGCGTGCCCGTCATCCGTACCCTCGCCGAGCTGCCGGCGCTGCTCGGCTGACGGCGCCATCGCGGCTCGGCACCCGAGACGCTCTGTGACGGGCGGGAATACCCGCGCGAGGGGCGCGTTGTAGACTCCGAAAGAAGCACGTGCTCCGGGGGCGGTGGAATTCCGCACCGGCGGTGATAGTCCGCGAACCTCGACCCGAACGGGCCGAGGCCGATCCGGTGGAACTCCGGAACCGACGGTCAGAGTCCGGATGAGAGGAAGCACGCGCCGCCGCATGCGTGCAGCCACGGGTGCGCGGCGTCGCCGACTCTCGTCGTGCATCCCGGACCGGAAACCGGAAGGGATGCGATGGCCGCCACCGCCTACGACGCCGCGATGCGCCGTGCCCTCGACCTCGCCGCGCGCGGCCCGGTCACCGGCGGCAACCCCCAGGTCGGCTGCGTGCTGCTCGACGCCTCGGGCGCGATCGTCGCCGAGGGCTGGCACCACGGCGCCGGCACCGCGCACGCCGAGGTCGACGCCCTCTCGCGCGTCGCGGACGCCCGCGGTCTGACCGCCGTCGTCACCCTCGAGCCCTGCAACCACACGGGGCGCACGGGTCCCTGCAGCGAGGCGCTCATCGCGGCCGGCGTCGCGCGCGTCGTCTACGCCGTCTCGGACCCCGGCCACGAGTCGTCCGGCGGGGCCGGGCGCCTCCGCGCGGCGGGTGTCGACGTCGTCCCGGGCGTGCTCGCCGACGAGGTGTCCGCGTTCCTGCACGTGTGGCTCACGGCCGTCTCCCGCGACCGCCCGTGGGTGACGGTCAAGTGGGCGTCGAGCCTCGACGGCCGCGCCGCCGCATCCGACGGCACGAGCCGGTGGATCACGGGCACCGCCGCCCGCCAGCGCGTGCACGAGCAGCGCGCCGCGTCCGACGCGATCCTCGTCGGCACCGGCACCGTGCTCGCCGACGACCCCGCCCTCACGGCGCGCGGCGACGGCGGCGAGCTGCTCGCCCACCAGCCGCTGCCCGTCGTAGTGGGCGCGCGCCCCGTGCCCGCGGACGCCGCCCTCCGCCGCCACCCCGCGGGCCTCGTCGAGACGGGCACGCGCGACCTCGGACGCGTGCTCGCCGAGCTGCACGCGCGCGGCGTCCGTCGCGTGTACGTCGAGGGCGGGCCGACGCTCGCCTCCGCCGTCATCGCGGGCGGCTACGCCGACGAGTACGCCGTTTACCTGGCCCCCGCCCTCCTGGGCGGCGACCGGCTCGCCGTGGGCGACCTCGGCATCCGCACGATCTCCGAGGCCCGCCGCCTCACCATCACGAGCGTCGAGCAGCTCGGCGAGGACCTGCTCGTGATGGCACGACCCGAGAGAAGGAGCTGACCATGTTCACCGGCATCATCGAGGAGATCGGCGAGGTGCTCGCGTGGGAGCCCGTCGGCGACGCCGCGCGCATCACCGTGCGCGCCCCGCTCGCCGTCTCCGACGCGAAGCACGGCGACTCCATCTCGGTCTCGGGTGTCTGCCTCACTGTCGTCGACCAGGGCGACGACTGGTTCACGGCCGACGTCATGGGCGTCTCGATCCAGGTCACGACGATCGGCGAGCGCCGCCCGGGCGATCGCGTCAACATCGAGCGCGCCGCCGCCGTCGGCGATCGGCTCGGCGGGCACATCGTGCAGGGCCACGTCGACGGCACCGCGACGGTGCTCTCGACGGAGGACGGATCGGGCTGGCGCGTCGTGCGCTTCACGCTCGCCCCGGAGCTCGCCCCGCTCGTGACCCGCAAGGGCTCGATCGCGGTCGACGGCACCTCGCTCACCGTGAGCGCCGTCTCGGACGCGTCTGAGCCCGAGCAGTGGTTCGAGGTGTCGCTCATCCCCGAGACCCTCCAGGCGACGACCCACGGCGCGCTCACCCCGGGCGACCGTGTCAACATCGAGACGGACATCCTCGCCCGTCACGTGGAGCGGATGCTCCAGATGGGAGTCACCCGATGAGCCTCAGCGACATCCCCGCGGCGCTCCAGGCGCTGCGGGAGGGTCGGCCCGTGATCGTGGCCGACGACGAGGGGCGCGAGAACGAGGGCGACATCGTGCTCGCCGCGGAGAGCGCGAGCCAGGAGTGGATCGCGTGGGCGGTCAAGCACTCCTCGGGCTTCATCTGCGCGCCCATGACGAACGAGATCGCCGACCGTCTCGACCTGCCGCCCATGGTGGCCCGCAACGAGGACCCGCGCGGCACCGCCTACACCGTCTCGGTCGACGCCGCGAACCGCCTCTCGACGGGCATCTCGGCCTCGGACCGCGCCCACACGCTGCGCGTGCTCGCCGACCCCGGGTCGACCCCCGCGAGCCTCCACCGCCCCGGCCACGTCATGCCGCTGCGCGCCGTCGACGGCGGCGTGCGCGAGCGCGACGGCCACACGGAGGCGGCTGTCGACCTCATGAAGCTTGCGGGCCTCACACCCGTCGCCGGTATCGTCGAGATCGTCGACGAGGACGGCGAGATGATGCGCCTGCCGAACCTCATCCGCCTCGGCGAGCGCGAGAACGTGCCCGTCATCACGATCGAGGCGCTCATCCGCTTCATGGAGGAGCGCCGCTGCGAGGCCGACCCGAGGGCCGAGGTGACGGTGCCGGAGTGGCAGCGCGTGAGTTTCGAGGTCGAGACCAACGTGCCGACCTCGCACGGGACCTTCCGCGTGCGCGCCTACCGCGACCGCTCGACGGGCGCCGACCACGTGGCGTGGATCGCGGGCGAGCCCCGCGACGGCGCGCTCGTGCGCGTGCACTCGGAGTGCCTCACGGGCGAGGTGTTCGGCTCGCTCAAGTGCGAGTGCGGCCCGCAGCTGCAGACCGCGCTCGACACCATCCAGGAGGAGGGGGGCGTCGTCGTCTACCTGCGCGGGCAGGAGGGGCGCGGCATCGGTCTCATCAACAAGCTGCGCGCCTACCGCCTGCAGGAGCAGGGCTTCGACACGCTCGACGCGAACCTCGCCCTGGGTCTGCCCGCCGACGCACGCGACTACGGCGCGGCGGTCGGCATCCTCAAGGACCTCGGCATCCGCAGCGTGCGCCTGCTGAGCAACAACCCCGAGAAGGCCCGGCAGCTCGCCGAGCGCGGGGTCGAGGTCGAGGCGCTCGTGCCGCTCGTGGTGGGTGTGGGCGAGTTCAACGAGGGCTACCTCGACGTGAAGCGCGATCGGATGGGGCACGCGCTCCCCAGCCACCAGGAGCTGGTGGCCGACCTGACGAAGGGACTGGCGGAATGAGCGGCGAGGGCCGACCCACCCTGCTCGACATCGACGGGAAGGGCCTCCGCATCGCGGTGGTCGCCGGGACGTGGCACGAGCGCATCATGGAGGGGCTGCTGACGGGCGCCCTCACGACGCTCGAGCAGTCGGGCGCCGAGGTCGAGGTGCTGCGCGTGCCCGGCAGCTTCGAGCTGCCCGTCGTCGCGAAGGCGGCGCTCGAGGCGGGCGCCGACGGCGTCGTGGCCCTCGGGGTCATCATCCGGGGAGGCACCCCGCACTTCGAGTTCGTCTCGAACGCGGCGACCGACGGCCTCACGCGCGTCGCGCTCGACACGGGCAAGCCCGTCGGCTTCGGCGTGCTGACGCTCGACGACGAGCAGCAGGGCATCGACCGCGCGGGCTTCCCGGGGTCGAAGGAGGACAAGGGCCGGGAGGCGGCGGAGGCCGTGCTCGCGACCGTCCGCGTCCTCGCACGCGTGCGCCGCGGCTGAGCCCGCCACCGTCCTCGGGCACCTCCGACGCGGGCGCGGACAGACCGGGCCGTCCACGGGTGGGAGAATCGTCTCCATGAGCAGCGCCCCGGCATCCGCGTCCGCCCCCGCCAACCCGCGTTCGCGCGTCGTCGTGGCGAGCCTCATCGGGACGACGATCGAGTTCTACGACTTCTACGTCTACGCGACCGCCGCGGTGCTCGTGTTCCCGCACCTGTTCTTCCCGACGGGCGACGAGACGGTGGCGCTGCTGTCGTCGTTCGCCGTGTTCGGCGCCGCGATGGTGGCGCGCCCGCTCGGCGCGGTCTTCTTCGGCCACCTCGGCGACAAGCGCGGCCGCAAGGTGACGCTCGTGGGCGCCCTGCTCACGATGGGTATCGCGACCTTCCTCATCGGGGTGCTGCCGACGTACGCCCTCGTGGGCTGGCTCGCCCCGCTGCTGCTCGTGGTCCTGCGCCTCGCGCAGGGGTTCGCGCTCGGCGGCGAGTGGTCGGGCGCCGCGCTCGTGGCGACCGAGAACGCCCCCGCGGGCAAGCGCGCGTGGTACGGCACCTTCCCCCAGCTCGGCGCGCCCATCGGCTTCATCATCGCCAACGGGTTGTTCCTCATCATCGCGGCCCTCCTGCCCTCGTCCGACCCGTCGCTGCCCTCCGAGGAGTTCCTGACGTGGGGCTGGCGCATCCCGTTCCTGTTCTCGGCGATCATGGTGGCCGTCGGCCTCTGGGTGCGTCTGCGCCTCGTCGAGTCGGCCGCGTTCACGAAGGCCTCGACGGCGGGCAAGCTCGAGAAGGTGCCGCTCGCGACCGTGTTCCGCACGCACTGGCGCGAGCTCATCCTCGGCACGTTCTACATGCTCGCGACGTACGTGCTCTTCTACCTCATGACCACGTTCTCGCTGAGCTACGGGCGCGCCGCGACGGATGCCGACGTGCCGGGCCTCGGCTACGACTACACGACGTTCGTGCTGCTCATGATCTTCGGCGTCGTGTTCTTCGGCGTCTTCACGCTCGTGTCGGGTCCGCTCGCCGACCGCTTCGGCCGCCGCCCCACGCTCATCGTCATCACGGCCGCCATCATCGTCTTCGGCCTCGTCTGGGTGCCGCTGCTGTCGGCCGGCTTCGTGGGCGTCGTACTCTGGCTCGTGCTCGGCTTCACCCTCATGGGCTTCACCTTCGGCCCCATGGGCGCGCTGCTGCCGGAGCTCTTCCCGACGGCCCTGCGCTACACAGGCTCGGGCATCTCGTACAACGTGTCGTCGATCCTCGGCGCCGCCGTCGCCCCGTTCATCGCCGTGTGGCTGTGGTCGGTGGGCGAGGGCAGCCCCGTGTGGGTCGGTGTCTACCTCGCGGTCATGGCGACGCTGACGCTCGTCTCGCTGCTCCTCGGCCGCGAGACGAAGGACGTCGAGCTGGACGACGTGGAGGTGCTCCCGGAGTCGCTGCCCTGACGGGCGTCTCGACAGACGCGTTTCGCGGGTGGTCGCCCGGTCGTGAGGAGCGATCCGTCGCCGTCGGGCAGGTAGCCGACAGGGTCCGTGGTGTCCGTTCTCCGGGCACCGGATGCGCCCGCTGACAGGAGCTCCACCACCCCATCAGGGTGTCGGATCTGCGCGGAGGCCGGCGCGGGCTCGTGTCTCATCGATATGACATCAAGAGCCAGGGATCACCTCCATCGGGCGTCGAGGTCGAAACATACCGACCGCTCGGTATGTTGGCCCATGAACGCCCCCTTCGCACAACTGCCGCCGCGAGCCCACACCCCTCGCTACCGAGGTGTCACTTTCCGTCGCCCGCGCGGCCCCGCGGGCGACAGGAGTCGACACCTCGACGTCAACCACAGTTGACGGGCTCGGATGCATCAACTACGGTTGACGGCATGGACGCCGGGCAGCTGCACACGCTCGCGGGCGACGCCGGATCGCAGGATCCGCTCGTGGCCCTGCGAGCCGTCGCGCAGATGCGGCGTGAGCTCGACCGGCACGAGGCGGCGGCCGTGCGACGCGCCCGCAACGCGGGGGCATCGTGGCAGCTCATCGCCCTGTGCCTCGGGGTCACCAAGCAGGCCGTCCACAAGAAGTACGGGCGCGCGTGACGCGCCGCCGCATCCCCCCGAGGACATCACCATGACGAGCACCAGCGCGCCCGCGCGCCGCAGCCCCTTCCGCCGCACCCCCGACACGGGTCCGCGAGCGTCGTTCCGGGAGCTCCTCCCCTACCTCGCCGAGCACACGGGCATGCTCGCGGTCGCGATCGTGCTGAGCCTCATCACGGCCGCCCTGTCGCTCGCGCAGCCGGCGCTCGTGAGCCAGGTCATCACGGTCGTGCAGGACGGCGGCGCGGTCGGCGTGCTCGCGTGGCTGCTCGTCGCGCTCGTCATCGCGAACGGGCTCGTGAGCGCCGTGCAGCACTATCTGCTGCAGCGCGCCGGAACGAGCGTCGTGCTCTCCTCGCGGCGCGCCCTCGTCCGGCGGATGCTGCGCCTACCCATCAGCGAGTTCGACACGCGCCGCACGGGCGACCTCGTCTCGCGCGTCGGCAGCGACACGACGCTCCTCTACGCCGTGCTCACCCAGGGCCTCGTCGACGCGCTCGGCGGTGCCGTGGTGTTCGTCGGCGCGATCATCGGCATGGCGATCATCGACCCCGTGCTCCTCGGCGCGACCGTGCTCGTCATCGCCGTCGCGATCGGCGTCGTCGGCGGGCTCTCGGGCCGCATCCGCGTCGCGAGCCGCGAGCAGCAGGAGAAGGTCGGCGAGGTCGCGGCGGGTGTGCAGCGCGCGATCTCCTCCATCCGCACGGTGCGCGCCGCGAACGCCACCGACCGCGAGACCGCCGCGATCGAGCGCGACGCGCGGGAGGCGTGGGGCGCGGGCATCCGCGTCGCGAAGGTGTCGGCGCTCGTCGTGCCGGTCGCGTCGATCGCGATGAACGTGTCGTTCCTCGTCGTGCTCGGCCTCGGCGGCTACCGCGTCGCGTCGGGCGCCATCACGATCGCGAGCCTCGTCGCGTTCATCCTCTTCCTGTTCCTCATGATCATGCCGCTCGGGCAGGCCTTCGGCGCCGTCACGTCCGTCAACCAGGCGCTCGGGGCGCTCGGCCGCATCCAGGAGATCATGCGCATCCCCTCCGAGGACGAGGGCGACGACCCCGCGCAGGCCGCGCCCGACGTCGCGACGGACGACGCCATCCGCTTCGAGGACGTGCGGTTCTCCTACCCCGAGCAGGCGCACGCGACCGAGCAGGAGAAGGTCGTCGCCTCCGAGCTCGGCGAGGACGCCGTCGCCCCGCACGACCGCGAGGTGCTGCACGGCGTGACCTTCTCGGTGCCCCGCGGCGCGCGCGTCGCCCTCGTGGGGCCCTCCGGCGCGGGCAAGTCGACGATCCTCGCCCTCATCGAGCGCTTCTACGACGCGACCGCCGGCGTCGTGCGCGTCGACGGGACGGATGTGCGGGCGCTCCCCCGCGAGGAGCTGCGCGCGCGCATCGGCTACGTCGAGCAGGACGCCCCGGTGCTTGCGGGCAGCATCCGCGACAACCTCACGCTCGGCACCCCCGACGCGACCGACGAGCAGTGCGTCGAGGTGCTGCGCACCGTCAACCTCGGCGAGGTGCTCGACCGCGACCCCGCGGGGCTCGACGCGGCGGTCGGCGAGGAGGGCGTCATGCTCTCCGGCGGCGAGCGGCAGCGGCTCGCGATCGCGCGGGCTCTGCTCGCCGCCCCGCCCATCCTGCTGCTCGACGAGGCGACGGCGTCGCTCGACGGCGCCAACGAGCAGCTCCTGCGCGAGGCGATCGACGCGGTCGCGGCCGAGCGCACGCTGCTCGTGATCGCGCATCGCCTCTCGACGGTGGTGGACTCGGATGCGATCGTCGTGCTCGATCACGGTCGCGTCGTCGGCGTGGGCACCCACTCCGAGCTCGTGGCGTCGACGCCGCTCTACCGCGACCTGGCGAAGCACCAGCTGCTGGTGTAGCCGCCCGCGCGGCCGCCGTCCGCCGCCGCCGCGGCCGCGGCCGGGAGCAACCGCCCCGTCGGCGGGAGCAACCGCAGCAGCGGATGCGCGGCGAACGGCCCCTCAATCGCGAGGAAGCGGGCGGCAAACGAGACATGCGGCGGGAGAAACGACTCCCGCCGCATGCACGGATCGCCGCCCGCTCACGCGGTTGCTCCCGCCGCACGAGACGACGAGGGCGTCAGGACATCGGCGTCAGCGTGTACTTCGTCTCGAGGTACTCGTGGATGCCCTCGAGGCCGCCCTCGCGACCGAGGCCCGACTGCTTGACGCCGCCGAACGGGGCCGCCGCGTTCGACACGACGCCCACGTTGAGGCCCATCATGCCCGTCTCGAGCTGGTCGATCATGCGCTGCCCGCGCGCGAGATCCCGCGTGAACACGTACGACACGAGGCCGTACTCGGTGTCGTTCGCGCGCCGCACGGCATCCGCTTCGTCGGTGAACGTCGAGATCGCAAGCACGGGTCCGAAGATCTCCTCGCGCAGGATCTCGGATCCCGGCGCGACGCCCGCCACGACGGTCGGCTGGTAGAAGGTGCCGGGACCGTCGAGGGCCTGGCCGCCGGTCGTGACCGTCGCGCCCTTGGCCACCGCGTCCTCGACGAGCTCCGCCGCCTTCGCGACGGCCTTGTCGTCGATGAGGGGTCCGATCGTGACGCCCTCCTCGGTGCCCCGGCCGACTTTGAGCGCGGCGACGCGCTCGGTGAGCCGGCGCGTGAAGTCCTCCGCGACGTCCTCGTGCACGAGGAAGCGGTTGGCCGCCGTGCAAGCCTCGCCGGTGTTGCGGAACTTCGCGAGCATCGCGGCGTCGACGGCCTTGTCGAGGTCGGCGTCCTCGAAGACGATGAACGGCGCGTTCCCGCCGAGCTCCATGGAGGTGCGCAGCACGCCCTGGGCCGCCTGCTCGAGCAGCTTGCGGCCCACGGGCGTCGACCCGGTGAAGGAGAGCTTGCGCAGGCGCGGGTCGCGGATGATGGGCTCCGACACGGCGTTCGACGTCGAGGTCGTGATGACGTTGACGACGCCTGCCGGCACGCCCACCTCCTCGAGGAGCTTCGCGAAGTAGAGCGTCGTGAGCGGCGTGAGGGTCGCGGGTTTGACGACGACCGTGCAGCCGGCGGCGAGCGCGGGCGCGATCTTGCGGGTCGCCATCGCGAGCGGGAAGTTCCACGGCGTGATGAAGAAGCACGGGCCGACCGGACGCTGGGTCACGATCATGCGCCCGGTGCCCTCGGGGTTGGCGCCGTAGCGGCCCGTGATGCGAGGCGCCTCCTCGGAGAACCAGCGCAGGAACTCGCCGCCGTAGGACACCTCGCCGCGGGCCTCCGCGAGCGGCTTGCCCATCTCGATCGTCATGAGCAGCGCGAACTCGTCGGCGCGCTCCATGAGCAGCTCCCATGCCGCTCGCAGCAGCTCCCCGCGCGTGCGCGCCGGGGTGGCCGCCCACGCGGCGGCCGCGGCGACGGCCGCGTCGAGGGCGCGGATGCCGTCTTCGGGCGTCGCGTCGGCGATCCGGGCGAGCGTCTCGCCCGTCGCCGGGTCGTTCACCTCGATCGTGCGCGATCCCGCGCCGTCGACCCACTTTCCGTCGATGTACAGCTGCGTGGGCACCTTCGCCAGCAGCTCTGCCTCAGAGATCATGCCCCTATCCTCTCGCGCCCGCAGGGGCCCCGCGTCCACCCGGCTGCCGGAGGTCAGCGAGGGAGCTGCTCGGCTCGAGCGAGCCTCGACGGCCACCACACCTTGCGGCCGATGTCGAAGGCCGCGGCAGGCACGAGCAGCGAGCGCACGATGATCGTGTCGACGAGCACGCCGAACGCCACGATGAACGCGATCTGCGCGAGGAACAGGATCGGGATCACACCGAGCGCCGCGAACGTCGCCGCGAGCACGACGCCCGCGGAGGTGATGACGCCGCCCGTCACGACGAGCCCCCGGATGATGCCCGGGCGTGTGCCGATCGCGAGGCTCTCCTCGCGCACGCGCGTCATGAGGAAGATGTTGTAGTCCACCCCGAGCGCCACGAGGAACACGAACGCGTACAGCGGCACCGCGGGGTCGGCCCCCGGGAAGCCGAAGAACTCGTTGAAGACGAGCGCCGAGACGCCGAGCGCCGACAGGAACGACACGATGACGGTCCCGATGAGCAGCAGCGGCGCCACGATCGAGCGCAGCAGCAGCATGAGGATCAGGAAGATCACGCCGAGGATGATCGGGATGATCAGGTTGCGGTCGTGGATCGACGTGTCGTTGGTGTCGACCGCGGTCGCCGTGACACCGCCCACGATCGCGTCGGGGTCGACGTCGCGCACGGCCTCACGCAGCTCGCGCACGGTCTCCTGAGCGGCCTCCGAGTCGGCGGCGTCGACGAGCGTCGCCTGCAGCATGACCTGCCCGCCGACGACGGTCGGCTCGAGCTCGACGAGGGTCGGGAACGGGAAGGGCTCGGCGTCCGTGCCGACCGGCATCGTGCCGTTGGGCGAGTTGTCGGAGATCGCGACGACCGACTCGACGCCGTCGAATGCGAGCGCGGCATCCGCGAGCGCCGTGAGCTCGTCCTCGGCGCCGACGATGACGGCCGGGCTGCCGGACCCGCCCGGGAAGTGCTCGCCGAGGAGCTCCTGGCCGTCGCGAGCCTGCGACTCGCTCAGGATGATGTCGGACTGCGCGACGCCGTCGGCCTTGAGCTGCGTGACGCCGAGCGCCGCGACGAGCAGCACGAGCGTCGACGCGATCCACACGATGCGCGGGCGCTTCGACACGAGGCGGCCGACCGACGACCACAGGCGCGACTCGGACTCCGTCGTGCCGACCTTCGGACGGAACGGCCAGAACGCGGCGCGGCTCGTCGCGAAGAGGAACGCGGGCAGGAGCGTGAGCGCGCCGAGCATCGCGAACACGATGCCGAGCGAGCCGACCGGCCCGAGGGCCCTGTTCGAGTTGAGGTCGCTGAACAGGAGGCACAGCAGACCCGCGATGACGGTGCCGCCCGAGGCGAGGATCGGCTCGATCGACCCCTTGATGGCGGCCTTCGTGGCGTCCCAGCGGTCGGCGTGCTCACGCAGCGCCTCGCGGAAGCGCGAGACGTAGAGGAGCGAGTAGTCGGTGGCCGCGCCGATCACGAGGATGAACAGGATGCCCTGTACCTGCCCGTTGATCTGCACGACGCCCGCCTTCACGAGCCACCACACGACGAGGATGGCCGCGGCGAGCGCGAACACCGAGGTGCTCAGCACGAGCACGGGCAGCAGCGGCGAGCGGTAGACGAGCAGCAGGATGATGAAGACCGCGCCGAGCGCGACGGCGAGCAGGAGGCCGTCGATGCCCGCGAATGCGGCGCCGAGGTCGGTGGAGAAGCCGGCCGGCCCGGTGACGGCCGCGGTCAGCCCGTCGGGCCCGTCGGCGATCAGCTGGCGCACCTCGCCGACCGACTCCTTGAGCTCGCCCTCGATGTCGATCGGCACGAAGATCTCGACCGCCTCGCCGTCCTCGGACGGGATGGCGGGGCTGATCTCGCCCACGGCGGGCACGTCGGCGAGCTCCTCGAGCACCTCGGCGATGAACTCCTGGTCGGCCTCCTCGAGGCCGCCGTCGCGCTGGAAGACGATGATCGCGGGGATCTCGTCGGCGCCGAGGAACTCGCCCTGCAGCTCGGACACGCGCGTGGCGTCGGCGCTCGAGGGCAGGTAGTCCGACTGGTCGTTCGACGAGACCTCGCCGATCTTGCCGAAGTAGGGTCCGCCGACGCCCGCGGCGGCGAGCCAGCCGAGGATGAGCAGCGACGGGAGCACGACGCGCAGGGTGCGCGCGAGACCCGAGCGTCGGGGACGCTCGGGGGAGACGGATGCGGTGGTGGTGGTGTCGGTGGCGGCGCGGCGGCTCATCGGGCCGACCGCACAGTCCCGCCGGCGGCCTCGACCTCGGCGAGCGCCTTGGCGCCCGTCACGGTGTCGACCGCGGCGACGAGGTCGCTCAGCACGGTGACGGTGCGACCGGCGGCGAGCGCGTCGAGCGCCGACGCGCGCACGCAGTGGTCGGTCGCGATGCCGACAACCTCGACCTCGGTGACGCCGAGCTCGTCGAGCGCCTCGGGGAAGGTCCTGCCCTCGTCGGTCGTGCCCTCGAAGATCGAGTAGGCGGGCACGCCCTGGCCCTTCCGCACGTGCACGTCGACGAGCGAGGTGTCGAGGGCGGGGTGGTACTCGGCGCCCGGCGTGCCGGCGACGCAGTGCGCCGGCCAGGTGTCGACGTAGTCGGGCTCCGCCTCCGTGGCGAAGTGGCCGCCGTTGTCGTCGTCGCCGTTGTGCCAGTCGCGCGACGCGATGACGACGTCGTAGCGGTCGGGGTTCGCGGCGAGGTGCTCGGTGATCCGCTCGGCGACGGCGGCACCGCCCTCGACGCCGAGGGCGCCGCCCTCGGTGAAGTCGTTCTGCACGTCGATGATGAGCAATGCCCTCGTCATGGGTGTTCCTGTCAGTTGCCGGTGAGGTTGTCGCCGCAGCGCAGCACGGCGGTCGTGAGGGTGTCGAGCGCGGCGCGCGCGTCGGCACCCGCGAACCCGTCGCCGCCCGCGGTGAAGGAGAAGGCGAGGGGCGTGCCGTCGGCGGCGGTGAGATAGCCGGACAGTACGGTCGCGTTGGGGAGGTTGCCGCTCGCGCCCGTCACGTTGTTGCGGGCCGCGGCGTTGTCTCCCGAGAAGCGGTCGCCGAGCGCGCCCGACTTGCCCGCCACCGGGAGGGCGCCGCGGACGACGTCGAGCCCGCCGACGCCGTCGCGCACGGCGCGCATGAAGACGGCGAGGGCCTGCGGGGGCATCGCGTTCTCGGCGGAGATGCCGGAGCCGTCGCGGATGGTGATGCCGGCGCTCGGCACCTCCCACGTGAGGAGGGCGCCGGGGATCGCCTGCTGGAGCGAGGCCGCGGTGCCGCCCATGCCGGCCTCGCGCGAGACGATGCGGGCGAGCATCTCGGCGAGCGTGTTGTCGCCCGTCACGAGCATCTGGGTGATCCAGGCGCGGATCGGCTGCGACTTCACCTCGGCGAGCACGCTGCTGCCGACGGCCGAGCCGGAGACGGTCGACACCTCGGCGTCGAGCACCTCGCCGTCCGGGTCGGCCGCGCGGAGGGCGTCGAGGAACGCGGCCCCCGCGCGCGCGACCGGGTCCTCGGAGCGCGGGCTCGTGGCCGCGCGGGGGTCGGAGCGGTCGCCGTCCACCTGCAGCGCGGTCACGGCGGAGACGGTGCCGCGCGAGAGCTCGCCGCGGTCCCAGCCGGAGGCCCAGCCGTCGGCGGGGTTCCAGTAGGTGGCGTCGAGGACGACGCGCGTGATCGGGGTGTCGGGGTACTTGGCGCGGTAGCTCGCGATCGTCGCCTCGGCGAGGGTCTGGAGCTTGGGGGCGCCGGGGTAGAAGCTCTCTTGACCGACCGGCAGCGCCGACAGGGTCGCGTCGCCGCGGCCGACGAGCACGATGGTCCCCGGGCTCGAGCCCTCGTAGACGCTCGTCGTCACCTGGAAGTCGGGCCCGAGGCGCGAGACCGCGGCGGCGGCGGTGAGCACCTTCACGATGGCTCCGCTCGCGGCGGGCGCGGTCCCCGAGCGGTCGAGCAGCACCTCGCCCGTGTCGGCGCGGATGACCGAGCCGACGACGTTGATGAGCCGCGCGTCCGCGAGCTGCGGCGCGACCGAGCACGTGCGGAGGCGGATGGCGGCCGCGAGCTCGGCTGGGAGCGGGCGCTCGGGCGGCTCCTCGGCGTCCGGGGTCGTCACGGCGACGGGCTCGTCGCGACCCGCCCACGCGGCGCCCGCGAAGACGGCGCCCGTGCCGAGCAGCGCGAAGGCGACGGCGCCCGCGCCGACGGCCCAGGCGACGGGGTGCTTGCGCAGGAGGGCGCCGATGCCGCCCGTGGCGCGGGCCGCGGCGCCGTCGGCGGGATCCGTCTCCTCGGCGGCGGGAGCGGCGGCGGGAGCGGCGGCGGGAGCAGCCGCGGCACCGTCGGCCGGGGCCGCGAGCGGGTCGGCGAGCGGGATCGTGACGCCGTCCGCGTCCTGCACGGCGGGCAGCGCCTCGCTGGGCGCGACGAAGCCCGCGGCGGTCGGCGGTGTGACGGAGGGCAGCGCCTCGGTCGGCAGGGCCCAGCTCGGCTGGGCCGGAGACGGATCGCCGGTCGTCGCGGACGCGTCCGCGCCCGGCCCTGCGGGAGCGGATGCGGGAGCGGATGCGGGAGGCTGCTGCGCGGGGCCGGCGGACGCCCCGGGGGCGCCCTTGGCGCGCGCGGCCTCGCGGGCAGCGCGGCGCGAGATCGGCTGCTCGTCGGTCACCTCGCCATGATACCGACGGGGTCCTGGCGGGCCCCTGTCGGCGACCGCCCCTTGCGCGGTGCGTACGCGTGCGCTACCGGTCGCTCACGGCGCCGCCGGCCTCACTCGCGCAGGCCTCACTCGCCCGGGTAGCGCAGCCCGATCTGACGGCGCACCTCGTCGAGCGTGCCCATGATCGCGACGCTCTCCTCGGGCGGCAGGATCTCGCCGGCAGTGACGCCCGCGGCGACGAGCCGCTCGACCTCCTCGGCCTGGAACTGCATGCCGCGCCCCGGCACCGCGTTCTCGTACCGCTCGATGACCGCATCCGCCGGGTCGAGCACGGTGAAGCTCGTGGCGTTGTACCAGACGGGGTCGATCTCGATGCGCCCCTCGGTGCCGATGACGACGGCGGTGGAGGGCCCGCGGGCGTCGAGCTGCGTGTGCAGCACGGCCTGCTCGCCACCCGGGAAGCCGAGGATGATCGCGGTCTGGCGGTCGACACCCGTGGGCGTGGGCGAGGAGATCGCGTGCACGGTCGACGGGGCGCCGAACACGTCCCACGCGAACGATACGGGGTAGATGCCGAGGTCGAGCAGCGCACCGCCGCCGAGGGCCGGGTTCTGCAGACGGTGCTCGGGGTCGAGCGGCAGCTTCTGGTCGTGGTCGGCGATGAGGGCGCGCACCTCGCCGAGCGCGCCCGACGCGATGATCTCGCGCACGCGCACCATGTGCGGGAGCCAGCGGGTCCACATCGCCTCGAGCACGACGACGCCCTTCGCGGCGGCCGCGTCGACGACGCGACGCGCCTCCTCGGCGTTGAGCGTGAACGGCTTCTCGACGAGCACGTGCTTGCCGTGCTCGATCGCGAGCAGCGCGTTCTCGGCGTGGTACGGGTGCGGCGTCGCGACGTAGACGACGTCGACCTCGGGGTCGGCGGCGAGCGCCTCGTAGCTCGCGTGCGCCCGCGGCAGGCCGAACTCCGCGGCGAAGGCGTCGGCGCCCTCCTGCGAGCGCGAGCCGACGGCGCTCACCGTGAAACCGGTGAGCTGCAGGTCGGAGGTGAACATTCGGGCGATGAGCCCGGTTCCGAGGATGCCCCACCGCAGTCGTTCGCTCATGGCACCAGCGTAGGGCCGCGGGCCGCGCATCCGCCTCCCTGCCGGGCCTCGCGGGCCCCCGGATGCGCGGTCCGCGGGGTCCGTCAGCAGCCGCCCCAGCGTGCGGCCGCGCGCGTGAACCCGTAGCCGTCGTTGGGAAGGCCGCCGTGCACCATCGCGAAGCAGATGACGACGCCGCTCATCGAGCCCGTGTACGTCGGGCGGTAAAGCGACGGAAGAAGGAGGAATCGGAGCCGCCTGAGGGAATCGAACCCTCGACCTATTCATTACGAGTGAATCGCTCTGCCGACTGAGCTAAGGCGGCGTGCGCTGCGTGCAGCGGCACAGCCTCCGAGCATAGCCGATGTTTCGGGGTGCTCCGAACGTATGAGCGGCGCTCGGCTCAGCACAGGGGGTCGGACGCCGGCAGGACGCCGTCGACGAGGAACGCGTCCGCCACACGCGTGATGCACTCGCTCTCGCCGTAGGCCGTGTGCCCCTCGCCGCGGCGGGTCACGAGGTGCCCGCGCTCGAGCTGGGAGGCGAGCGCCTCCGCCCACACGTAGGGGGTCGCGGGGTCGTTCGTCGTCCCGATCACGAGGATGTCCGGCGAACCCGGCGCCGTGATCGCGACGCGGTCGACGGTCGACGGGAACGGCCACTGCGGGCACTGCGTGCCGCCGTACGCCATCCACGGGCCGAAAACGGGCGCCTCGGCGGCGAGCTGCTCGGCCTGCGCGCGCATGAGGTCCGGGTCGGGGTCGCTCGGGTAGTCGAGGCAGTTGATCGCGATGAACGACTCCGTGCCGTTGCTGGAGTACCGGCCGTCGGCCTCGCGGTCGTTGTAGACGTCGGCGAGGAAGAAGGCGGTGTCGGCGTCGCCGTCGAGGGTCTCGCGGAACAGCTGGTCGAGGTAGGTCCAGTTGCCGCGGTTGTAGAGCGGCAGGATGATCGCGCTGAACATGGTGCCGGCGCCGAGGCGTCGCCCGTCGTCGCCGACGAGGGGTCTCGCGTCGAGCTGCCGGAGCAGCGAGGCGATGCGGGTGCGCGCCGCGGCGACCGTGCCGCCGAACGGGCACTCGTCGCGGTCGAGGCAGTCCTCGAGGTACGCGGTGAGGGCGTCCTCGAAGCCGCGCGCCTGCGTGAGGGTCACGTCGAACTCGCTCGCTGAGGGGTCGATGGCCCCGTCGAGCACGAGGCGGCCGGCGCGCTCCGGGTAGAGCTCCGCGTAACGCGCTCCGAGGTAGGTGCCGTACGAGTAGCCGAGGTAGTTGAGCTTCTCGTCGCCCAGCACGGCACGCAGCAGGTCGAGGTCGCGGGCCGCGCTCACGGTGTCGACGTGCGCGAGCAGCGGGCCGGTGTGCTCGAGGCACCCCTCGCCGAAGGCGCGGTTGCGTTCCTCGGCTGCGGCGACCCACGCATCCGTGCCGCGCTCGCCCGGCACGATGCCGTAGATGTACTCGTCGAGCTCGGCGTCGTCGGCGGTGCACCGCACGGGCGTCGACTCGCCGACGCCGCGCGGGTCGAACCCGACGACGTCGAACTCCCGCTGCAGGGTCTCGCTCGTCGCGAAGTCGATGGAGTCGCGGATGAACGCTACGCCCGACCCGCCGGGCCCGCCCGGGTTGACGAGCAGCGAACCGCGGGGGGCGCCGCTCGTCGCGTGCTGACGGATGAGGGCGAGCTC
The DNA here is from genome assembly GCA_003852775.1 of Microbacteriaceae bacterium. Classification (GTDB taxonomy): domain Bacteria; phylum Actinomycetota; class Actinomycetes; order Actinomycetales; family Microbacteriaceae; genus Homoserinibacter. The sequence continues at coordinate 60,440 of RDDZ01000071.1, read as the reverse complement.
GATCGTGTCGGCCGCCGGGTCGTCCCAGTCGAGCGGGGCGGTCACGGTCGCGCACTGCAGGCCGTCCCCGCATCCGGTCCACCGCACGATCTGGTGGTAGTACGGCGCGAGCTCGGCGGCGACCTCCTCGCCCGTGGGCGTCGAGGTGGCGGGCGGACGCGACGGCATGAACCACGAGACGCAGCCCGTGAGCAGCACGGTCGCGGCGACGGCTGCGGCGAGAGCCCGCATCCCCCGCCGCGCGACGCGACGCGTCACCGGGTGCCCGCCGGGGCGCGGCGGATGGCCGAGACGAGCATCGCCTCGAGCGCGAGCGCGGGAGCGACGTTCCCCTCGATGCGCGTGCGCGCCTCGCCGATCGCGTCGAGCGTCGCGAGCGTCTCGGCCGGTGTCGAGCGCTCGGCGGCCTGCGCGAGCTCCGGGTAGATGGCGAGGTTGACGGGCTCGAGCTCGACCCCGAGCTGCAGCAGCAGCACGTCGCGATAGAGCGAGAGCAGGTCGACGAGGATGCGGTCGATGCCGTCGCGGAGGCTGCGGGTGGCGCGGCGCTTCTGGTCCTCCTCGAGGGCCTTGAGCTGGGCGCGCAGGGCGGGGGGCACCGTGCCGCCCGGCTCGACGCCGAGCGAGCGGAGCGCCTGCTCGCGCTCCTCGGCGTCGCGCTCCTCGGTGATCGCCTTGGCGTCCTGTCCGGCGATGTCGAGCAGCTCTGCCGCGGCGAGCACGGCGCCGGAGACGCTGCGGATGCCGAGGGCGAGCTCCATGGTGCGCTTGCGCCGCTCACGGGCTTTCTCGTCGGTCGCGAGGCGGTGGGCCATCCCGATGTGGGCCTGCGCCTCCCGGGCGGCCCGCAGCGCGTCGGGCCGGCTCACGCCGTCGCGGCGCTCGATGAGCTCGGCGACGTCGTCGACGCTCGGCACGCGCAGCCGCACCGAGCGCACGCGCGAGCGGATGGTCGGCAGCAGGTCGGCCTCGCTCGGCGCGCACAGGATCCAGATGGTGCGCTCGGGCGGCTCCTCGAGCGCCTTGAGCAGCACGTTGGAGGTGCGCTCCGCCATCCGGTCGGCGTCCTCGATGATCATGACGCGGTACCGGCCGACCGACGGCGAGTACTGGCTCGCGGTGACGAGCTTGCGCACGTCCTCGATCTTGATGATGACGGCCTCGGTGCTGAGCACGGCCAGGTCGGGGTGCGTGCGGGCGGCTACCTGCGCGGCGGTCGCCTCGAGGTCGCCCGGCACGTCGGGCCGGGCGAGCAGCTCGGTCGCGAACGCGTAGGCGAGCGTGGAGCGGCCGGATCCGGGCGGTCCCGTGATGAGCCACGAGTGCGCGAGCGATTCGCCTGCCGCCGCGGCGCGCACGGTCGCGATGGCCTCCGCCTGCCCGGTCAGCTCGTCCCAGATGCTGCTCATCGTTGCCAGGCTACGCGAGCAGCTCCGACACCCGGTCGCGGATGCGGGCCGCGAGCGTGTCGACGGACTCGGTCGCGTCGAGCACGAGGAAGCGCCCGGGCTCCGCGGACGCCAGGCCCAGGTAGGCCTCGCGCACGCGGTGATGGAACTCGGCCGCCTCCGCCTCGAGGCGGTCGTAGCGCGTGCGGGAGTCGTCGAGGCGCGCGCGGCCGGTCTCGATGTCGAGGTCGAGCAGCACGGTCAGGTCGGGAAGCAGACCCTCGGTCGCCCAGAGCGATACGTTCCGCACCTCGGCGGGGTCGAGCACGCGCCCAGCGCCCTGGTAGGCGACCGACGAGTCGAGGTAGCGGTCCTGGATCACGATGTGGCCGCTCTCGAGAGCGGGTCGCACGACGGTCGCGATGTTGTGCGCGCGGTCGGCCGCGTAGAGCAGCGCCTCGGCGCGCGGGGCGATGTAGCCGCGGCGGTGCAGGATGATCTCCCGCAGCTCGGCGCCGAGCTCGGTGCCGCCGGGCTCGCGCGCGTGCACGACGGTGCGGCCCTGCTCGGCGAGCCACTCGGTGAGCAGGGCGACCTGCGTCGACTTGCCCGAACCGTCACCGCCCTCGAAGGTGAGGAACAGCCCGCGAGCCGCCATCAGCGCTTCTTCGCCGCGGCCGGCTTCTTCGCGCGCGCGGTGGTCTTCTTCGGCTTCGCCGGGCCCTTCGCGCGCTTGTCCGCGAGCAGCTGCACGGCGCGGTCGAAGTCGACACCCTCGACGGTCTCGCCGCGCGGGATGGTCGCGTTCGTCTCGCCGTCGGTCACGTACGGGCCGAAGCGGCCGTCGCGGATGCGGATCGGCTTGCCGCTCGTCGGGTCGGCGTCGAACTCCTTGAGGGCGCTCGACGGGCGACGCGCGCCGTACTTCGGCTGGGCGAAGATCTCGAGCGCGGCGGGCAGCTCGATCGTGAAGATCTGCTCCTCGCTCTCGAGCGAGCGCGAGTCGGTGCCCTTCTTGAGGTACGGGCCGTAGCGTCCGTTCTGGGCGGTGATGGGCTCGCCCGACTCCGGGTCCTCGCCCACGACGCGCGGCAGGTCGAGCAGCTTGAGCGCCGTCTCGAGGTCGATCGTGGCGACGTCCATCGACTTGAAGAGGGATGCCGTACGCGGCTTGGGCGCCGCAGCCTTCTTCTTCGCGGTCTTCTTCTTGGGCTTCTCCTCGACGACCTCTCCCGTGGCCGGGTCGACGGCGACGCCCTCGACCTCGGCGGCGGCCTCGGCCTCCGGCTCCGGCTCGAGCTCGGTGACGTAGGGGCCGTAGCGGCCGTCCTTGACGACGATCGTCTTGCCGTTGGCGGGGTTCTCGCCGAGCACGCGGTCCGTCACGACGGGGGCCTCGATGAGCTCGCGGGCCTTGGCGGGCGTCAGCTCGTCGGGGGCGACCTCCTCGGGCACGTTGACGCGGCGCGGGGTCTCGGAGCCGTCCTCGACCTCGAGGTAGGGGCCGTAGCGGCCGACGCGCAGCGTGATGCCGTCGTCGATGCGGATCGAGTTGACGGCGCGCGCGTCGATGTCGCCGAGGTTGTCGACGATCTCGCGCAGGCCCGGGTGGTCGCCGCCTCCGAAGTAGAACTGGTTGAGCCAGTCGACGCGGTCGGCCTCGCCGCTGGCGATCTTGTCGAGGTCGTCCTCCATCTCGGCCGTGAAGTCGTACTCCACGAGCTCACTGAAGTGGTCCTCGAGCAGGCGCACGACGCTGAACGCGATCCAGTTCGGCACGAGCGCCTGACCGCGCGGGGTCACGTAACCGCGGTCGATGATGGTCGAGATGATCGACGCGTAGGTCGAGGGGCGGCCGATGCCGAGCTCCTCGAGCGCCTTGACGAGGCTCGCCTCGGTGTAGCGCGGCGGCGGGGTGGTGTCGTGGCCCTTGGCCTCGAGCTCGGCCACCGTGAGCGCCTGGCCCTCCTCGAGCGGCGGCAGCTTGGCGCTCGCCTCCTCGCCCGCGTTGCGCGACTCGTCACGGCCCTCCTCGTAGGCGGCCTGGTAGCCGCGGAAGGTGATGACGGTGCCGGATGCCGTGAACTCGGCGCGGGCGCCCTCTCCGCCGTCGGCGGCGATCGTGACGGTCGCCGTGGAGCCCTTGGCGTCCGCCATCTGGCTCGCGACGGTGCGCTTCCAGATGAGGTCGTAGAGCTTGAACTCGTCGCCGCGGAGCTGCGAGGCGAGCTCGGCCGGCGTGCGGAAGACGTCGCCCGAGGGACGGATGGCCTCGTGCGCCTCCTGCGCGTTCTTGGACTTCGAGGCGTAGACGCGCGGCTTCTCGGGGATCGAATCGGCGCCGTAGAGCTTGACGGCCTGCGCACGCGCCGCCTCGATCGCCTGCTGCGAGAGCGTGGTCGAGTCGGTGCGCATGTAGGTGATGTAGCCGTTCTCGTAGAGCGACTGCGCAAGGCTCATGGTCGTGCGCGCCGAGAAGCGCAGCTTGCGCGAGGCCTCCTGCTGGAGCGTCGAGGTCGTGAAGGGCGCGGCGGGGCGACGCGAGTAGGGCTTCGTCTCGAGCTTCGCGACGGTGAACGTCGCGTCGGGTCCGCGGAGGGCGTCGACGAGGGTGTCGGCGGCGCGCTCGTCGAGCGCGACGACGTCCGCCTTGAGCTTCCCCGCGTCGTCGAAGTCGCCGCCCTGGGCGATGCGCTTGCCCTCGAGGCGCGCGAGCCGCGCGGTGAAGGTGGTGTCGGTGTCGGCGGGCGCGAGCTCCGCCGTGAGGTTCCAGTAGTTCGCCGAGACGAAGGCGAGGCGCTCGCGCTCGCGGTCGACGACGAGGCGCGTCGCGGCCGACTGCACGCGGCCCGCCGAGAGGCCGGGGCCGACCTTCCGCCACAGCACCGGGGAGACCTCGAAACCGTAGAGGCGGTCGAGGATGCGGCGGGTCTCCTGCGCGTCGACGAGCGCGGTGTCGATCTCGCGCGTGTTCTGCTCGGCGCGCTGGATCGCCTCCTTGGTGATCTCGTGGAACACCATGCGCTTGACCGGCACCTTGGGCTTGAGCACCTCGAGCAGGTGCCACGCGATGGCCTCTCCCTCGCGGTCTTCATCCGTCGCGAGGTAGAGCTCCTCGGCGTCCTTGAGGGCGCGCTTGAGCTCGGTGACGGTCTTCTTCTTGCTGTCGGAGACGACGTAGTACGGCTCGAAGCCGTTCTCGACGTCGACGGAGAACTTGCCGAGGCTGCCCTTCTTGAGCTCCGGCGGCAGGTCCTTCGTGTCGATGAGGTCGCGGATGTGCCCGACGGAGGCCTGCACCTCGTATCCGTCGCCGAGGTACTGCGCGATCGTGCGCGCCTTCGCCGGCGACTCGACGATCACGAGCTTCTTCGTGGGCACTCCGTGTTTCCTTCCGTTGATCCGAGGCACACCATACACACACAGGCAGTGCGTCACCTCGCGACCGGTGGGGACTTTGGTCCCGGATGCGGCGCGCCCCTACGGGGTGGGTCCCGCCCGGGAGTGGGCGCGGACCGGCACGCCGGCGAGTCGCGTGGACACCGCGACGACCGCCTCCGCCCCCTCGAGCCGACAGCTCTCGAGGCTCACCCGATGCGCCGCGGCGACCTCCGCCGCGAGCGCGCACGGGTCGCCGGCCACGGCGCCCAGGAGGGTGTCGGCCGCCGCGAGCGCTGCCGCGTCGGCGGCGGCGACGACCCTCTGCCGCGCGGTGAGCGCACCCCCGAGACCGACGACCGCGAGGGCGCACGCGATGGTCGCGGCGACGATGGCGAGGGCGGCGACGCCGCCCGCGCCCGCGTCGTCGCCGACCGTGCGCCGTCGGCGGCCGTCCCCGGGAGACGCGCCGCCTGGCCCAGGCGCGCGCATCATCGGCCTCCGTCGAGCGCGCAGCTGCTCGCGGCGAGCGCCAGCCCGGCGACCGACGCGGGGCCCCGCGCAGCGGCCTCCAGCCGGACGCACACGAGGCCGTCGGGGCGGGAGACCGACACCGAGGCTCCCGGCACGGCTCGGGCGGCCCGCGCGGAGATCGCGCCGGGCGACTCTCCCCTGCCGTAGCCGCGTGCCGCATCCGCCGCCGCGTCCTGCAGGCGCAGCTGTTGCGAGCCGACCCCGATCGCGCCGACGCAGACCGCGAGCACGAGCGCGACCGCGGGAAGGGCGACCGCGAACTCGGCGGCGGCCGAGCCCTCGTCGTCAGCCGCCGAACGCGAGCGCATTCCGCACGAGGTCGGTGAGGATCTGCTGCACCTCCGACGAGCGCATGATGACGACGAGCAGGCCGGCGAAGCCGACGGCCGCCATGATCGTGATCGCGTACTCGGCCGTGGCAGCGCCGTCGTCGCGGCGCATCCGGGTGGTGATCCGCTGCATCCGGGATCGCATGGGTACTCCTTTACTGGTGGTGGGTGGCGCGCCCGGATCCATGTCAGTGCATGCGCGCCGCGACGGGCGGGCCTCGGTTCGCTTCCGTGGATCCGGCGGACCTCGCCGCCCTGTGGGCGAGCTGTCTCACGCGAGGCGCCCCGCTCAGAACGCGGCGAGAGCTCCCCGCAGGATGCCGATCATGAGCGGCACGACTCCGAGCAGCACGAAGGCGGGCAGGAAGCACAGCCCGAGCGGCGCGAGCAGACGCGAGCCGAGGAGGGCTGCGCGGCGCAGCACGTCGGCGAGTGCGAGCCGTCGGGCGCGCGACGCCTCGGCCCGCAGGAGCGCGCCCGCAGGCACCCCGGCGCGCGCGGCGAAGTCGAGCGTCACCCGCGCGTCGGCGACGGACAGCGTCAGGCCGCACCGCGCGGCCGCCTGCTCGACCCGCCGCTGCGCCGCCGCCGGCGCGGCGCCTCCCGCCATCGCGAGCGCGAGCAGCTCGTGACCCAGCCCGGCGAGCGGATCGACGACCCGTGCGGCGGCGACGAGCCGACGGGTCCAGCGGATGCCGGCCGCGAGCGCGGCGACACCGAGCACCGTCGCGACCGCCCCCGGGACGGTGCCGACGACGGCCCCGACCGGATCGGCGCCGATGAGGAGGGCGAGCAGCACTCCCGCGAGAGGGAGCAGACCCACGATGCGCGCGGTCGCGAGCGGCCCGGAGAGGGCGAGGTCGATCTGCCGGTCGGCGTCGGCGAGTGCCCGCAGCGTGTCGGCGGCACGCTCCAGCACGGAGGCGAGGGGTGCTCCCGTCTCGGTCGCCACCGCCCAGCACGCCGCGAGGTGGCGCCAGCCCCGCCGCGCGGCATCCGGCTCGGTCGCGCATCCGGCGATGATGGCCTCGGGCACCTCGAGCGGGCTCGCCGCCTCCGCCGCCCGGGCGAGCGGCCCGTCCTCGGCGAGGAGGCGCACGGCCGCGAGAGGCTCGATCCCGGCGGACAGCAGCACCGCGAGCCGGTGCACGGCGTCGGCGACCGCGTCGAGCGCGACCCCGGGCTCGGAGCTCTCGCGCCGTCCGGCGTGCAGGGCGGCCCGTACGAGCGACCTCATCCGGGCTCCGCGACGAGACGCCCCCGCGTGCCGAGGCGTAGCCGCCCGAGCTCCGCGAGCGCGCGTGTGCCGTCCGGCGCCCGGACGACGTGCAGCACCGCGTCGATCGCGCTCACCACCTGCCGGGCGAGGGCTGCGTCCGACCAGCCCGCGAGCGCGCCGAGCGCCTCGAGCCGGGCCGGGACGTCGGCGAGGGAGTTGGCGTGCAGGGTGCCGGCTCCCCCGTCGTGACCGGTGTTGAGGGCGGTGAGCAGCTCGCGCAGCTCGGCGCCGCGGCACTCGCCCACCACGAGGCGGTCGGGCCGCATCCGCAGCGCTTCCCGCACGAGCCGGTCGAGCCCCACCGCTCCCGCGCCCTCGAGGTTGGGCTGCCGCGCCTCGAGGCGGACCACGTGGGGGTGGTCGACCCGGAGCTCCGCGACGTCCTCGACGAGCACGATGCGCTCGTGGGGCTCGGCGACGCCCAGCAGCGCGCCGAGGAGCGTCGTCTTGCCGGCGCCCGCGGCACCGGTCACGAGGAGATTCGCCCGGCGGGATACGAGGTCGTCGACCCGCTCGCGCGACACTCGCGCGAACGCCCCGGCGCGCTCGAGCGCGTCGAGGTCGAGCCGCGTCGTGGGCGGCAGCCGGATCGAGAGCACCGCGGCGGTCGGCGACACGGGCGGCAGGACCCCGTGGACCCGGATGCCGCCCCCGATGCGCACGTCGACCGCCGGAGCGGCCTCGTCGAGGTGCCGCCCGCCCGCGGCGACGAGCCGCACGGCGAGCTCGCGCGCCTCGCCCGGCGGGACGCGGACGCCCGGCACCGGCCGCGCACCCGCACCGCGGTCGACCCACACCGACCCGTCGGGGTTGAGGAAGACATCCGTCACGGCGGGGTCGACGACGAACCTCGAGAGCGGACCGAACGCCGCCTCGTCGGGGATCGCACGCGCACCGGACTCCACCGCTCGAGCGTGCCGCGACCCCCGGCCGCGCGGCCGGGTCGCCTGGAGGATCCGAGAGTTCCGGCGCGTACGGCGGCCTGTGGACGAGCGGAGCCCGAGCCGAGCGGACCCGCCCGCTCGCCTAGTCCGACCCCGCCTCGAGCCGTGCGCGCTCGTCGGCGAGCATCACCAAGCTCTTCACCGGGGGCGATCGTGCTGCGCCTCGTCGAGGCCGGCAGGCTCGCCCTCGACACCCGGGTCGACACCCTGCTGCCGGCCGAGGAGCTCGCCGGTCTCTTCCGCGACGACGCGGCCGCCCCCACCGTGCTCGACCTCCTGCAGCACCGCTCGGGCGCCGCCGACTACTTCGAGGGCCGGCGCGGCGCGAGCGTGATGAAGGCGGTGCTCGCGCATCCGGAGCTCCCCTGGACCCCGGCCGAGCTGCTCGACTTCACCCGGGAGCGCCTGCGTCCCGTGGGCCGCCCCGGCGAGCGCTTCCACTACTCCGACACGGGCTTCGTGCTGCTCGGCCGCATCATCGAGGAGCTCGACGGGCGCGCCTACCACGAGGCGGTGCACGCGCACATCATCGACCCCCTCGAACTCACGCGCAGCTTCCTCCCCCGCCGAGACCGCCCCCGCCGCCGGCAGCTCCGCCCTGGCGCCCGTGTGGATCGGCCGCCACGAGCTGAGCACCGCCCCGGGGCTCAGCTGCGCCTGGGCGGGCGGCGGGATCGCGTCGACGACGGGCGACCTGATCACCTTCAGTGAGGCGCTGCACGGCGGTCGCCTCGTGAGCGCCGAGCACCTCGCGCTCATGGCGGCGCCGCAGGGGCACTACCGCGGTGGCATCCACTACGGCACCGCGATGATGGAGCTCCGCTTCGAGGAGTTCTCCCGCCTCCTGCGCGGCCGCTCGCGCCCGCTCGGGCGACCGTGCCCGCGTGCGGACGAGGTAGGCGACCCCGAGCGGCACGTTGAGCAGCACCGATGTCACGACGCCCGGCGCGTACCCGCCGGAGAGCACCGCCACCGGGATGTGCGGCACGAACGCGTTGACGACCATCACGGCGGCGAGGATGCGCAGGCCGTCTCGGGCCCACCGCGCGGGGCGGCCGCGGGTGCCGGCGACGACGAGCACGAGCCCGAGCGCGGTGACGGCCGTGACGGCGACGAGGAACGGGGTCAGCAGGGAGGCCGCGCCGACGTGGTCGAGGAACGCACCCATCGTGAGCGCCTCCTCCGCGTTGTGCGCGGCGAACGCCGCGAACAGCGCCCACGCGAGCAGGCGGTGGGCGGAAGCGGTCACGGATCGACGCTAGCGCGGCCGGGTCCGGCGGCGGTGTCGGGAGGGTCCGGTTAAACGGAGGGGCGGCGCCGAGTTGGGGGGAGTTCGGCGCCGCCACAGCAGTGCATCGACTGGGGGGAATCGGGTGCACTGCGACATCCGAGAGATTACGCTCGGTGCCCCAGAGTCTACTGCATGGCCGCCTCGCCGCAACGGGAAATTACACGAGCCCTCACTTCTCATCCGCTCGTCCCCACCGTCGCCACCGCTGACCGACGAGGCGCGGACGGCGCGTACGACAGGGTCGCCGCACGTGGCTAGGATCGGAGCGTTCCACCGGAGGATTCCGCGCGACTTCAGGCACGGTCGCGAATCGACACAAGGATGATGATGTCCCAGAACTCGATCGACAGCCTGCTCACCGAGACCCGCCGCTTCGCGCCGAGTCCCGACTTCGCCGCGACGCGCGTCGCCGGCCCTGAGCTCTACGAACGCGCCGCCGCCGACCGGCTCGCCTACTGGGCCGGCCGCGCGCGTGAACTGCACTGGCACACGCCCTTCGAGACGGTGCTCGACTGGTCGAACCCGCCGTTCGCGAAGTGGTTCGCCGACGGCAAGCTCAACGTCGCCTACAACTGCCTCGACCGTCACGTGATCGCCGGCCGCGGCGACCGCGTCGCCATCCACTGGGAGGGCGAGCCGGGCGACACCCGCACCATCACCTACGCCGAGCTCACGGCGCAGGTGAAGCGCGCCGCGAACGCCTTCGCCGCCCTCGGCGTCGGCCAGGGCGACCGCGTGGCCATCTACCTGCCGATGATCCCGGAGGCCGTCGTCGCGATGCTCGCGGTCGCGCGCCTCGGCGCCATCCACTCGGTCGTCTTCGGCGGCTTCAGCGCGGAGTCGCTGCGCGCCCGCATCGAGGACGCCGAGGCGAAGCTCGTCATCACCGCCGACGGGGGTTACCGCAAGGGCAAGGTCTTCCCGCTCAAGCCGACCGTCGACACCGCGCTCGAGGGCGAGACGACCGTCGAGCACGTCGTCGTCGTGAAGCGCGGCGAGAACGAGGTGGCCTGGACCGAGGGCCGCGACCTCTGGTGGGACGACGCGATGGCGGACGCCGACCTCGACCACGAGGCGCAGGCGTTCGACGCCGAGAACCCGCTCTTCATCCTCTACACCTCGGGCACGACCGGGAAGCCGAAGGGCATCCTGCACACGAGCGGCGGCTACCTCACGCAGGCGGCCGCGACCCACCACGACGTCTTCGACCTGCACCCCGAGTCGGACGTCTTCTGGTGCACGGCCGACATCGGCTGGGTCACGGGACACAGCTACGTCGTCTACGGCCCGCTCGCGAACGGCGCGACGCAGCTCATGTACGAGGGCACGCCCGACACCCCGCACCCGGGCCGCTGGTGGGAGCTCATCCAGAAGTACGGCGTGACGATCCTCTACACGGCGCCCACCGCGATCCGCTCCTTCATGAAGACCGGTCGTCAGGTGCCGCAGCAGTACGACCTGTCGAGCCTGCGGCTGCTCGGCTCGGTCGGCGAGCCCATCAACCCGGAAGCGTGGATCTGGTACCGCGACGTGATCGGCGGCGGCGACACGCCCATCGTCGACACGTGGTGGCAGACCGAGACCGGCGCGATCATGATCTCCGCGCTCCCCGGCGTCACGACGCTCAAGCCGGGCAGCGCGCAGGTGCCGCAGCCGGGCATCACGATCGACATCCTCGCCGACGACGGCACGCGCGTGGACCCGCCGAACGGCGGCCTCCTGACGGTGCGCGAGCCCTGGCCGTCGATGCTGCGCGGCATCTGGGGCGACCCCGAGCGCTTCGTCGACACCTACTGGGACAAGTTCCGCGACATGGGCTGGCGCTACTTCGCCGGCGACGGCGCGCACGTCGACGAGGACGGCGACATCTGGCTGCTCGGGCGCATCGACGACGTCATGAACGTCTCGGGACACCGCCTGTCGACGACGGAGATCGAGTCGGCGCTCGTCGGCAACCCGGTCGTCGCGGAGGCCGCGGTCGTGGGCGCCTCGGACGAGACCACCGGCCAGGCGGTGGTCGCGTTCGTCATCATCAAGCAGTCGCACCGCGACGAGCACACCGACGAGGAGTTCGTGCAGCTGCTCAAGGCTCACGTGGCCCAGGCGATCGGCGCGATCGCCCGCCCGCGCGACATCTTCCTCGTGACGGAGCTGCCGAAGACCCGCTCGGGCAAGATCATGCGGCGCCTGCTTCGGGATGCCGCCGAGGGCCGCCAGATCGGCGACACCACGACGCTCGCCGACACGATGGTCATGCAGACGATCAGCGACAAGATGCGCGCACGCGCGGAAGCGAAGGCGTAACGCGGGGGCTGGTTTCGACACGCGCGCTCCGCGCGCTACTCAACCAGCGGGGATCGCGCCGATCTGACACAAGCGAAGAAGGGGGCGGCGTCCCCTCCCGAGACATTCCTGTCTCATGGATCGGGAGGGGATGCCGCCCCCTTCGAAGCGCCGGGGCAGTACTCAGGCGAACTCGAGGATCAGCTCCACCTCGACGGGCGCGTCGAGCGGGAGCACCGCGACGCCCACCGCCGAGCGGGCGTGCTTGCCGGCCTCGCCGAAGATCTCGCCGAGCAGCTCGGATGCGCCGTTGACGACGCCGGGCTGGCTCGTGAAGTCGGGAGCGGATGCGACGAAGCCGACGACCTTGACGACCTTCGTCACGCGGTCGAGCGACCCGATGACGCTCTCGGCCGCGGCGAGCGCGTTGAGGGCGCACACGCGGGCGAACTCCTTCGCCTCCTCCGCTCCGACCTCCGCGCCGACCTTGCCGGTCGCGGGCAGGACGCCGCCGATCATGGGCAGCTGGCCCGCCGTGTAGACGAGGTTGCCGCTGATCTGCGCCGGCACGTAGGCGGCGACGGGCGGCACGACGGGCGGGAGGGCGAGACCCAGCTCCGCGAGACGGTCTGCGACGCTCATCAGGCGTCACCTCCTTCGACGGGACGCTTCATGTAGGCGACGAGGCCGCCCTCCGGTCCGGTCACGATCTGCACGAGCTCCCATCCCTGGGAACCCCAGTTGTTGAGGATGGCGGTCGTGTTGTGGATGAGCAAGGGTGTGGTCACGTATTCCCAGGTGGGCACTTTTCGGGCTTCCGTTCAGGTATCGGGAAGGACTTCTCCCGTACCCTGAACCCTATGCCCGCTCAAGGATCCTCGGCTAGGAGTCTGCTCGGCGCCGGCGCCGGCCTGCTCGGCTTCAGCGCGATCGCAGGCCTTCTGGTGACCGTCATGGTGGCTCCGGCCATCGCCGTCACCGGCATGACCGCGAACAACTCCATCTCCGTCTTCCAGGAGATGCCGGACTACATCACGATCGACAAGCAGCACGAGCGCAACACGATCGCCGTGCGCGACGTCGAGGGCAACATCGTCCCCGTGGCCACCTGGTTCGACCAGAACCGCGAGGAGGTCACCCTCGACCAGATCGACGACGACCTCCGCTGGGCCGCGATCGACGGCGAGGACCGCCGCTTCTACGAGCACGGCGGAGTCGACATGCCGTCGCTCATCCGCGCCGCGATCGGACAGGCCACGGGCACGAGCGCCTCGGGCGCCTCGACGCTCACGATGCAGCTCGTGCGCAACATCCTCGTGCTCCGCGCCGTCAACAACCTCGAGTACTCGGAGGAGGAGCGCAAGGAGGCCATCGAGGCCGCGACCTACCCCGACCTCAACCGCAAGCTGCGCGAGATGAAGCTCGCGATCGGCATGGAGAAGAAGTACTCCAAGGACGAGATCCTCGCCGCCTACCTCAACATCGTCGGCATGGGCTCGAACACCTACGGCGTCGAGGCCGGCGCGCAGCGCTTCTTCGGCACGTCCGCGAAGGATGTCACGCCCGCCCAGGCGGCGAGCCTCATCGCGATCGTGCAGAACCCGGTCAAGAACACCCTCATCTACCCCGAGAACTACGAGCGCAACGAGAAGCGCCGCAACGTCATCCTCGGCTGGATGTACACGCAGGGCCACCTCGACAAGGCGCAGTACGAGGAGGCGCTCGCGACCCCGGTCGATGAGACCACGGTCAGCTCGAACCCGCCGAAGTCCGGCTGCGCCGTCGCGGCCGTCGAGTACCGCCTCCCCTGCGACTACGCGCTCAAGAGCGTGCTCAACGGCGAGGTGTCGTCGCTCGGCAGCACCCGCGACGAGCAGCTCGAGCGCTGGCGCCAGGGCGGCCTCACGCTCGTGCTCTCGATCAACCCCGACACCCAGGCGACGGCCGTCTCGCTCGCGCAGCAGTACGCGCCCGCCGAGGAGTCGCGCTTCAAGCTCGGCGCCGCGGTCGCGAGCGTCCAGCTCGGCACGGGTCGCATCATCACCATGGCCCAGAACAAGGTGTTCGACGACACCGGCATGGGCGACCCGCTCACGACCACCGCCGTCAACCTCACGGCCGACGCCACCCACGGCGCCTCGAAGGGCTTCCAGCCCGGTTCGACCTACAAGCCGTACGTGCTCCTCGCCTTCCTCAACGCGGGCCACGGCCTCAACGAGACCTTCAACGCGAGCGTCCGGCAGGTGCCGATGGCCAAGTTCCAGGACACCTGCGGCGGCCCGCACGGCGGATCCGACTTCAAGTTCCGCAACGACGCCGGCGAGTCCGGTCTCTACAACGTGACACGCGGTACCGCGGGCTCGGTCAACTCCGTCTTCGTGCAGATGGCGATGGAGGTCGACCAGTGCGACATCGCGAAGCTCGCGGCCTCGATCGGCGTGCACCGCGCCGACGGCAAGGCCGACGGCTCGGATCTCGCGACGCTGCCCTCCTGCTCGATCGGTGGCTGCGAGAACAACATCGCCCCGCTGACGCAGGCGGCCGCGTACGCCGCGATCGCCAACCACGGCGTCTACTGCAAGCCGATCATCGTCGACGACATCATCGACTCGAGCGGCGAGTCGATCGGCGGCCAGGCGCCAGAGTGCGGCCAGTCGCTCGTGACTCCGGCCGTCGCCGACACCGCCACCCACGCGATGCAGTCCGTGATGTCGGGTACCGCCGCCGCATCGAACCCGCGTGACGGCACGCCCTACATGGGCAAGACGGGTACCACCGACGAGGCCCGCCACACGTGGATGGTCGGCTCCTCGCCGCAGGTCTCGACCGCCGTGTGGGTCGGCAACATCGAGGGCAAGCAGAACCTGCGTCGTATCAACGTGGGCGGCATCCAGGCGGCCGTGCTGCGTCACCGCATCTTCAAGCCCTACGTGCTGAAGCTCGACACCTACTTCCCGGGTGGCGCGTTCGCCGCTCCCGACCCCGCCCTCCTCAAGGGCGTGCAGGTGAACGTGCCCGACGTGCTCGGCCTCACCCCCGAGCAGGCGAAGTCGGCCATCGAGCTCGCGAACCTCTCCTTCGAGGACGGCGGCGAGATGGACTCCGACCTCCCGGTCGGCACGGTCGTCGCGACCGACCCGCCCGCGGGCTCGCAGGTGCCGAAGGGGACGGCCGTGAAGGTCTTCCGCAGCAACGGGCAGGCCGCGCCGGTGCCGGACGTCGTCACACCGAACCAGAACTACAACGACGCCAAGAGCGCGCTCGAGGAGGAGGGCTTCATGAACGTGACGCCGGGCTGCGTGGAGGCCCAACCCGGTGATCCGCCGGGCACCCTCGACAAGGTGGTGGCCCAGGACCCCGCGGCGGGATCCGTCGTGAACAAGGGCATCCAGGTGACGCTCACGGTCAGGAAGAACAGCTGCCCATGACGTCGGCGGGACGCGCGGTCGCCGGCGCGCTCGGCGCGACGGCCGCCGCGGGTCTCGCGGCGTTCGCGTGGGGCGCGGCCGTCGAACGCAACCGCTTCACGGTGCGCCACGAGACGCTGCCCGTGCTCGAGCCGGACGCCCGGCCGATCACGATCCTCCACCTGAGCGACCTGCACATGGCGCCCTGGCAGCGCGCGAAGCAGGAGTTCGTGCGCTCGCTCGCCGTCTACGAGCCCGACCTCGTGATCGACACGGGCGACATGCTGGGCCACGAGGACGGGATCTCGGGCGTGCGGCGCGCGCTCGAGGTGTTCGAGGGGGCCGCGGGCCTGTTCGTGCACGGCTCGAACGACTACTTCGGACCGGTTCTGAAGAACCCGTTCGGCTACTTCTTCGAGAGCTCGTCCCGTAAGGGCAAGCGCGCCCCGGAGCTCGACACCGCCGCGCTCGACGCGTTCCTCACCGAGGAGCTCGGCTGGTTCGACCTCAACAACGCGGTGCGGGCCGTCGAGCTCAAGGGGACCCGCATCGAGCTCATCGGCACGGGCGACGCGCACATCGGCTGGGATCGCCTCGGCGAGCTCCCCGGCATGGTCGAGCGGATGCGCGAGGAGGTCGAGTGGTCGACCCCCCAGGCGCGGCAGGTGCTCACCCTCGCGGCGACCCACGCTCCCTACCGTCGCGTGCTCGACGCCTTCGCGAGCCACGGCGCCGACCTCGTCTTCGCGGGGCACACCCACGGCGGCCAGGTGCGCATCCCGGGCCGTCCCGCCCTCGTCACCAACTGCGACATCCCGCCGGAGCAGGCGCAGGGTCTCTCGGTCTGGCGGGCGGGCGCGCGCAGCTCGTTCCTCGAGGTGTCGGCGGGGCTCGGCACGTCGATCTACGCGCCCGTGCGGTTCGCGTGCCCGCCGGAGGCCGTCGTGATCACCCTCACCCCCGTGAAGGTGGACTGACCTCCGCGCGAAATCGGCTATCCTTGACAGGTTGCCGCATGCAGCACCGGGGTATGGCGCAGCTTGGTAGCGCGCGTCGTTCGGGACGACGAGGCCGCAGGTTCAAATCCTGTTACCCCGACCAACACGAAAGGGCCGCCTTCGGGCGGCCCTTTCGCACGTCAGGTGAAGTCGGGATCCGGCTCCGCCCCGTAGCTGAACTCGAGCTTCGGACGCCACCCGCGGTTGAGCACGCCGCCCGACTCCTCGAGGTAGCAGGCGCCGCACAGCGACTCGTAGGTGACGGCGACCCCGTCGATCGCGACCTGGTCGCCGTCGAACACGAAGCGGTCGCCGACCTTGCGGCCGTTGAACACGGCCTTGCGGCCGCACCGGCAGATCGTCTTGAGCTCCTCGAGCGAGTGCGCGATCTCGAGCAGGCGGCGGCTTCCGGGGAAGGCGACCGTCTGGAAGTCGGTGCGGATGCCGTACGCGAGCACGGGGATGTTCTGCTCGATCGCGATGCGCAGCAGGTCGTCGACCTGCTGCTCGCTGAGGAACTGCGCCTCGTCGAACAGGAGGCAGCTGATGTCGCGGCCGCGCGACTCGAAGGCGCGGGCGCGCTCGCGCTGGAAGCGGTCGAGCAGGTCCTCGGCGGGCGCGATCGTGAAGTCGACGGGCCGCACGACGCCGAGGCGGGAGACGATCGCGTCGTCGCCCTTGGAGTCGATGGCGGGCTTCGCGAGCAGCACCTCGTGGCCGCGTTCCTCGTAGTTGTAGGCCGCCTGCAGGAGCGCCGTGCTCTTGCCGGAGTTCATCGCCCCGTAACGGAAGTACAGCTTCGCCACTACTCGAGGTATCCGTCCTCCGCCGCACGGCGGATCAGCTCTGCCTTCTTGCTGGCCGGCCGACCCGCCTTCGCGTACTTCTCGCGGACGCGACGCAGGTAGGTCTTGGCGGTCTCGTACTGCACGTTCATGCGCTCGGCGACGGCGGCGGTGCTGTGGCCGGAGACGTAGAGCTTGAACGCCTCCTCCTCGCCGGGGCTGAGCTTGGGCTTGAGGTGCTGGAGGGGGGCGGATGCGGTGGCGCGCTCGACCTCCTGGTCCTCCGGCGGCTCCATGCCCATGACGCGGCGCGCGGCCGCCATGACGTTCGCCATCGGGAGCGACTTCGAGAGGAACTCGCTCGCCCCGGCGGCGAAGGCGCGGTCGCGCGCCTCGCGGGTGTCGAGGCTCGAGAGCACGATGACCTTGGCGCCCGCGGCGCGGCACGTGCGCACGCGCGCCTCGATCGAGATGGGCTCTTTGAGCTGGAAGTCGATGAAGACGAGATCGGTCGGGAAAGCCGGGCTCTGCACGAGCTCAAGCCAGTTGGCGGCGCCGAGGACGACGTCGAAATCGGGTGCGTGGCGTTCGATCCACGTACTCAGGGTGTCGAGCAGCACCTCGTGGTCGTCGAGGATCGCGAGCCGCACCACGGCACCCCCGGCCTCTCCGCGCGCGGGGGCAGCACTGAGCGTCGGGTTCATGGCGTCGAGCCTACCTCCGTCGGTGTCCCGGGGAACGGGGGGATCCGTCCCGAAATGTGTCCCGATTCCGTCAGAAGAGCGTGGGCTGCAGCGCGGCCGCGGCCGCCGGGCTCAGCTCGGATGCAAGCGCTCCCATCCCCGCGCTGCCGCGCGGGCGTGTCGCGGGGATGCCGGTGGACGGGTCGAGGCGCGGCCGGTCGAGCCCGTGGCGGCGGATGAGGGGGCGGATGCGGGCCGCGAGCTGCCGGCGGTACTCCTTGGGCGCGTAGGCCCCCGCGCCGTACAGCGCACGGTAGCGGGGCACGAGCTCGGGATGCGTGCGCGCGAGCCACGCGGCGAACCACTCCTTCGCGCCGGGGCGCAGGTGCAGGGCGCTGTAGGCGACGCTCGTGGCCCCGGCCTCCGCGATCCGCTCGAGCGCGCGGTCGAGGTGCTCGCGCGAGTCGGTGAGGTAGGGCAGCACGGGCATGAGGAACACGGCGCACGGCAGCCCGGCCTCGCGCACCGCCTTCACCGTCGCGAGACGGGCGGCTGTGGTGGGGGCGCCCGTCTCGATCGAGTGCTGCAGCTCGTCGTCGTAGATGGCGATCGACATCGCCGTCTCGACCGGCACGCGCTCGGCCGCCGCCTGCAGGAGCGGGATGTCGCGACGCAGCAGCGTGCCCTTGGTGAGAATGCTGAAGGGCGTGTCTGCGGCGGCGAGGGCGGCGATGATCCCGGGCATGAGGCGGTAGCGCCCCTCCGCCCGCTGATACGGGTCGGTGTTGGTGCCGAGCGCGACGTTGGGCCGCTGCCAGCTCGGCCGCGCGAGCTCCTTCTCGAGCACCTCGACGACGTTCACCTTGACGACGATCTGGGTGTCGAAGTCGCGGCCGGCGTCGAGGTCGAGGTAGGTGTGCGTCCGCCGGGCGAAGCAGAACACGCACTGGTGGCTGCAGCCCCGGTAGGGGTTGATGGTCCAGCCGAACGGGAGGGACTTCGCGGCGCCCGGCACGTGGTTGAGGGCCGACTTGGCGAGCACCTCGTGGAAGGTGAGCCCGGCGAACTCGGGGGTCTGCACCGAGCGCACGAGGTTGCTGAGCCGCGCGAGGCCGGGCAGGGCGTCGTCGCGCTCGACGCCCAGCTCCTGCCCGCTCCACCTCACCGGAACATTCGAACATGCATTCGAACGCCCGTCAAGCGGATGCCGCCTCCCCTGCCTCACGTCGCGGCGAGGGCGAGCTCCGGCCCGTCCCACCGCCTCCGCAGCCAGCGGTCGTGGCTCGCGACGACGACGGCGCCCGGGTAGCCGCCGAGGGCGTCCTCGAGCTCCGACGCGAGGGCGAGCGAGAGGTGGTTGGTCGGCTCGTCGAGCAGGAACACGTGCGGCGGCCGCGCCACGATGAGCGCGAGCGCCGTGCGCCGCTGCTGCCCGATCGACAGACGTCCGACAGGGCGGTCGAGGTCGCGCTCGGGGAGCAGGCCGAGGGCCCCGAGCGGCAGCTCCTGGGCCCGCCGCTCCCCCACCGCGC
Source organism: Microbacteriaceae bacterium (assembly GCA_003852775.1). Taxonomy (GTDB): domain Bacteria; phylum Actinomycetota; class Actinomycetes; order Actinomycetales; family Microbacteriaceae; genus Homoserinibacter. The sequence continues at coordinate 41,609 of RDDZ01000071.1, read as the reverse complement.
GCTCGTACAGCTCACGCGGGGTGCGCGCGGCATCCGCCCACCGCACGTCCTGGTCGAGCACGGCGAGCCGCAGACCCTTCCGTCGGCGGACTCGGCCCGCGTCCGGGGCGATGCGGCCCGCGAGCACGCCGAGCAGCGTCGACTTCCCCGCGCCGTTCGGTCCCGTGACGAGCAGGCGCGCATCCGGGGCGAGCCGGAGGTCGCCGACCGTCAGCCGTCCGGCGACGCGGGCGCCCTCCACCGTGACGAGCGGCTCGTCGCCCTCGAGCGGGTGGGAGCCCGAGGGGATGCCGGCGAAGCTCAGAAGCGGCGGCGGCTCGCCCACCCGCGACGCGCGCAGCTCGTCGAGCCGCACCTCGGCGTTCCGGATGCGGCGCGCGACCTGACGCTGGTGGGTGCCCGCCTTGAAGTCGTAGCTCATCTTGTCGTTGTCGCGCGGGCCACGGCCCGGCGCGAGCTCGTGCGCGGTCACGGCGACCGCGCGCTCGAGGCGCCCCTCCTCCCGGGCCTCCTCGGCGAAGCGCGCCTCCCAGCGGGCACGCTCGGCGGCCTTCGCTGCCAGGTAGTCGCTGTAGCCGCCGCCGTAGCGCGTGACGCCGTGGGACGCCGCGGGGTCGATGTCGACGAGCCCCGTGGCGACCTCGTCGAGGAACGCGCGGTCGTGGCTCGCGAAGAGCACCGGCCCGCGCCAGGCGCGCAGCCGCTCCGCGAGGAAGGCCACGGCCGCGTCGTCGAGGTGGTTGGTGGGCTCGTCGAGCAGGAGCGCCTCCGGCCGGGCGAGCAGGAGCGCCGCGAGCGCGACGCGGCTGCGCTGACCGCCTGAGACCTCGCCCACCCGGCGGTCGAGGCTCAGGTGGCCGATGCCGAGCCCGTCGAGCAGCTCGTCACGCCAGGCGTCGAGCGTCCACAGCTCGGCCGCGTCCGCCGCCTCGAGCAGCTCGGCGTAGCGGTCCGCGGCCGCGGGGTCGCCGGAGGCGAGCGCCTCGCCCGCGGCGAGCAGCTCCGCCTCGAGCGCGCGGATCGCGCCCAGCTCGGCCTCGAGGATCGCCGCGAGCGGGGCATCCGGGTCGGCGCGCACCTCCTGGCGGAGCAGGGCGGTCGCGGCGGGACGCTCGACGCGGCCGGTATCCGGTTCGAGCTCGCCCGCGAGCACCGCGAGGAGCGTGGACTTGCCGGCGCCGTTCTCGCCGAGCAGCCCGATGCGCTGACCGGGGCCGACCGTGAGGGACAGGTCGGCGAACACGCGCCGGTCGCCGAAGGAGACGCCGACGCCGTCGACACGCAGCACGGAGGAAGGGGTGAAGGGGGATCGCAAAGAAGCTCGTCCGATCGCTCGACCCTCGCGCTGCGAGGGGAGGCGAACCCCGCCGGGCGGATGCCGCGGGCGCGGGGATGGTCGGAGCTACAGCTTCACGAGGAGCGAGGTTACGTGCCCTCGCGCACCCTGTCAACCGTCGCGTCGGGGCGACGCGCGGCACTCCGCAGGACGGCTCAGACGGCCAGGCCGAGGACCTTGGCGGTGTCCTTGAGCTCCTTCGCCGCCTTCTTGGGCGAGTCCGAGAGCAGCGTGCCGTAGGAGGGGATCATCTCCGTCAGACGCGGCTCCCAGCCCGTGATGCGGTCGGGGAAGCACTTCTTCAGCACGTCGAGCATGATCGGCACGGCCGTCGAGGCGCCCGGCGAGGCGCCCAGCAGGCCCGCGATCGTGCCGTTGGCGCCGGAGACGACCTCCGTGCCGAACTGGATGACCGCCTTGCCGTCGGGCCCCTTCTTCATGATCTGCACGCGCTGGCCGGCGGTGATGAGGTACCAGTCCTTCATCTCGGCCTTGGGCGCGAACTGCTGCAGCGCGGCGTGGCGCTTCTTGCGCGTGGCCAGCAGCTCGGTCACGAGGTACCAGACGAGGTCCAGGTTCTTGAGACCGGCACCGATCATCGTGCCGAGGTTGTGCCAGCGGATGGAGGCGAACAGGTCGAACCACGAGCCGTTCTTGAGGAACTTGGGCGTCCATCCGGCGTACGGGCCGAACAGGAGGCTCGCCTGGCCGTCGACGACGCGCGTGTCGAGGTGCGGGACGGACATCGGCGGGGCGCCGACCGACGCCTTGCCGTAGACCTTGCCCTGGTGCTTGGCGACGATCTCGGGGTTGTCGGTGCGCAGGAACTCGCCGCTGATGGGGAAGCCGCCGTAGCCGCGGATCTCCTTGATGCCCGACTTCTGCAGGAGGTGCAGCGCGGCGCCGCCGGCGCCGACGAAGACGAAGCGCGCGGTGAGCTCGAACGGGGTGCCGCCGACCTCGTAGCGGCCGCTCACACGCCAGGTGCCGTCTTTCAGACGCTTGAGGCCCGTGACGCGGCGGCTCGTGCGCAGCTCCGCGCCGTTCGCGACGAGGCCGTCGATGAGGTTCTCGGTGAGCGCGCCGAAGTCGACGTCGGAGCCGCCCACGATGCGCGTGGCCGCGATCGGCTCGCTCTTCTTGCGGCCCGGGATGAGCAGCGGGGCCCACTCGCGGATGACGCGGGCGTCCTCGGTGTACTCGAGGCCGGGGAAGAGCGGGTGGTCCTTGAGCGCCTCGTAGCGCTTGCGCAGGTACTCGACGTTCTTCTCGCCCCACACGAAGCTCAGGTGCGGCACCGGGTTGATGAACCGGGTCGGCTCGGGGAGCATCCCCTTCGAGACCAGGTACGACCAGTACTGGCGCGAGACCTGGAACTGCTCGTTGACCTTGACCGCCTGCGTGATCTCGATCTGCCCGTTCTTCTCGGGCGTGTAGTTGAGCTCGCACAGCGCCGAGTGCCCCGTGCCCGCGTTGTTCCACGGGTTGGAGCTCTCCTGCGCGACCTCCGGCAGGGCTTCGAGGATGGTGATCGACCACTCGGGCTCGAGCTGCTGGATCAGCGAGCCGAGCGTGGCGCTCATCACCCCGCCGCCGATGAGGACGACGTCGACGGGTTCAGACACGCCTTACATCCTACGTGCGCCGCCCGCCGCCTCCGACCTGCCGAAAGTCCTACGGGAGCTGCGCGACGCCTCCCCCGATGAGGCCGACCCCTGCCGCGGCGAGTCCGAGGGTGAGCGACGCCGCGCCGATCCACAGCAGCGCCATGGCGCGCCCGGGGCGCTGGGGGTCCTTCCCGAGCACCGAGAGGAAGAACCCCGCGGGCATGAGCAGCGCGGCGACGGGGATGCCGAAGCGGCCCACGAGGTCGACGGCGAGCGGCAGCTCGACGGTGTCGAGGAGCGGGATGACGGCGATGCTCAGCACGAGCAGCACCGCCGCGTGCGCGTGGCCGGCGCGGAAGAAGCTCGTTTGCAAGGCGTTGGCGGGGACCGCGCCGCGGTGCACGCGCGTGAGGAACCATCCGCCCGTCTCGACCGTGATGAGGCTCAGCAGGAGCGCGCCCAGGAGGACCGTGGTCCATGGTTGGATTGTCATGGTATCCAATATTAGATATCACCACTATCCAACACAAGGGGTGATCGCGTGCTGATCTCCGAGCTGTCCGCCCGCACCGGCGCGAGCGTGCCGACGCTCAAGTTCTACCTGCGCGAGGGGCTGCTGCACCCGGGCGAGAGCCTCTCCCAGACGCGGTCCGCGTACGACGAGACGCACGTGCGTCGCGTGGGCGTCATCCGGGCCCTCACCGAGACCGTCGGGCTCAGCGTGCAGCAGACGCGCGGCGTGCTCGAGGTCGTCGACTCCCCCGGCCCCGACCTCTACACCGCCTACGGTCGCGCCCTCGGCCACCTGCCGCCCGCGGTGCCCGAGAGCGACGACTACCCGCGCGCCCGGGCCGTCATCGAACGGCTCGGCTGGGCCTACGAGCCGAAGCACGTCGCCACCCGGCAGCTCGAGCAGGCGCTCGCGGCCGCGGAGGCCGTCGGGGTGCCGCTCGACGACGAACGGCTCGCGGTCTACGGCCCGCACGTCCACGCGATCGCCGAGCACGACCTCGCGCGGGTCCCCCGAGAACCGGATGCGGCGATCTCCTACGCCGTGCTCGGCACCGCCGCGCACGAGCCCGTGCTCGCCGCGCTGCGGCGGCTCGCGCACCAGGACATCGCGGCGCGCACGACGACCGGTTGAGCGGCGCGCGACGCGACGCCGCTCGACCAGCGGTCGAGGCCGCAGGACGTCAGGCGGTCGCCGCCGTGAGCCGCGCCGCGGCGAGCTCGGCGAGCTGCACCGCGTTGAGCGCCGCACCCTTGCGCAGGTTGTCGTTCGAGATGAAGAGCGCGAGGCCCTTGCCGTCCGGCACCGACTGGTCCTGACGGATGCGGCCCACGAAGCTCGGGTCGGCGCCGGCCGCCTCGAGCGGGTTCGGCACGTCGGAGAGCTGCACGCCGGGGGCGTCGGCGAGGAGCTCGCGCGCACGCTGCGGGGTGATGGGCTCGCGGAAGGTCGCGTTGATGGAGAGCGAGTGGCCGGTGAACACCGGGACGCGCACGCAGGTTCCCGACACGAGCAGCTCGGGCAGCTCGAGGATCTTGCGCGACTCGTTGCGCAGCTTCTTCTCCTCGTCGGTCTCGTCGAGGCCGTCGTCGACGATCGAGCCGGCGAGCGGAACGACGTTGAAGGCGATGTTGCGCGGGAACTTGACGGGCTCCGGCAGCTCGACGGCACCGCCGTCGTGCACGAGACCCATCGCATCCTGGCCCACCGCGGCGGTGGCCTGGGCGAGCAGCTCCTCGCCGCCCGCGAGACCCGCACCCGACACCGCCTGGTAGGTCGACACGACGAGACGCTCGAGGCCGGCCTCGGCGTCGAGCACCTTCAGCACGGGCATGGCGGCCATCGTGGTGCAGTTGGGGTTCGCGACGATGCCCTTCACGGCCTCGTCGAGCGCGTGCGGGTTGACCTCGGAGACGACGAGCGGCACCTCGGGGTCCATGCGCCAGGCGCTCGAGTTGTCGATGACGAGCACGCCGGCCGCGGCGAAGCGCGGGGCCTGCACCTTCGACATGGTGGCGCCGGCCGAGAAGATCGCGACGTCGAGGCCCGTGGGGTCGGCCGTGGCGGCATCCTCCACCACGATGTCCTCGCCCTTGAAGGGAAGGGTCGTGCCCGCGCTGCGCGCGGACGCGAAGAAGCGGATCTCGGCGATCGGGAAGTCGCGCTCCACGAGGAGGCGGCGCACGACCGCGCCGACCTGACCGGTGGCGCCCACGACGCCGAGACGGATGCCCTGTTCGTTGCTCACCGGGTCATCGTACCGGCGGCCGTATCCCGTTACCGGCGGACGAGCGCCAGCGACCCACGAGATCCCGCCACACGCATCCGTCCGCCCCCGTCCGGGGACGAGAGGGCGCGATCGCGCCTCACGAGGAGGGGACGCCGACCCCCCGGGGGCACTAATCTGACCTCAAACCACCCAAAGGAGTGATTCGTGGGCTTCATCAAGGCATTCAGCGGCGCGATCGGCGGAATGTTCGCCGACCAGTGGCTCGACTTCTACACGATCCCGAACGTGCAGCCCACGGCGGCGCTGTTCCCGGCGGTCAAGAAGGAGACGAACGCGGGCCGCGGCTCCAACACCAAGGGGTCCGAGCACATCATCAGCAACGGCTCCAAGATCGTCGTCCCCGAGGGCTACGGCCTCATCACGATGCAGGACGGCGAGATCACCGGTCTCGTGGCCGAGCCCGGTGGCTACACCTGGCAGTCCGACGACGTCAACAGCCAGTCGATCTTCGCGGGCGACGGCTTCCTCAGCCCGCTCATCCTGCAGACCTGGGAGCGCTTCAAGCGCGGCGGCATGCCCGGTTCGCAGCAGGCCGCGTTCTACGTGAGCCTCAAGGAGCTCCCGAACAACCGCTTCGGCACCCAGAGCGAGATCTACTGGGACGACGCCTGGCTCGGCACGCAGGTCGGCGCGCTCACGCGTGGTTCGTACACTCTGCGCATCGTCGACCCGATCCTGTTCGTCAAGAACTTCGTGCCCGCGACGTACCTCACGGGTGCCCAGGTCTTCGACTTCACCGACATGAACAACGACGCGGCGACGCAGCTGTTCAACGAGGTGGTCTCGGCGCTCGCGCCCGCGTTCTCGAAGTACACGAACGACCCGAGCCGCACGCGCATCACGCAGATCCAGTCCGACTCGCTCGGCTTCGCGAAGAGCCTCGCGGAGGCCGTCGAGGAGGGCTACTCCTGGAAGGCCAACCGCGGTCTCGAGATCGTGTCGACCGCGATCATCTCGATCGAGTACGACGCCGACACGACCGAGCTGCTTTCGAAGGTCAAGCGCGCCGACGCCCTCTCGGGCGCCCGCGGCAACTCGAACCTGCAGGCCTCGGTCGCGCAGGGCATCGAGTCGGCGGGAGCCGAGGGCGGCGGAGCCGGCATCCTCGGCGTCGGCATGGCCGCCGGCACGCTCGGCGGTCTCGCCGGCCTCCAGCAGCCCGTCGCGCCCGCGGCCCCCGCGGCCGGCGCCGCGCCCGCTGCGGACGACCCGATGGCGAAGCTCACGCAGGCCAAGCAGATGCTCGACGCGGGACTCATCACGCAGGAGGACTACGACGCCGTCAAGGCGAAGGTCCTCGGCAGCTGAGCTCCCCCACCAGGCGATGAGCGACTCCTCCACCACGCCTCAGCCGCCTGTGCCGCCGGTCGACCCGGCGGCGCAGGCCGCTGCGCCCGCGCCGGCCGCCGCATCCGCACCCGCGGGTCCGGCGACGCCGGCTGTGCCGCCCGAGCTCGCGGAGGCCCTCGCGGCCGACGAGGGCCCCGTCGACACGTCGAACGCGAAGGGCGACGGCCTCACGAAGTGTCCGCGCTGCGGGTCGACCGAGATCGGGCCCGTGCCCGGCACCGACCACCTGCGCTGCACCTTCTGCCGCTACGAGTGGGTGGCGGAGAACTTCATGCAGGCGGTCGGGTTCGACTCGCCCATCGAGCAGCTCGAGGGCACGGTCCTCACGACGGGCGCGGGCGACATCGACGCCGACGCGTCGAACATCATCACGCTCAAGTGCCAGGGCTGCGGCGCCGAGGTCGTCATCAACACCGAGAGCCGGCTGCAGGCGCGCTGCCACTGGTGCCGCCAGGTGCTCTCGCAGCAGACGCAGATCCCCAACGGCGCGGTGCCGGATGCCGTGCTGCCGTTCCGCGTCACGCACGAGCAGGCCGTGGAGGCGGTGCGCGCGTTCGCCGGCAAGCGGCGGATGTTCGCGCACAAGCGCTTCAAGCAGCAGTTCACGCCCGAGAACGTCGTGGGTGTGTACATGCCGTACCTGCTCGTCGACGGCAACGCGCACGCCGACATCGCGGGCCACGGCGAGATCAAGACCCGCCAGTACACGCGCGGCTCGGACAACAACAAGCAGACGTACTACGACGCCGACGTCTACCGCGTGACGCGCAGCTTCGACTTCACCGTCGACGACCTCACCCTCGAGTCGTCGTCGTCGCGCGCGAACCAGGACACCCGGCGCAACACCAACAACGTCATCAACACGATCCTGCCGTTCGACACGAAGAACGCCGTCACGTACGACGCCAACTACATGGGCAGCTACACGTCCGAGAAGCGCGACCTCAACATCGACGCCGTCATGCCGGTCGCGCGGCACCAGATGCTCAGCATCGCCCGCCAGAAGGCGACCGACTCGACGCGGTACGACCGCGGCGTGCGGTGGGAGAGCGAGGCGCTCGAGCTCAAGGGCACCCGTTGGGTGTCGGTGCTGCTGCCCGTGTGGCTGTACTCGTACTACGAGAAGAAGTCCGACGGCAGCGAGTTCCTCCACTACATCGCCGTCAACGGGCGCACGGGCGAGACCATGGGCAGCGTGCCCGTGAGCGTGCCCAAGCTGCTCCTCGTCGCGATGACCGTCGGCACCGCGCTCGAGGGTCTCGCGGTGTGGATCGTGTGGAATTTCTAGGGGTACGGATGCTCGAACTCACCATCGCCCTCATCACGCTCGACAGCGAATCGCCGCTCTGGCTGCTCGCCGTCGGCCCCGTCGGCGCGACCTCGTTCTACTGGGCCGTGTGGATGGCGTACCGCAACACCGACAAGAGCCACGCGTTCGAGCACGAGACCGAGGTCGTCGTCTCCAACATGACGGGCGAGGACGTCAAGGTCGGCGAGAACAACGGCACCCAGAAGCGCTGGATCCAGGGGCGCAACGACGACAAGCCGCGCGAGCGGCTGTGATGAGTCTTCGCCTTTAGCGCCCACCGGCGCCGAGACGGCGCCGGGAACCGGGTGCGCGAAGGCCAGAAATGGCCTTCGCCTTTAGCGCCCACCGGCGCCGAGACGGCGCCGGGAACCGGGTGCGCGAAGGCCAGAAATGGCCTTCGCCTTTAGCGCCCGGTTCCTGCATAGACCACGGCCTCGGTGTCACCGTCGAGGCCGAACGCGGTGTGCACGACGCGCATCGCGTCGGGCAGGGTGTCGGCGCGCGTGACGACCGAGATGCGGATCTCGGAGGTGGAGATCATCTCGATGTTGATGCCCGCATCCGAGAGCGCGCGGAACAGCTGGGCCGAGACGCCCGAGCTCGTGCGCATGCCCGCGCCGACGACCGCGAGCTTGCCGATCTGGTCGTCGTACTGGAGCGACTGGAAGCCCGTGGCCTCCTGCTCGGCGCGGAGGGCGGTGAGCACCTTCTCGCCCTCGGCCTTCGGGAGGGTGAACGAGATGTCGGTGAGACCTGTGGCGGCGGCCGACACGTTCTGCACGATCATGTCGATGTTGGCGCCCGTCTTGGCGACGATCGTGAAGATCTCGGCGGCCTTGCCCGGCACGTCGGGCACGCCGACGACGGTGATCTTGGCCTCGCTGAGGTCGCCGGCGACACCCGTGATGATGGGTTCTTCCACGGTTTCTCCCTCCACCTGGTTCACGACCCAGGTGCCTTCGTTGTTGTTGAACGACGAGCGCACGTGCAGCGTCACGCCGTGCCGGCGGGCGTACTCGACCGCTCGGATGTACAGGACCTTCGCGCCCGCGGCGGCGAGCTCGAGCATCTCCTCGCTCGTGACGCGGTCGAGCTTGTGCGCGCGCGGGACGACCCGGGGGTCGGCCGTGAAGACGCCATCGACGTCGGTGTAGATCTCGCAGACGTCCGCGCCGAGTGCGGCGGCGAGGGCGACGGCGGTCGTGTCGGAGCCGCCGCGGCCGAGCGTCGTGATGTCGCGGCTGTCGCGGTTGAACCCCTGGAAGCCGGCGACGATCGCGATCGCGCCCTCGTCGAGCGCTTCGCGCACGCGGGTCGGGGTGACGTCGACGATGCGGGCGGCGCCGTGCTGCGCGTCCGTGATCATGCCCGCCTGGCTGCCCGTGTAGGAGCGCGCCTCGTAGCCCATGTCGCGGATCGCCATCGCGAGCAGCGCCATCGAGATGCGCTCGCCCGTCGTGAGCAGCATGTCCATCTCACGCGGGTCGGGGATGGGCGAGACCTTGTGGGCGAGGTCGATGAGCTCGTCGGTCGTGTCGCCCATCGCGGAGACGGCCACGACGACCTCGTTGCCGGCCTTGCGGGTCTCGACGATGCGCTTCGCGACCCGCTTGATGCTCTCGGCGTCGGCGACGCTCGAACCGCCGAACTTCTGGACGATGAGGGACACGGGAAGAGACTCCTGGGGTGGGGAACGAAGGAAATCCTATCCAGCCCCGGATGCCCCTCCGCGCACGGGGGTCGGCATCCGCGGCGGCGGGTGGTCAGTCGACGACGCGGCGCCCCTCGAAGGCGCGGCCGAGGGTGACCTCGTCGGCGTACTCGAGGTCGCCGCCGACCGGGAGACCGGACGCGAGACGCGAGACGGTGAGCCCCGGCTGCACGAGCAGGCGTGTGAGGTAGGTGGCGGTGGCCTCGCCCTCGAGGTTCGGGTCGGTCGCGATGATGACCTCGGTGACCTCCGCCGACGCGAGCCGCTTGAGCAGCTGCGGGATGCGGAGGTCGTCGGGCCCGATGCCGTCGATGGGGCTGATGGCCCCGCCGAGCACGTGGTAGAGCCCGCGGAACTCGCGCGTGCGCTCGATCGCGACGACGTCCTTCGCCTCCTCGACGACGCAGATCACCGAGGAGTTGCGGCGCGGGTCGCGGCAGATGGCGCAGGTGTCCTGCTCGGAGACGTTGCCGCACACCTGGCAGAACTTGACCTTCTCCCGCACGACCGTGAGGATCTCCGCCAGCCGCGTGGTGTCGAAGCTCTCAGTCTGCAGGATGTGGAACGCGATGCGCTGGGCCGACTTCGGGCCGATGCCCGGCAGGCGGCCGAGCTCGTCGATGAGGTCCTGGACGATCCCCTCGTACACGGGCTACGCCTCCCCGTCGGGGGCGCCGGGCACGGGGGCCGACGCCGGGGCCGGATCCTCCACGAGCCGCACGGGGCGGTCGCGGGGGTTGAGCTGCACCTCTTCGATGAAGCTCGCCTTGAGCACCTCGCGCACGACGGCCTCGCCGTAGCGGCCCGGGCGGTTGGGGTTGCTCGAGACGCGCTGCGCGGGCTTCTGCGCGGGCGCCGCGGGCTTCCCGGCTGCCTGCGGGGCTGCCTGCGACGGCGCCGGGCGCTGCGCCGGGGCGGAGCGCTCGGCGGGGTCCGGGTAGGGCGGCTCGTCGTCCGGTGGCGGAGGCTCCTCGTCGGCCGGCGGCGGCGCATCGTCGTCGCTCGGGGCGGAGGCCGGGGTCGAGCCCGGGATCGGGGTGACGTTCCAGCCGGTCGCGACGGGCGCGGGCTCCGGGCGGGAGGCCGCGGGACGCTGCTCGGCCGGGCGGGGCGCGGCGGCGCCCGACGCGGGGCCGGATGCGGCGGGCCCGGCGGCGCCGCCCTCGACCCGCGCGATGAACTTCACGCGCACACCGAGCACCTTGACGATCGCCTGGCGCAGGTGCTCGCTGACGCTCTCGCCGGCCCCCTGCGACTGACGGAAGCTCTGCACGTCGTTATCGCTCGGGAAGGTGAGCGTGAGCACCTCGTTGGCGCCGTCGTAGGCGCGCGGGGTGGAGGTGTAGACGACCATCCACGAGCCGCGCTTGATGCCCTGCACGACCTCGAGGATCTCGGGCCACGCGTCGCGGATCTGCTGGAGCGTGACGGGCGCGGACGGGTCGCGCGGGGCCCGCGGAGGCATCGTGGCCGCGGGGGCCGGGACCTCCGCCGGGCTGGCGGCCTCGGGACGCGTGGCGGCGTCGGCGGCCCGCTCCTCGGCAGCCGGGGGCGCGGCGGGCGCGTCCGCGACCCGCGTGGCCGCGGATGCGGCGGCCGCGACCGACAGGTCGGGGGCCTCGTCGTCCGCAGCCGGCGGCGGCGCGGACGCTGCGGCGGGGCGCGCGGCGGGGGCCGCGGCCGCGGGTGCCGGGGCGGCATCCGAACCCTCGATGCCGATGCGGCGCTCGAGGCGCTCGACGCGCGCGAGCGTGCCGCGCTCGGTGTCGTCGGAGGAGGGCACGAGCAGGCGCGCGGCCATGAGCTCGAGGTGGAGGCGCGGCGAGGTGGCGCCCGTCATCTCGCTGAGCGAGGCGTTGACGACGTCGGCGGCGCGCGACAGTTCGACGGGGCCGTACGTGGCGGCCTGCAGCTGCATCCGCTCGATCTCGTCGGCGGGCACGCCCCGCAGCACGGCGGCGGCCTGGTCGCGCGTGGCGGCGACGACGATGAGGTCGCGGAGGCGCTCGAGCAGGTCCTCCACGAAACGGCGCGGGTCCTGCCCGGTCTGGATGACGCGGTCGACGCCCGCGAAGACGCCCTGCGCGTCGCGCGCGGCGAGGGCGTCGACGATCTCGTCGAGGAGGGCGCCGTGCGTGTAGCCGAGCAGCGCGACCGCGCGCTCGTAGCGCACGAGATTGCCCTCGGAGCCGGCGATGAGCTGGTCGAGCAGCGACAGGGTGTCGCGCACCGATCCGCCGCCCGCACGGACGACGAGCGGCAGCACGCCGCCCTCGACCTCGATGCGCTCCTCGCCGCACAGGTGCTGCAGGTAGTCGAGCATCTGCGCCGGCGGGACGAGCCGGAACGGGTAGTGGTGGGTGCGGGAGCGGATGGTGCCGATGACTTTCTCGGGCTCGGTCGTCGCGAAGATGAACTTCACGTGCTCCGGAGGCTCCTCGACGAGCTTGAGCAGGGCGTTGAAGCCCTGCGGCGTGACCATGTGGGCCTCGTCGAGGATGAAGATCTTGTAGCGGTCGCGCGCGGGGGCGAAGGCGGCGCGGTCGCGCAGGTCGCGGGCGTCGTCGACGCCGTTGTGGCTCGCGGCGTCGATCTCGATGACGTCGAGCGATCCGCCGCCGTCGCGCGCGAGCTCGATGCAGCTCGCGCATCTCCCGCACGGGGCGTCGGTGGGCCCCTCGGCGCAGTTGAGGCAGCGTGCGAGGATGCGCGCGCTCGTGGTCTTGCCGCAGCCGCGCGGGCCGGAGAAGAGGTAGGCGTGTCCGACGCGGTCGGTGCGGAGGGCCGTGCGGAGCGGATCGGTCACCTGCGTCTGCCCGATCAGCTCGGCGAACGTCTCCGGGCGGTAGCGACGATAGAGGGCGGTGACCACGCGTCCAGAGTAGTCGGGACGACCGACCTGGCCGGGCCCGCACTTTATACCGGTAGACTCGTCGACGGCTCCCCGCGTGGCGCCATCCAGGCCAACTCCCCCAGGGCGGAAACGCAGCAAGGGTAACCGGGCTCTGGCGGGTGCGCGGGGGGTCCCAGGAGGATTCGCCTAGTGGCCTATGGCGCACGCTTGGAAAGCGTGTTGGGTGAAAGCCCTCGGGGGTTCGAATCCCCCATCCTCCGCCGAATCTAAATGGCCTTTGACCAGGCTTTTTCTTCTCGCCACCAGGGGCTCAGAGTGCCCCATGTGCTGAGACGACGGGCTCGCGATCCCAGCCAGGGAACGGCGGCCACCCGTCCGGGTACTGCTCGATCGCGTCTATCGCCTCGCGGACCACAGCGAACAGCGCGTGACCCAGGCCGGGCTCAGCCTGTTCGAGCCGTTCGGCGGCCGCGAACAGTCCCGCGCCCGCCTCGGGGTGCTCGGCGTGCGGCGCGGTCACTCCGCCGGTGCCGGGTACTTCGCGGCGAACCGGGCGTAGGTCTGCTCGAACGTCCCCAGCTCGACCCGACCGTTCAGCACATCATCGAGCCGACCGCCGAGCTCGTCCCGCCAGGCGGCATCGACCTCGCCCTGCTCGACGGGATCGAGGCCACCGTCCAGACTGAGCAGGCCGGCGTGGATCACCGCAGCGCGATCGTGCTCGGACAGCGCGAGCAGCGCCCGCTCGACCTCCGCCGCCTTCGATGCCATGTATCGAGTGTACGGCGGCAGGCCGACATGCGACGGGGACACGACACTACAGACTCGGCCCGAAGTCGCGCTCCGACCCCGTCCTGCCGTGCTCGCTCGACGGCCGGGACGGGCCGAGCTGCGCGGCGCGCGCTTCGCGTGCGGCCTGGGCGCGCTCGGCTGTCTGCCGCTCAGCCTCGGCTCGGGCGGCGAGTTCGCGGACGAGCTGCGCGGCCTCGGTGACGGGCAGCGCCTCGATCTGCGCGAGGTCGTGCCTGGCCTGCTCCGCGCGGGCACGCCGTCCGGTCGCGCAGGTGGCGGCGGTGCTCGGGGTGGCGGAGCCGAGCAGCTGCCGGCGCAGGGCGGTGGACTCGCGCAGGTGCCGCTCGGCGAGGCGGCTCTGCTCGCGGTGGGCCTGCTCCGCCTCCAGTCGCGTCTCGGTCACGCGCTGGTCGGTGTGGGCCTGCCTTCTGGCGACCGTCTCGGCCCACGGTTCCACGCCGCCCGCGCCGGTCGGCAGGCTGCCCCAGCGCCGCCGCACCGCGTCCTCCGTGGCGTGGTGCTCGCCCGTCGCCTGGGTCGCCGCACGGTCGGCGGCGCGCTTCCTGAGCCGCCCCGCTGCGCTGCGGGCGGCGGTCGCCTCCCACATCAGTCCCCGCGTCTCGATGTGGGCGGTGCCGTCGGCGGTGGCCTGCTCGATCAGTGGGGCCGCGACTTCGGCACGGACCGCGGCGGCGCGGGCATCCGCGGCGGTGACCGCCTGGTGCTGCTCGTCAGACTCGGCCCGGTGCGCGTCGCGCTGCCGGTCGTACGCGGCCACGATCCGCTCCCACTTCTCGGCCTGCTGCTCGGCGTCCTCGATCCGCCGGGCGAGCCGGGCGCGATCCGCGTTCACGAGGCGCACCGGCCCGTCGGACGCGAGCCCAGCGACGGCTTCGCGTGCCGCCTGGGTCGCGGCGATCAGGCCGCGGTCGGCGCGGTCGCGCTCGAGCGCGGCGGTGAACTGCTCCCGCGCGTCCTCCAGATCCGCGGCGACGACGTGGTGGTTGTGCGTTTCCCCTGCAGGCTAGATTCGGTTCGCGCGATACGCTAGGGGCAGGTATCGGACCCGCCCCGCCGACCGCTACGCAGGGAGGTAGGAGTTGCTGAGTCGGATCTCATACATCTCGCTCGGCGTGGGCGCCGCGATCTTCCTCATCACGTATCTCGTGTTCTGGCTGCCGTTCTTCGTGGCAGGCGCAGCAGGGCAGCTCTTCCTCTACCCGCTCCTGATTATCATCCTTCCGATGATCGGCATTGCCTGCGTGCTCAGTATCGTATTCGCGGGTCTCGCCCTCTCCGACCGAAGGCGCACCCTGTCCAGCAGCCGCGCCGCACGGCCGCTCATCACGACTATCGTCCTCGCCGCGGTTCTCTTTCTGGGAGCAGGTCCGATTATCTGGTTTGGGAGCATCCTGGCTGGATTGTGGGGCGGAGATATGTCGATAGTGCCAGAGCATCTCAGGGTCGGTTGACTGGATGATTCTCCGAGGGTCCGCAACATGGACGCCGGTCAGGATTCGCGCTCGCGGCAGACCCGATTCATGTGCTTACTCATGTGCTACCGACCGTGCGGGTGCATGAACCCCGATGGAGTTATCCACAGGTCGCCCCGCCGACTCGCCCGTGTTTACGGGCTCTGCGTTTTTCAGGTGGGGGTGGTGGGGTCGAGACCGCCGGCGACGAGGAGCATCCGAAGCCGGTAGTTGTCGTAGTTGGTGAACCCTCGCGCGACGCGACGGGCGAGTTCGATGAGCCCGTTCACCGCTTCGGTGCCGCCGTTGGATGATCGGTCGGTTGTCCAGTACGCGAGGAGCGTGTCACGCCACCGGCTCAGCGTCGTCCCGAGCCGGGCGATCTCCGGGATCGGGCACGAAGGGAACGACGCGAGTACCTGCAGCGCGATCTTCTTTCCCTCGGCCAGGTCGGGATGTTCTTAGGCGTCGCGGAGCTGCTGGGCGGTGTGTCAGGCGACTTCGACCTCGACGTGCTCCTGCCGCTGCGTGAACGCGGCTTCCAGGCGGGCCTTCTGCCGGTCGGTGAGTCGTTCCCTGCCGGCGCGGAGGATGTTCCGGATCCCGTAAGCGGGTCGCCCTTGCGGCCGCGGTGATCGAGGATGTCCTGCTGGACGCGGCGGCGGACTTCGTCGACCGCGGCGGTTCCGAGCTTGACGACGTGGAACGCATCGAGCACCGCGACGGCGTCGTCGAGTTCGTCGTCGAGAGCCTTCTAGCCGGCGAACGGGTCCAGCGCGGCGATCTTCACCCCGGCGCGGAACGCATCGTCTCGTTCCTTGATCCAGTCGGCGTACGCCCCCGAAGACCGGCCCGGCACCAGATCCAGCAGGCGCGCCCGCACGCGACCAGAGGAATCACGGGTGAGATCGACCATCCCGGTCAGTTCCTTCGGGCCACGCCCGCCGTCGGCGACGGGCTTGGTGGAGGCGTGGTGCCAGAGGTGCTCGTCCACGCCGAGTACCTCGACGCCATCGAACCGGGACGGATCCTGCTCGCGCCGCCGCAACTCGGCCTCCACGTGCGTCCAGACGGTGCGCCAGGCGACCCGCAGCTGCCGGGCGATGCCACGCACCGACGCGTTCTCGCGCCGCATCTGCACCACCGCCCACGCCACCGCGCGAACCGTCAGCGTCGCGTTCGCAGCCGCGATACCCGGAGCCTGCTCCGTGAACAAGCGCACCTGGCCCCCCCTGGCGGCACCGCCATCGGCGCTTGCGCCACCGGACCCGCACCGGCCCGCCGCCAATCGGCGCGTCCGTCAGGACGAGCACCTTGCGGCCCGCCGACTCCGCGAGCACCCCGCACCCAGGGCAACCAACCAGGGCTGGCGGCGACTCGACATCGGCCACGAGCACCCCGTCGCCGCAGCGTTCGACACCAGCGACCCGGAGCCCGTCGAACCCGACCAACAGGTCACAGCGATCACAATAGTCAGCTGCAGAACAAGAACGCGCATCGACGCAGCGCGTAGCATCGGGCACGGGTCGAGGTCTCCGAATGGACAGATTGCTTGGTCGCTACCGATCCTCCGGACCTCGACCCGCCTCACCCCACCACGTCACGCACCTCACGCTCACCTACCCCACCCAAACTGCGCAGAGCCTGTTTACGGGCCAGGACGCGCTATCGTGATCCGGCGGGGACGGGGGTACGGAACAGTTCGAATCCCCCATCCTCCGCCATCGAAGGGGTCCGCTCAGCGGGCCCCTTCTCGCGTCTGCGCACTCTGAGGATGAGCACGATCGGGCCGGACCGGGCCATCCGGGGCCAGCACCGATGCCGACCCGACGTTCGCGACGGCCGAAGAGGAGATGGACCTCGGTGTGAAGCTCGGCGACCTCGCCACGGTCGCGGAGTGGACCTCGGTCACCTCCGCTTGACCTTGCCCGACGCCGCGCCCGTCGTCACAAGCAGGCGCTCGCCGTCGTCGGCGATCCACACGGGCGTCGGTACGGCCTCGCCGTCGCGGCGGTATGTGGTCAGGAGCACGAACATCGAGCGCGCGAGCTCGGCGAGGTCGGGATGCGTGGGCACCATTCCAGGATGGCGGATGCGGCGGCTACCCGAGCCCACCGAAGCGCTCGACGAACTCGCGCAGCTTCCGCAGCACGGTCGCCCTCTTCTCCGCGTGCCCGGCTGCGGCGCCGAACCGCGAGGTCGGCGGCAGGATGCGGGTGAGCGCGGTCCCGGCGCCCGAAACCTCGCCGGACCTCAGCGCCGCCTCCGCGAACTCGCGCGCCTCTTCGGGCTTGAGGTTCTCCTCGGCGATGAGCCGGTCGAGCTCCTCGGCGCGACGGGCGGCGACGAACGCCATCCACTGCGCGTCGACGGCCGCGGAGGCGTTGACCGAGTCGACGAAGGTCTCGATGAGGTCGCGCTTGTTGCGCAGTGTGGGGCTGGCGTCGACGGCGCGCATGATGCTGGCGCGGATCTCGGTGTCCTCCCCGTCGCCGTGGGCGTCGCGGTAGCGCTGCACGAGCATGAGGATGTAGTCGACGTTGATCTCGACCTGCTTGATGAGCTCGATCTCGAAGGTCACGTCGCCGAGGATCGACTCCTTGTCCGCGTCGGCTACCTTGCGCCGCTCGGCCCACAGGTCGAGGTACTCGCTCTGGTAGTCGGCCAGCTGCCGCTCGGTGAGGATCTCGTTGCCCGCGAAGTCGTCGAACGACTGCAGGATGTTCTGCAGCCGCAGGATGCTGCCGAACAGGGCGATGAAGTCGCGCTGCGCCTGCTCCCCCAGGATGAGCTCGCCGGGCGGGAACTCGCTCAGCAGCCGATGCACGGCGTCCGCGTACTCGTCGTAGTACTCGGCGTAGGGCTTGAGCAGCACGACGCCGCCCGCCTCCTTGTTGCCGAACAGCGAGATCGCGTCGTTGGTGGCGTCCTCGAGGTCACGGAAGCAGACGATGTTGCCGTAGGTCTTGACCGAGTTCAGGATGCGGTTGGTGCGCGAGTAGGCCTGGATGAGCCCGTGGGCGCGCAGGTTCTTGTCGACCCACAGGGTGTTGAGCGTGGTGGCGTCGAAGCCGGTGAGGAACATGTTGACGACGATCGCGATGTCGACCTCGCGGTTCTTGAGCCGCAGCGAGAGGTCTTTGTAGTAGTTCTCGAAGTTGTCGCCGTTGGTGTCGAAGCTCGTGCCGAACATCTCGTTGTAGTCCTGGATGGCGTCCTCCAGGAACGAGCGCGCGTCGCCGCTCAGATGGTCGGTGTCGAACGCCTCCTCGTCGAGCGTGTCGCCGACGGCCTCGTTGGCGGCGTAGCTGTAGATGAGCGCGACCTTGAGGCGCTCGTGCTCGGGCAGGTGCTTCTGCTGGATCGCGAACTGGTTGTAGTAGCGCTGCGCCGCCTTGATGGACGCGGTGGCCAGGATCGAGTTGAAGCCCCGCACCCGCTTGCCGTCCAGGCTGTAGTGGCTCGCCCGCTTCGTCTTCTGGTCGAAGTGCTCGCGGATGTACTCCACGATCTGGCGCAGGCGCTCGGGGGCGAGCAGCGCCTCCTCGGTGTCGATGCCGTGCACCTCGGCGTCTTTCACGGCATCCGGCAGCTTGATCGTGTTGACGTAGTCGATGCGGAACGGCAGCACGTTCTTGTCGGTGATCGCGTCGACGATCGTGTAGGTGTGCAGCTTCTCGCCGAAGGCCTGCTCGGTGGTGCGCAGCTGCACGTTGCCGGAGCTCGACGCGTTGGCCGAGAAGATCGGCGTGCCGGTGAACCCGAAGAGGTTGTAGCGGCGGAACGCCTTCGTGATCGCGGTGTGCATCTCGCCGAACTGCGAGCGGTGGCACTCGTCGAAGATGAGCACGACGTGGCCGTCGTAGATCGCGTGCCCCTTGTTGGCGTTGATGAAGTTCGTGAGCTTCTGAATGGTGGTGATGACGATGCGGGCCGACGGGTCCTCGAGCTGCTTCTTGAGCACGGCGGTCGACTTGTTCGAGTTGGCGGCGCCCTTCTCGAAGCGGTCGTACTCGCGCATCGTCTGGTAGTCGAGGTCTTTGCGGTCGACCACGAACAGCACCTTGTCGACGCTCGGCAGGCGGCTCGCGAGCTGCGCGGTCTTGAAGCTCGTGAGCGTCTTGCCGCTGCCGGTGGTGTGCCACACGTAGCCGCCCGCGGCGAGGGTGCCGAGCTGCTTCATGTTGGTCGAGGTCTCGATGCGCCGCAGGATCCGCTCGGTGGCGACGATCTGGTACGGCCGCATCACGAGCAGCAGCTCCTGCTCGGTGAACACGCAGTAGGTGGTCAGGATCGCCAGCAGGGTGTGCTTGGCGAAGAAGGTGCGCGTGAAACCGACGAGGTCGCGGATGGGGCGGTTGCCAGCATCCGCCCACCAGCTCGTGAACTCGAAACTGTTCGAGGTCTGCTTGGCGCGCTTGGCCGCGCTGCCGGCCTCGGCGAGGTGCTGGCGCCGGGTGGTGTTACTGTAGTACTTCGTGTGCGTGCCGTTGCTGATCACGAACAGCTGCACGTACTCGAAGAGGCCCGTGCCCGACCAAAAGCTCGTGCGCTGGTAGCGGTCGATCTGGTTGAACGCCTCGCGGATGTCGACCCCGCGGCGCTTCAGCTCGACGTGCACGAGCGGCAGGCCGTTGACGAGCACGGTGACGTCGTATCGTGTCGCGTGCGTGCCGACCGCCTCGTACTGGTTGAGCACCTGCAGGCGGTTGTTGTGGATGTGCTGCTTGTCGATGAGCCGCACGTTCTTGGTGGTGCCGTCGTCGCGCACGAACGCCTGCACGTAGTCGTCCTGGATGCGGCGCGTCTTCTCGACGATGCCGTCGTTCTCGCCCGCAAGTCGCTCCTTGTAGAAGCGGCTCCACTCCCCGTCGCTGAACCGGATGCCGTTGAGCGCCTCAAGCTGCGCCCGCAGGTTCGCGATGAGGTCGGCCTCGCTCGTGATGTGCAGCCGTTCGTAGGCCTGCTCCTCGAGCATCGCGATGAACCGCGCCTCGAGCTGCGCCTCCGACTCATACCCGGTCTCGGAGTCGGGCGTCGGGGTGAACTCGGCGACGACCGTGCTCTCGGCGCTCAGCGCGATGGGCTCGATGCGGGTGGTGGTCACGCGGGCAGCTCCTTGAACGTCAGCAGCTTGTCGCGGTAGTACTCGTACTGCTTACGGCGGGCCGCCAGCTCGGCAGGGAGACCGACGCTCAGGTCGTTCACGAGAGCATCGAAGCGATCGAGTAGGGTGACAACGCGCTCTTGCACGTCACGCGGCGGAAGCGGGATCTCCACCGACCGCACGATATCCGCGTTCAGGTTCTGGACGGTTCCCGCGCCTGCGCGGCGATTGAACTCATCCTGCACTGGAGCCGAACGAAGCAGGTAATAGAGGTAGTCCGCAACGTAGGAGTCCTCGAAATCACTGATCGCAAGCCAGCCGTCGTGGATATACCCCTCGATCTTTGATATGTAGGGGCGCCCGAAGCTCATTGAGTTGGAGAGTACGAAGTCACCAGGCATCACGCGCCGCGATTTGGCAGCGCCAGCGAGGGTGACGCGCTGGCCGGTTCGCGTGATGTACTTGCCATCCGCCGGGACATCGCCGATCTTGATCCACGGAGCGCCGAACGGGTCATCGGTCAGAAACTGCTGAATCGGACGTGGAGAAGCGCCACGAACGATCGTCGCGACGTCTCCGAACTTCACACGAGGAATATCCTGATCCACCGCGAGCAGTTCGCCTGCGTAATAGTCGTACTGCGCGCGGCGTGCTTCCAGCTCCGCTTCCAGCTCCGCTTCCAGCTGAGTGAACTGATCCAATACTCGCACGATCTCCCGCTGCACCTCGAGAGGCGGGACGGGGATTCGGTAGGCCCGAACGCGATTGTCGGGGATCGAGGGATAGTTTCCCGCGACCTGGTTCGCCTCAACGTACTGCCGGAAGGCACCCGTGCCGAGGAGGTGTGCTAAGAAGTTCGTGAGCACCACGGAAGTATCTGGTCGAAGCACACAGTATCCCGTGCTTGCGATCTGTCCCTCGTACTCAAGCGGTATAACTGCCCATCGCATTTGCGCGGGACGCGTGGTGGCGAAGATCACATCCCCCGTGTGGACGATTTGTTGCGCACGACTGGGAGCATTGTCCGCAGTGATGGATGCCGTTTCACCAATTCGATGCGAGACGCGGTCTACGGAACTTAAATCAATGTACTGAAACTCGGCATCACCCGCCATTGCCCATTTGATGTTCGAACTCCTTGCCGTGATTTCGCCAACAGCCTTGAACTCGACGCCGTCCGGCGCGAGTTCCGCGATCAGCTCGTCAATGCGGCTCATGCTGCGCCCTCCGAGATCATGCGGATGAGCAAGGAGATCATGAGGTCTTTCTCCTTGGGGTCGCTCATGGCGACCATGAGGGTGATCGCGGCGAGAGCGTTGTTCGTGATCCGCGGCGAACCGCCAGCACTCGCGAGCAGTCCGTTGCGTGCGAGGAACGTGACGAACAACGCGGCTGCGCTGCGCTTGTTGCCGTCGGAGAGCGGGTGGTCCTTGATCACGAGATAGAGCAGGTTCGCGGCCTTCTCTTCGACGGTCGGATAGAGATCGTGTCCGCCGAAGCCCTGGTAGATCGCACCGATCACGCCGTCAAGCGCCTCTCCGCGCTCCTTGCCGAACAGCCCATCGTCGGGGAACTCGGTGGCGACTGCTGCGATGACCGACCGGGCCTCGTCGAGGGTCAGCGTCCATCCCGGAGTTGCGCCGGGCGTGGTGTCGATGCGCCCCTCGTCGTAGTCGCGCAGCAGGGCGAGACCGGGCAGGTAACCTGCCAGCACGTCGGCGACTCCGGCAACCAGTTCGTCACTGGAGCGGGCGAGAATCTGCACGAGAGAGCCGAGCTGCTCGAGCCGTTGCTCGTTGATCGCGTACCCCTTGACGAGGTAGTCGCGCAGGCGCTCGGTGGCCCAGATGCGGAACTGCGTGGCGACCTTGCTCTTGACCCGGTAGCCGACGGAGATGATGAGGTCGAGGTTGTAGAAGGGGATCTCCCGGGTGACCTGGCGGGAGCCCTCGGTGCGAACCTGTCGGGATTTCCGACAGGTTGCCGTCTCGTCGAGTTCACCCTCCTCGTAGATGTGCTGGATGTGCTCGACGATGTTCGTGCGCGACGTCTGGAACAGCTCAGCGATCTGCTGCTGGCTCAGCCACACCGTCTCGGCATCGAGGCGTACCTCTATCGCAGGTGCGCCATCATCGCGCTGGTAGAGGATTACCTCTCCGGAAGGCTCGTCCGTCATACGGCCCCTCCTTCGAGCTCGGCGACGATCTGGTCGATGGAGGTGCGCAGCTCCGCCTGCCGGGCGACGATGCGTGCGATCTCAGCGTTGAGCGCTTGGATGTCGATGACCTCGCGGGTGTCCTCCTGCTCGACGTAGGAGGACACCGCGATGTTGTAGTCGTTTGCGGCGATGTCCTCGTTCGGCACGAGCTTGGCGACGTGGTCGACGTCCTCGCGCGCGGTGAAGCGCTCGAGGATGTGATCCTGGTTCGCCGGCAGAAGCTTGCTCTTGTTGCCGACCCTGGCGAACTCGGCGGACGCGTCGATGAAGAGCACCGCGTTGTCGGTTTTGGACTTCTTCAGCACGATGATGCAGGTCGCGATAGTCGTCCCGAAGAAGAGGTCGGGCGGCAGCTGGATCACCGCGTCCACGTAGTTGTTGTCGACGAGGTACTTGCGGATCTTCTGCTCCGCGCCGCCCCGATAGAGCACACCGGGGAACTCGACGATCGCGGCCGTGCCGTTCACCGCGAGCCACGACAGGATGTGCATCGTGAAGGCGAGGTCGGCCTTCGACTTCGGTGCGAGCACCCCTGCGGGCGCGAACCGCGGGTCGTTGATGAGCACCGGGTTCGCGTCGCCCTCCCACTTGATCGAGTAGGGCGGGTTGGAGACGATCGCCTCGAACGGCTCGTCGTCCCAGTGCTGCGGGTCGATGAGGGTGTCGCCGTGCGCGAGATCGAACTTCTCGTAGTTCACGCCGTGCAGGAACATGTTGATGCGCGCGAGATTGTAGGTGGTCAGGTTGATCTCCTGGCCGTAGAACCCGCCCACGTTCTCGACGCCGAGCACCTTCGCGAACTTGAGCAGCAGGGAACCGGAACCCGCGGCCGGGTCGTAGACGCGGTCGACCTTCGTCTTGCCCATCACGGTGATGCGGGCCAGCAGCTCCGACACCTCCTGCGGCGTGTAGTACTCGCCGCCCGACTTGCCGGCGCTCGACGCGTACATCTGCATGAGGTACTCGTAGGCGTCGCCGAACAGGTCGATCGAGTTGTCGCCGATCGCACCGAGCGGGAGATCGCCCACCGCATCCAGCAGCTTCACGAGCCGCTCGTTGCGCTTCGCGACGGTCGGGCCGAGCTTGTTGCTGTTGACCTCGAAGTCGTCGAAGAGACCCTTGACGTCGTCCTCGCTCGGGGTGCCGATCGCGGAGCCCTCGATGTGGCGGAACACCCGCTCGAGCGTCTCGTTGAGGTTCTCGTCGTGGCGGGCACGGGCGCGCACGTTCGCGAACAGCTCGCTCGGCAGGATGTAGTAGCCCTTCTCGGCCACCGTCACCTCGCGGCCGAACTCGGCCTCCTCGTCGCTGAGCTTCGCGTAATCGAAGTGGGCGGCACCCGCCGCACGCTCCTGCGCGTTGAGGTAGTCGGTCAGATCCTCGGAGATGAACCGGTAGAACAGGGTGCCGAGCACGTAGCTCTTGAAGTCCCACCCGTCGACCGCGCCGCGAAGGTCGTTCGCGATCCGCCAGATGGTCTTGTGCAGCTCTGCACGCTCAGATTCCCGACTCAATGTTCCATGCCTCCTGCGGCTAGCGCCACGAATCCAGGGCGCCCAGCGCGCCCAAGTCCGAGAGTATCCGCGGCGCCGCCGACACCCGACCCCCAGGCCGAGGGGCCGCCGCAGGGTCGCCCGTGTGCCCTATCGTGACCACATCGCATCCGCGAAGGCAGAGCCGCCCCCTCAGTACCCCGACGTCGCCCGCACCCGGGCGAGCAGCTCGGGCGCCGTGCGGTCGAAGGCGCGAGGTCGACGCCATCGACGGCGAGCTTGGCGCCGTCTAGCCTTGGTGCCGTGGCGGTGGAGTCGGACGAGGTGCACGGCATCCGCGTGCGGGTGCGGCCCAAGACCTCGCTGCTGAGCAACGCGCTCGCGTCGATCATCCTCGGCACGACCCCCGTGTTCGGCGTCGCCTACTGGTTCGCCTCGTCGCGCGGCGGCCTCGACGTCACGCTCCTCGCCCACGTCGCCGTCATCTCGGTCGGCCTCCTGCTGCTCTGGCGGCAGCTGAGCGTGTTCTGCGCCGTGACCGACGACGAGCTCATCGGCAACGGCATCTTCACGCCGCTCGTGCGCGTGAAGCTCTCCGACATCCGCCGCGTCCTGCTCGTGCCGACCTACGCCGGCGCGGCGCCCGACCCCGTCGTGCAGCTGCTCGTCGTCGACGAGCATGGTCGGCGCGTGTTCCGGATGCGCGGCAACTTCTGGCGCGACGAGGACCTGCGCGCGCTCGCAGCGGCGCTCCCCGTGCCGACGGAGGAGGCGCCGGAGGCGATGTCGACGCGCGACTTCTTCCGCACCTACCCGAGCGCGGCGTACTGGTTCGAGCACCGCCGGCGGGTGCAGGTGGCGGTCGCGGCGCTCGCGATGCTCGCGGCGTTCGGGATCGCGGTGTGGATCATGCGCCTGCTCGACCTGCCCGTGCGCTTCCTGTAGCGAGCGCAGGCCTCCGGCGCTAACGGCGCGGCGGGATCCAGCGACCCAGCGCCGGGCCGTCGGGGGTCGACGACGGGAGCTCGACGAAGCCGACGGCCTCGTAGAAGGCGCGCGCGGGACGGTTCGCGGGGTCCATCGTGAGGTGCACGCCCGGCACCCCCGCGCCCTGGAGCGCGGGAATGAGCATGTTCTCGATGAGCGCGCGCCCGTAGCCGCGGCCCTGGAAGCCGGGCAGCAGGTCGATGTGGAGGTGCGCCGGGTACTCGTCGAGCTCGGGGATCTCGAGCACCTCCGGATGCCGCCCGCGGTGCACGAGCTCCTCCTCGGCCGAGAACGGCTCGTTCGGCTCGGGGTAGCGGTCGGCGAACCACGGCGTCCACTTCTCGCGCCACCAGCGCACGAAGCGCCGCGTGCTGGGCACCGCCACGAGGTAGCCGACGGGCCCCTCACCCTCGTCGACGACCCACGCCCAGTCGGGCGAGGCCGTCACGTACGGCTCGAGGAAGAGGTCGGGCAGCAGGTCGTCGCTCGACCAGCGGCCCGTCGCATCCGAGCCCGCCGCCCCCGTGCGCACGCAGATCTCCCGCAGTCGCGAGAGGTCGCCCGAGCGGTAGGGACGGAGCCCGGTGTTCATCCGGTCAGCGGCCCGTGCGGTCGTCGAGCCCCCAGGCCTGGCCGTAGCCGCCCTCGGACTCGGGCTTGGCCATGAGCTCGAGGAACGGCGTCGCGGGGAACGCCTCCGGGCCGAGCACCCCGACACCCGACCAGACGCCCGTCGCGAGGAGCTCGAGTGCGATGACCGGGTTGAGTGCCGTCTGCCACACGACGCACTGGCTCTCGTACTCGGCCATCGTCCACTCGTTGTCGCTCACATGGTAGAGGTACACCTCGCGGTGCGAGCCGTCGGTGCCCGTGCCGGTGACCCACACGCCCGCGCACGTCTTGCCCGTCATCCGGGGGCCGATCGTGGCGGGGTCGGGCAGGGCGGCCGCGACGACGTCGCGCGGGGCGACCTCGACGGGGCCGTTCGCGCTGCGCACGCGGAGGGGCTCGGTGCGGTCGAGGCCGAGCAGGTTGAGCGTCTTGAGCACGCCGATGAACTCGTCGCCGAGGCCGTACTTGAACGTCACGCGCTTGGCGTCGAGCCAGCGCGGCATGAGGAGCACCTCCTCGTGCTCGACGTTGACGCACTCGACCGGGCCGATGCCCTCGGGGAACTCGAACACCTCGGGCTCCGAGAACGGCGGGGTCGTGTACCACCCGCGGTCCTTCTCCCACACGACGGGCGGGTTGAGGCACTCCTCGATGGTCGTCCAGATGCTGAACGAGGGGGCGAAGATCTCGTTGCCGGCGTCGTCGCGCACGACGAGGTTGGCGCCGTCGCGCGTGCCGAGCTCGTCGATCTCGCTGAACAGCTCGTCGGCGGCGTAGCGCGCGAACACGTCGGACAGGCCGGGCTCGACGCCCATGCCGACGAGGGCGAGGCGGCCCGCCTTCTCCCAGTCGGGAGCCTGCGCGAACTGGTCGTCGCCGAGCTTGACGCCCGTCTCGGTGTAGGGGTTCTCGGGGTGGGGCTCCGAGAGGCTCATCGCCATGTCGAGGTAGTCGGCGCCCGCCGCGAGCGCGCCCGCGAAGATCGTCGGCACGAACTTCGGCTCGACCGCGTTCATCACGTGGGTGGCGCCGTGCTCGCGCGCGACGGCGGCGACGGCGTCGGGGTCGGATGCGTCGATCCCGGCGGCGACGAAGCGGTCGCCCTGGGGGCCGTGCTTGGCCTCGATCCACGCGATCGTGCGCTCCGCGCGGGCGATGTCGTAGTCGCTCACGATCATGGTCTCGAAGAAGTCGCGTCGGGCGGCGATCTTGGCGATGGCGTCGCCGACACCGCCCGCCCCCACCAGCAGGATTCTCATGAGCCGAGGCTATCGGGGCGGGGCGGCACCCTGCATCCCGACCGAGCGGTAGCATGGCGCACGGCGACGGTCAACCGCCTCGGACGATCGCCGGCATCCGGTCATCCTGAGACCGTGAGCCCGCGCCGCGGACCCCGTCTTCGACGACGACCTGCAGCTCTCGCTCTTCGCGCTCTACGCGATCGCCTACGGCTCGCTCGACCAGCTCGGCGAGGAGCTCGAGTGGGACACCGACCTCATCGCCGCGCGCGTCGAGCTCGAGCGCGCGTTCGAGGCCTCCGTGCGCGAGCGCACGCCCGTGCCGGATGCGCCGCTCCCCCAGCGCGAGGCGGTCGCCGAGACGCTCTTCGCCCTCACCGCGCCGACTCCCGGCCCGAGCCTCTCGCGCTACATCGCGCGCACGGCGGACCGCGAGCAGGCGCTCGAGTTCCTCATGCAGCGCAGCATCTACACGCTCCGCGAGGCCGACGCGCACTCGTGGGCGATCCCCCGCCTCACGGGCCGCGCGAAGGCCGCGCTCATGGAGATCCAGGCGGACGAGTACGGCGGCGGCGATTTCGACCGGATGCACCAGGATCTGTTCGCACGCACCCTCCTGCACGCGGGCCTCGACGCCGGCTACGGAGCCTACGTCGACCGGGTGCCGGCGATCACCCTCGCCTCGTTCAACCTCATGACGATGTTCGGCCTGAACCGGCGCCTGCGCGGCGCGGCCGTCGGCCACCTGGCGGCCTTCGAGATGACGTCGTCGATCCCGTGCCGCGCGATCGCGGAGGGGCTGCGCCGCGTTGGCTTCGACGACGTCGTGGCCGACTACTACGACGAGCACGTCGAGGCGGATGCCGTGCACGAGCAGATCGCGGGTCGCGATCTCGCCGGCTCGCTCGCCGAGGACGAGCCGGAGCTGCTCGGCGACATCCTGTTCGGCGCGGCCGCGTGCCTCACGGTCGACGGCTGGGCGGGCGACCACATCCTGCAGGCGTGGGAGGCCAGCCGGTCCTCGCTCCGCGGGGCCGTAGGGGTGCGGTCGTGAGCGGCGAGCGCCCGGCTCGCATCACGGCGTGCCCCGACGGGCCCCTGCTCGTGAGGGGAGACGTCGGCATCGTCGACGCCGACGGGAACGAGGTGCCGCGCCACCGGGCGACGGTGGCCCTGTGCCGCTGCGGGGTCTCGACCATCAAGCCGTTCTGCGACGGAACGCACAAGATGGTCGGCTTCCGCACGACCGAGCCCGAGGACCGGGCACGGTGAGACCCCTGCCGCACTGACCGCCGCCGGTCGCCGACGCGGGTAGGCTCGGCGCAACCCGTCGGCGTCGACGGCGCCCGATCCCGGGAGCGCCACGGCGCCCCGCAGCGATCGGAGCACCATGCGCAGGAAGCGCGCCCTCATCACGACCGGCGTCATCGTCGCCGCGCTCGCCCTCCTCGTCGGCAGCCTTTACTGGGCCGGCCGCTCCCTCTTCTACGAGCCCACCGCGCGCGGCGTCGACTCCGTGGTCGGCGAGCTCGGCGGCACGCGCGTGCTCGGGGTGTTCGCGCACCCGGACGACGAACAGACCGTCAACGGCCTGTTCTGGCGCGCGAAGGACCGCGACGGCGCGTACACGGCGATGATCACGGCGACGCGCGGCGAGGCGGGCCACCAGTCGCCCACCGTGGGCCGCCAGGAGGACCTCGGCGACATCCGCAAGGCCGAGGCGCTCAAGAACAGCTTCAACCTCGGCGTCGACCGTCACGTGGTGTGGGACTACCCCGACGGCGGCGTGCCCGAGTCGGACGCCGACGAGATCGTCGCGCGCATCGTCGAGGAGCTGCTGCTCGTGAAGCCGGACGTCGTGGTCGCCTTCTGGCCGGAGTCCGGCGCGACCGGCCACGCGGACCACATGAAGATGGGCGAGCTCTCGGAGCGCGCGATCGCCGAGGTCGCGGCGGGCGGCGGCTCGTACCGCGGTCCCGACCACATCGTCTACACGATCAGCCCGTCGAAGGCGCTCGAGGCGTTCGGTGGCGAGGTCGGCGCGCGCGTCGTCGCGAACCAGCCGAAGCCCGAGTACGCGATGGCGGCCGAGGTCGGCAAGAAGCACGAGGGCTGGACGATCCACGCCTCGCAGTCGAACTTCATGCAGGAGTCGTACATCCTGCCGACGTGGCTCATCTACCTCCTCTGGGATGAGGAGTTCTACCACGTGCGCGACCTCCGGGAAGACCCGCTGCGCTAGCTGTGATGTCCGGGGCGGGCTTGGCCGCGGCCTCCGGGTACCGCTCGCGGTGGATACGCGGCAGCAGCAGGCACCACACGAGGAACGCGACGCCCGCACCGAGCAGCGCGCCGCCGAGCGTGTCGGTGATCCAGTGGGCGCCGAGATAGGTGCGTGTGAACGACATCGCCACGAGGTAGAGCATCCCGAGCACCCACACCCACGCGCGCCGCAGCAGAAGGCCGAGGCTCACGGCGATGACCGCGGCGTTGGTCGCGTGGCCGGACGGGAACGACCCGTTGTCGAGGGGCAGCAGGATCTCGTCGGGGCGGCTGCGTGCGAACGCCGCCTTGAGCAGCTGGCAGATGCCGGCGGCGACGGCGGAGGCGAGCACGAAGTCGAGGGCGGCCCACGGCCTCCGCGCGAAGACGAAGGCGACGCCGACGCCGATCGGGACGACGAGGATCGCGAACCACCCGCCGCCGAGGAAGTCGAAGACCCGGCTCACGGTCTCGCCGAGCGGGCCGCGCCAGCCGAGCACCTCCGACATCCACTCCTCGTCGAGGTCGACCCGGTCGCGCAGCACGACCACGAGGCCGAGGCCGACGGTCAGGACGAGGAGCCCGATCCCGGCGAAGACGAACGGGCGCCGGGGGACGCGCGGGGGGTGCTCCATCCGCCCACGCTAACCGACCGGGTTCAGCCTTCCAGGGGTGGCACGCTGCGCGGGCGCACGACGGTCCACAGCACGAGGATCGCGATCGCGATGGCGACGATCATGACGCCTGCCATCGGCACGGCGTTCGTGATCGTGAAGAGGCCCACGATGGGCGACACGAGGCCGGCGACGCCGAAGTTCGCGGCGCCGAGCACGGATGCCGCGGTACCGGCCTCGTGCCCGTGGCGCACGAGGGCGAGGGCGGAGATGGCCGGGAAGTTGAAGCCGCAGCCGGCGATGAAGAACCACAGCGGGATCGCGATGCCCCAGAACCCGGCGCCGGAGAGGTCGAGCAGGATGATCGCGACGGCGGCGGCGACCTGCAGGATCGTCGCGCCCGCGATGATCCACTGCGGCCCGATGCGCTTCTGGAGGCGGCTCGACACCTGGACGCCGATGATGACGCCGATCGAGTTCATGCCGAAGAGCAGCCCGTACTCCTGCGCGCTGAGCGCGTAGACGTCCTGGAAGAGGAACGGCGAGCTCGAGAGGTAGGCGAAGAGGGCGGAGAAGTTGGCTCCCGCGATGATGACGGCGCCGACGTAGACACGGTCGCGGAAGATCGCGCCGTAGCGCTGGGCGACGGTCGAGTGACCGCGCACCCGGCGCGCCTCCACGGGGAGCGTCTCCTTGAGGAAGATCGCGTTGGCGACGAGCACGAGGAGGCCCACGACCGAGAGGAACCCGAACAGCCCGCGCCAGTCGGTGACGAGCAGGAGCTGCGACCCGATGACGGGCGCGACCACGGGCGCAAGGCCGGAGACGAGTGCGAGGCGGCTCAGCATCCGCACGAGCGGGTAGCCGCCGAACAGGTCGCGCACCATCGCCTGCGCGACGACGCCGCCCGCGGCCGCGCCGACGCCCTGGAAGACGCGCGCGATACCGAGCCACAGCAGGTCGGGGGCGAGCGCGGCGGCGAAGCACGCGACGATGTGGACGGCGGTGGCGACGAGGAGCGGACGTCGACGGCCGATCTGGTCGGACAGCGGGCCGACGAAGAGCTGGCCGAGTGCGAAGCCCACCATCGTCGCCGTGAGCGTGAGCTGCACGAGCGCGGTCGGCGCGGCGAGCTCGTGCTCGAGCGTCGGCATCGCCGGCAGGTAGAGGTCGATCGTGAACGGCCCGAGCGCGGTGAGCGCGCCGAGCACGAGAACGTAGGTGAGCCGTTCGGCGCGGGACAGCGCGTCGCCCGGATGCACGGCAGCAGCCAACTGGGGTCCTCGGGTGTGTGCGGGCGGCGGGAATGAGAAACGGAGAGGGGGTCACCTCTCCGTGCTCGCCGATTCTATGTGATGCATCACCTTTTGCGAGACCCCCCCACCGTCACGCAGCGCACGACGCGGACGACGGCGGCGCGCTCGTCACGGACGTGATGCGGCGCGTCGTCGCGGGCGGCCTCCTCCTCACCGCGACGACGCGCGCAGCAGGGAGTCAGGCGAGCTCGACGGCCGTCCAGGAGACGGGCGGCAGCACGATCGTGAGCGTCCCGTCGGCGACGGCCGCGGACGCGCTCGGCGAGAGGCCGACGCGATCCGGGTGCTCGAGGGTGTTGGCTGCCTCAAGGTCGTCGTCGGCGAGCGTCTCCGCCGCGACGACCCGGGCGGCACCGAGCGCGGCGACGTCGTCGCGCACCTCGACGGCATCCGTCTGCGACCGGTTCACAAGGAAGACGGCGGAGGAGCCGGCCTCGCCGTCACTCGTCGCGACCGCGTCGACGAGCGGCACGGATCCGAACCGGGCCGTCTCGTAGCGGGGCACGTCGAGCTCGAGGCGCACCGCCTCGCCGCGCGCGAGGCGCGACGTCGTGGCGAACGGGAAGAACGTCGTCTGCCGCCAGGCGGGGCCGCCCGGCTCGGTCATGATCGGCGCGATGACGTTGACGAGCTGTGCGAGCGATGCGCTCGTGACGCGGTCGGCGTGCTTGAGCAGGGAGATCATGAGGCTCCCGAAGACGACCGCGTCGAGCACCGAGTAGCGGTCCTCGAGGATGCGCGGGGCGATCGGCCAGTTGCCGATACCGGTGGCCTTGTCCTCGTCGTGGTACCGGTCGATGTACCAGATGTTCCACTCGTCGAACGAGATGCGGATGCGCTTGTCCGACCCGCGCGCAGCGCCCACCTCGTCGGCGGCGGCGGCGACCTCCTCGATGAAGAGGTCCATGTCGACACCGGATGCGAGATAGCTCGCGCGGTCGCCCTCGCGCTCCGAGTAGTAGGCGTGGCACGAGATGTAGTCCACGTCGTCGTAGGTGTGGTCGAGCACCGTTCGCTCCCACGAGCCGAAGGTCGGCATGTCGCGCGCCGAGGAACCGCACACGACGAGCTCGAGGTCGGGGCTGACGCATGGCCTTCGCCGTCATCCCGGCGAGCTTGCCGTAGTCCTCCGCGGAGCGGTGGCCGAGCTGCCACGGCCCGTCCATCTCGTTGCCGAGGCACCACATCCGCACGTCGAACGGCAGGTCGCGCCCGTTGCTGCGGCGCAGCTCGCTCGTCGTCGTCCCCCCGGGGATGTTCGTGTACTCGAGCAGGTCGAGGGCCTCGGTCACGCCGCGGGTCCCGAGGTTGACCGCGAGCATGAGCTCCGAGCCCACCTTTTCGAGCCAGCCGGCGAACTCGTGCAGCCCCACCTCGTTCGTCTCGGTGGAGTGCCACGCGAGGTCGAGGCGACGGGGGCGCCGCTCACGCGGCCCCACCGAGTCCTCCCAGCGGAAGCCCGAGACGAAGTTGCCGCCCGGGTAGCGGATGGTCGTGACACCGAGCTCCTTCACGAGCTCGATGACGTCCTGTCGGAAGCCGTCGGCATCCGCGCTCGGGTGACCGGGCTCGTAGATGCCGTCGTAGACATGCCGCCCGAGGTGCTCGACGAAGCCGCCGAAGAGTCGGCGGTCGATGGCTCCGATCGGGTCGGATGCGACGGTGACGTGGGCGGTGAGCACGGGAAACGCCCTCCGCGTCAGCGCTCGGCGAGCGGCGACGCGGGCAGCCGTCGGGTCGCGATGAGCTCGCGCAGCCAGAGCGCCGAGTCCTTGAGGATGCGCTCCTGCGTGTCGTAGTCGACGCGCACGATGCCGAAGCGCTTCGAGTAGCCGTAGCCCCACTCGAAGTTGTCGAGCAGCGACCACACCTGGTAGCCGCGCAGGTCGACGCCCTGCTGCATGGCGCGGTGCGCCGCCGCGAAGTGGCGCACGAGGTAGTCGACGCGCTCGTCGTCGTGCACGCGCTTGCCGGCATCCGTCACCGTCACGACGTCGTCGAACGCCGCGCCGTTCTCGGTGATGAGCAGCGGCTGCTGGGGGAACTGCTCCTTGAGCGAGAGCAGCAGCTCCTCGAGGCCGTCGGGCGCGATGTTCCAGCCCATCGCCGTGTACGGCCCCGCCTGCGGCAGGAACTCGACGTCGCGCGAGCCGGGCCACGGCGAGCCGCCCATGTCCTTGTGGCCGTCGTTGGTGGAGCGGGGGCTCACGCCGTCCCACATCCGCACCGTGACGGTCGAGTAGTAGTTGACGCCGAGCACGTCGATCGGTTGGTTGATCTCCGCCAGGTCACCGGCGCGCACGAACGACCAGTCGGTGACGCCCGCCGTGTCCTCGAGCAGGTCGGCGGGGTACTCGCCGCGCAGGATCGGATGCGTGAAGGCGCGGTTCGCGAGCGCGTCGATGCGGCGCTTCGCCTCGGGCGAGGTGTCGTCGTCGCCGCGGATCACGTGGAAGTTGAGCGTGATCGACACGTCGGGGTCGTTGCTCGCCTCGCGCCGCAGCTCCTGCACGGCGAGGCCGTGCGCGAGGTTGAGGTGGTGCACGGCCGCGAGCGCCGCCGCGCCGTCGGTGCGTCCGGGCGCGTGGGCGCCCGAGCCGTAGCCGAGGTAGGCCGAGCACCACGGCTCGTTGAGCGTCGTCCAGGTGTGCACGCGGTCGCCGAGCGCCTCGGCGGTGCGCGCCGCGTACTCGGCGAAGCGGTACGCGGTGTCGCGCGCGGGCCAGCCGCCCGCGTCCTCGAGCTCCTGCGGGAGGTCCCAGTGGTAGAGCGTCGCGATGGGGCGGATGCCGCGCTCGAGCAGGCCGTCGACGAGGCGCGAGTAGAACGCGACGCCCGCGGGGTTGATCGCGCCCTTGCCGCCCGGCTGGATGCGCGGCCACGCGATCGAGAAGCGGTACGACTGCAGGCCGAGCTCGGCCATGAGGTCGAGGTCGGACTCCCAGCGGTGGTAGTGGTCGTCGGCGACGTCGCCGGTGTCGCCGTTCCACACCTTGCCGGGCGTGTGGCTGAAGGTGTCCCAGATCGACGGCCCGCGGCCGTCCTCCCGGGCGGCGCCCTCGATCTGGTACGAGGCGGTGGCGGAGCCGATGACGAACTCCGGGGGGAACTCGAGTCCGTGGTCGCGGTAGTCGGATGCGGGGGGCATCCTCCTATTGAACCCCAGGGGCCTCCGCATAGGAGGCCGGGTCGCTGAGAACGTCGGAGAACGCGAGCTCGGCGGCCCCGATGAGCAGGCGGTCGCGGCCGAGCGCGGCCGGACGGATGCGCGTCCCCTCCCACGCGACGGGGAGCGTGCGCGCCGCGACGGCCGCCTCGAGCGCGGGGGCGTCCCACGCGAGGAGCGTCGCGAGGAACCCGCCGAGCACGACGAGCTCGGGCCCGAGCACGTTGATGGCGTTGCCGAGCGCGCCGCCGAGCACGATCTGCTGGCGCGCGAGCTCGGCGTGGAGGCGCTTGTCGGTGGACGAGAGCACGGCCGCCTCGAGCTCGGGCTCGTCGAGGTTGCCGCCGCCGAGGATCTCGAGGAGGCGGGCGCGGCTCACCTCCTCCTCGAGCGTGCCGCCGACGGTCGCGCGGTGGGCGGGGTCGTCGAGGCGCGGACGGTTGTGGCCGAACTCGCCCGCATAGCCGTGCGCTCCACGGTAGGGCTGACCGTTGACGATGACGCCGCCGCCGATGCCGCTCGCGCCGCCGTTGAGGTACACGAGCTGGTCGACGCCGCGGCCGACGCCGAAGAGCCGCTCCGCGAGGGCGCCGAGGGTGGCGTCGTTGTCGGCGACGGTCGGCAGCCCGACGACCGACTCGACGAGGCGCGCGAAGGCGCTCTCGCGCCAGCCCAGGTGCGGGGCCCAGCGCACGACGCCGTCACTCGCGCGCACGAGACCGGGGATCGCGAGACCGACGCCGACGAGGCGGCGGTCCTTCGCGGGGCCGGCGCGCAGCCCGTCGACGATCTCGCCGATGACGGCCGCGGCCTCCTCGGGGCTCGCGATGTGGTCGAGCTCCCGCCGGATGCGGTGGTCGAGCCGCCCGCCGAGCCCGACGAGCGCGACCGTCACGGCGTCGATCTCGGGGTTGACGGCGATGATGGCGGGCCGGGGGTCGGGGAGCACGCGGCGCGACGGTCGGCCGACGCGGTTGGTGGCGCCCGGGTCGCCCTCGACGACGAGGCCGAGCTCGACGAGCTCGGCGACGAGCGCTCCGATGGTCGAGCGGTTGAGTCCCGTGAGCGCCGTGAGGTCGGCGCGCGAGGGCTCTCCCCCGCGGTGCACGAGCTCGAGCACCGTCGAAAGGTTTCGACGCCGGACCGAGTCGACGGTGTCCCCGAGTGCTGCCACGAGGCACACCTTAGCGCCTGCCTCGGGGATACGGATGCCCCGGGTATCAGGGACGAGGGACCCTCGCTTGGGGGGTCAACCGTTATTTTGTTGTTATTGACGGCAATTACGCGGGCTGCGTATGATCGCGGCATCCCAACCACTTTCGACGTAGATGTCGAAACTTTCGAGAGGTGTTCGAAGATGAACAGAGCCCGAATCACTCGGGTGGGAGCGGTCGCCACCGCGACGGCCCTGACCATCGGCGGACTCACCGCCTGTTCCACGAGCGGGAACGACGGAGGCCGGCGCAGGTCGCGGCGACGGCCGCGGAGCGGGCTCAGCCGAGCGGCGCGGTGCTCTCGCGCACGACGAGGTTCGTCGCCAGATCCATGCGCGGGACCGACTCGAGCGGCGCCTCCCCCATCCGGATGACGAGCCGCGTGGCCTCCTCCGCCATCCGCCGCAGCGGCTGCCGCACGGTCGTGAGACGCGGGCTCACCCACTTCGCGAGCGGGATGTCGTCGTAGCCGACGAGCGACAGATCCTCCGGCACGCGCAGGTCGAGCTCGCGCACCACCTCGAGCACGCCGAGCGCCTGGAGGTCGGAGCCCGCGAAGATCGCGGTCGGCCGCTCCGACCCGGTGAGGAGCGAGAGGCCATGCTCGTACCCGCCCGAGGTGTGGAAGTCGCCGAAGCGGATCCACTCGGGGTCGATCGCGAGCCCCGCGGAGTTCATCGCCGAGCGGTAGCCGTCGATGCGCGCGTGCGAGCACATCATGTCGTCGGGGCCGGTGATCGCCGCGATCCGCGTGTGGCCGAGCTCGATGAGGTGACGCGTCGCCATGAGACCACCGGACCAGTTCGCCGAGCCGACCGACGGCACCTCGGGCGACGGGTCGCCGGCGGGGTCGATGATGACGAACGGGATCGCGCGGGCGCGCAGCGCCTCGCGGTACTCGGCGGGCAGGTCGGAGAACACGAGCACCACGCCGGCGGGGCGGCGGCGCAGCACGCCCTCCACCCAGTCGGCCGCGGGGGCGTGACGGCTGCCGCTCTCGGTGAGCACGACGCTCAGGCCGTGGGCGGTCGCGACGTCCTCGACGCCGCGGATGATCTCCATCGACCACGCGGCCTCGAGCTCGTGGAAGACGAGCTCGATGAGCCCTGTGCTCGAGAGGTTCGACTTGCGGCGCAGGTAGCCGTGCTCGGCGAGGAGCGCCTCGACGCGCGAGCGGGTCGCGGCGGAGACGTCGGGGCGACCGTTGAGCACCTTGGAGATGGTCGACAGCGACACGCCCGCCTCCTCGGCGACCTGGGCGAGCGTCACGCGCGCGGATGCGGTGGAGCGGGGCATCGGCGTCCTTTCGACCGGATCAGTGTACGCGGAGGATTTCGGCGTTTTCGCGAAACTGTCGGACTTCCATCCGTCGCTTTCCATGGTATATGTTTGCTCTCGCAACATTTACTCGACGAGGAGATCGCGATGACCGCGCCCACACCCACCCGCGACGACAAGTTCAGCTTCGGACTCTGGACCGTCGGCTACAACGGCGCCGACCCGTTCGGCGGCCCCACGCGCGCGGCCCTCGACGTCGTGCACGTCGTCGAGAAGCTGGCCGAGCTCGGCGCGTACGGCCTCACCTTCCACGACGACGACCTGTTCGCCTTCGGATCGACGGATGCCGAGCGCCAGAAGCAGATCGACCGCCTCAAGGGCGCGCTCGAGGCGACCGGCCTCATCGTCCCGATGGCCACCACCAACCTCTTCTCGGCGCCCGTCTTCAAGGACGGCGGTGTCACGAGCAACGACCGCCAGGTGCGTCGCTACGCGCTCCGCAAGGTCATCCGCCAGCTCGACCTCGCCGCCGAGCTCGGCGCCAAGACGCTCGTCTTCTGGGGCGGCCGCGAGGGCGCCGAGTACGACGCCGCGAAGGACATCCGCCAGGCGCTCGCCCGCTACAAGGAGGCCATGGACCTCCTCGCCCAGTACGTCCTCGACAAGGGCTACGACATCCGCTTCGCGATCGAGCCGAAGCCGAACGAGCCCCGCGGCGACATCCTGCTGCCGACCGTCGGTCACGCGCTCGCCTTCATCAACGAGCTCGAGCACCCCGAGCTCGTCGGCCTCAACCCCGAGGTCGGCCACGAGCAGATGGCGGGCCTCAACTTCCAGGCCGGCATCGCGCAGGCGCTCTGGCACGGCAAGCTCTTCCACATCGACCTCAACGGTCAGCGCGGCATCAAGTACGACCAGGACCTCGTGTTCGGCCACGGCGATCTGCACAACGCGTTCGCCCTCGTCGACCTGCTCGAGAACGGCGGCCCGAACGGCGGCCCGGCCTACGACGGCCCCCGCCACTTCGACTACAAGCCGTCGCGCACCGAGGACGAGACGGGCGTATGGGAGTCGGCCGCCGCGAACATGCGCACCTACCTCCTCCTCAAGGAGCGCGCCGCGGCCTTCCGCGCCGACCCCGAGGTGCAGGAGGCCCTCGAGGCCGCCAAGGTCACCGAGCTCGCCCAGCCGACGCTCGCCGAGGGCGAGACCGTCGCCGACCTCGTCGCCGACCGCTCGACGTGGGAGGACTTCGACGCGAACGCCTACTTCGACGGCAACGGCTTCGGCTTCGTGCGTCTGCAGCAGCTCGCCACCGAGCACCTGCTCGGCGCCCGCTGATCGTCCGGGTGGTGAGGTGTCACTTCGTGTCGCCTCACCACCCGTTCCGGCGACTGGAAGTGACACCTCGATGAGAAGGGATGGGCGATGACGCTCGTCGCGGGGGTCGACTCGTCGACCCAGAGCTGCAAGGTCGTGATCCGGGATGCGGAGACCGGCGCCGTCGTGCGCACGGGCCGCGCCTCGCACCCCGACGGCACGGAGGTCCCGCCCGCCGCGTGGTGGGACGCGCTCCGCGCCGCGATCGCGGACGCCGGCGGCCTCGACGACGTCGCCGCGATCTCGATCGGCGGCCAGCAGCACGGCATGGTCGTGCTCGACGCCCAGGGCCGCGTCATCCGCGACGCCCTGCTCTGGAACGACACCCGCTCGGCGCAGGCCGCGCGGGACCTCATCGTCGAGTTCGGCGCGGGCGAGCTCGCGCGCCGCACGGGCAGCGTGCCCGTCGCCTCCTTCACGGCCACGAAGCTGCGCTGGCTGCGCGACGCCGAGCCCGAGAACGCGGCGCGCGTCGCGGCCGTCGCGCTCCCCCACGACTGGCTGAGCTGGCGTCTGCGGGGCTACGGACCCGCCGGCGAGAGCCCCCTCGGCCCCGACCTCGACGCCCTCGCCACCGACCGCTCCGACGCCTCCGGCACGAGCTACTGGAGCCCCGCGACGGGCGACTACGACCGCGAGCTGCTCGTCGCCTCCCTCGGCCACGACGCCGTGCTGCCCCGCATCGTCGGGCCCGGCGAGGCGATGGGGCGGACGGCGGCGCACGACGACATCCCGGCCGGCGTCCTCGTGGGCGCGGGCGCGGGCGACAACGCGGCGGCGGCCCTCGGCCTGGGCGCACGGGCCGGGGACGTCGTCGTCTCCATCGGGACGAGCGGCACCGTCTTCGCGGTGACGGATGCGCCCGTCGCCGACGAGACGGGCACCGTCGCGGGCTTCGCCGACGCGTCGGGCGTGTACCTGCCGCTCGTGGCGACGCTCAACGCGGCGCGTGTGCTCGACCGGATCGCGGCCCTGCTCGGCGTCGACCACACGGGCCTCTGCGAGCTCGCCCTCTCCGCGGAGCCCGGCTCGGGCGGCCTCGTGCTGCAGCCCTACTTCGAGGGCGAGCGCACTCCGAACCTGCCCGACGCGACGGCGACGCTCTTCGGCATGACGCTCGCCTCGACCACACGCGAGAACCTCGCGCGCGCGGCGATCGAGGGGATGCTGTGCGGCCTCGCCGACGGCCTCGACGCCGTGCGCCGCCTCGGCGTGACCGCCTCGCGCGTGCTCCTCGTGGGGGGCGCGGCGGCCAACCCCGCGGTCTCCCGCATCGCCGCCGAGGTCTTCGACGTGCCCGTCGAGGTGCCGCAGCCCGGCGAGTACGTCGCGCTCGGCGCGAGCGTGCAGGCGGCGTGGGTGCTCACCGGCAGCCGCCCGGAGTGGCGCCCCGACACCCTCGCGCGCCCCGACGCGGCCCCCGTGCCGCGCATCCGCGAGCAGTACGCGGCGCGCGCCGTGGTCGCGTAGCGGCGGCGTGACCGACGCGGTCCTGCTCACCGGGGGCGGCGGGTTCGACGACCCGTGGCATCCGTTCCGCGCGACCGCGGAGCGCGTCGTGGAGGTGCTCGCGGAGGCGGGCGTGCGCACGCGCGTCGTCGACACGGCCGCCGCGTTCGCCGCCGGCCTCGCGGAGGGTGCGGTCCTCGCCGTCGTGCAGGCCTCGAACGCCTACCGGCCGACGCGCGGCGACGGCGAGGTGCTCGAGGGGCTCACCGAACACCTCGCCGCGGGACGGCCCCTGCTCGGCGTGCACTCGGCCGCGTGTCTCTTCGTCGACCGCCCCGAGTGGGAGCGGATGCTGGGCGGGCGGTGGGTGCCCGACGAGAGCCACCACCCGGAGCTCGGCCCCGCGCGCGTGACGCTCGCACCGCATCCGATCACCGAGGGGCTCGCCGACATCGAGGTCGTCGACGAGCGCTACACGGCGCTGCGCGTCGCGCCCACGGTGGAGGTGCTCGCGTGGCACGAGGAGGAGGGGGTGCGGCATCCGCTCGCGTGGGCGCACCGTGCGGGTGCGGCGCGCGTCGTCTACGACGCCCTCGGCCATGACCTCCGCTCCTACGAGAGCCCCGGCCGGCGTGCCCTCCTCGCCGCCGAGGCGCGCTGGCTGCTCGAGGGCTGACCTCCGACCCGCCTCACCCGAGCAGTCGCGCCGCGTCCTCGACCGTCGCGACCGGCAGCGGTTCGAGCAGGAGCGTCGGGACCTCGCGGATGCCGTTGTCGGTCGTCGCCCCGCAGGTCACGGTGGGCGCCGCGCCCGAGACGACCTCGCTCACCATCGCCGCGACGGCACGGGCGAGCTCGCGGGGATCCTCGTAGACGGTCGCAGTCTGCTCGCCGTCGCGCACCGCGCGCACGCCGTCGAGGGTCGACCCCCCGCCCGTGAGCACGACCCGGGGCGCGGACGACCGCTTCTCCCGGTCCTCGGCGTCCTCGGCGCCGTCCACGTCGTCGGCGCCGTCCGCCGCCTCTCCCCCGGCGTCGGGGCGCGCGTCCTCGTTGGGCGGGGCGCTCGCGTCAGGGGGCGGGGGCGTCGGCGCGGGCGGGATCGCAGGGTCGGGCTCCTCGGGCGCCACCGGCGCCGCCGTCCACCGCGAGCCTGCCTCGACGATCCCGAGCCCCGCATCCGCGAGCACCTGGGCGACCGCGCGGCTCATGGCGTCGCTCGGCGACAGCACGCCCTGCAGCTCGACCCCGTCCTCGAGGAGGGCCGCGACGCGCTCCGCCGCCGTCGCCGGCGCGCCGCGCAGGATCGCGGCCTGCTCGAGCGAGGTGCGCTCCGACGGCACCGTCAGGCGGCCCGCGTCGAGGAGCGGCTGGAGCACCTCCAGGGCGCCGGCGAACGCCTCCTGCGCGCTCGGGTCGTCGCCCGATCCGGCCAACAGCTCGACCGCGAACGGGCCGGCATCCGGGTCATCGACCAGGCCGAGGGCGTCGACGAGCGCTCGCGCCTGCAGGCGCCCGGACTCGCGGTGATCGAAGGTCGCGAAGTAGTCGACGCGGTCGGAGTCGAGGATGAGCTCGTCGTACGCGATGACCGACACGCTCTCGCCCGAGTCCTCGCCGAGCACCGCGGCGATCGCGGTCGTGTCGACGGGCGCGATGACGACCGCCGCCGGCCGCGTCTCGAGCACGTCGCGCAGCTGCCCGAGCTGCTCGGGGATGTCGTCGCCCGCGAACCGCACCTCCACCGCGTAGCCGTCGGCGGCGAGCTCCTCGCGCAGCACCTCCGCGGAGGCGCCCCAGTCGTCGTCCGGGCCGCCGGGGAACAGCACGGCGACGGGCGGCCCGCTCGGCGCGGGGGTGCAGGCGGCGAGCCCCGCGCACGCGAGGCACCCGGCGATCCCCGCCGCGAGCATCCGCGCCCACACCACGCCCCGAGCCTACTTCGGGGCGCCGGGCCTCAGCCGAGCGTCGCGAACGCGCGCACCGGGAAGGTGCCGAAGCCCTCGACGGCCGGCGGCGCGGCGGTGAAGCGGGCGCCAGACGGGGGCAGCTCGCCGAGGTTCGTGAGGTGCTCGACGACGTGGATGCCGGCCGCGAGGAGCCCCGAGTGCGCGGGGCGCGGTCCGTGCAGCACGACCTCGTCGATGTTGAGGGAGTCGATGCCGACGAGCACGGCGCCCTGCTCGACGAGGTGCTCGGTGGCCTCCGCGGTGAGGAACGGGGCGTCGACGCCGTACTCCGGGGTGCCGAACAGGCGGTCCCACCCGGTGTGCAGCAGCACGGCCTTGCCGCGCACGTCGCGGTCCCGGAGCACGGATGCGGGGATGCCCCGCGTGCCGAGGTCGGTGAGGTGGAAGACCTCGGCCGGCAGGTCGACGAGCGTCGCGAGGTCGAGGCCAGCGAGATCCGGCCCCTCCGCGTAGCGGTGGTACGGGCTGTCGAGGTAGGTGCCCGTGTTGCCGATCATCGTGATGACGTCCATCGCGAACTCACTGGGTTCAATCGGTCGATGCAACACTCGGCTGTTGGGGCGATCCTAACTGC
>RDDZ01000084.1 GCA_003852775.1 Microbacteriaceae bacterium | reverse complement strand
GCCCCGGCTCCGTCGGCCAGCCTCGGGACGGCGTACCGGGGGCCGCGTACGCGATCTACCGCCCCCGTGCGCGCGCCGTCGAGCTGCGTCGCGTCGCGTACGACGCCGAGCCGGTCGCGGAGCGGATGCGCGCCTCCGGCTTCCCCGAGCGGCTCGTCAAGCGCCTGCTCATGCCCGCGTGACGACCGGCCGCCCGAGCATCACGACCTGATCGGCGTCGTCGCGGTCGTCGACGCGGTGCGAGACGAGCACGACCATGCGGTCGGTCGTCGCGCGACGGATGTCGTCCATGAGCGCGCGCGCCGTCGGCTCGTCGAGGTGAGCGGTCGGCTCGTCGAGCAGCAGGAGCTCGGACCGGGCGAGCAGGGCCCGCGCGATCGCGAGGCGTTGACGCTCGCCGCCCGAGAGCGCGCGTCCCGCCTGGCCGACCCGCGTCGCGAGCCCGTCGGGCAGGGAGGCGTAGAGCGCGCCGAGGCCCGCGCGGTCGAGGACGGCGACGAGTTCGTCGTCGGCGGGGGCGTCGTCGCGCCCGCGCCCGATGAGCAGGTTGCCGCGCAGGGTCGAGTCGAAGACGTGCGCCTCCTGCGGGCACCATGCGACGTGAGCGCCCCACGCGACGCGGTCGAGCTCGGCGACGGGGGTGCCGTCGGCGCGCACCGCCCCGGCATCCGGTCGGAGCGATCCCATGATCATGGCGAGGAGCGTCGACTTGCCCGAGCCCGAGGGCCCGTCGATGCGCAGTCGCTCCCCCGGTGCGACGGAGGCCGTGACGGCGGCGAAGAGCTCGCGATCCGGGAGCGTGCGGGCGAGACCGTCGAGCTCGACGCGCGCGACGGGGCCGTCGATGCGCCCGTCGCCGCCCACCGTCTCGGGGACGGCGAGGAGCGGCGCGAGGCGGCCGAGCACGGCGCGGAGCGTCGGGATGCGGCGTGCCGCGGCGGCGACGCCGTCGACGGCTTCGACGAGCGCGAGGGCCAGCATCGCGACGACGGCGACGGTCGCGGCCGGGAGCGCGGCGGGCGCGAGCGAGGTGACGGCCACGGCGAGTCCCGCGCAGCCCGCGAGGGCGATCGCGCTGCCGAGGCCCGCCGCGGCCGCCGTGCGACGTTCCGCGGCGGCGAGGTCGTCGCCGAGCCGCTCGATGCCGGCGAGCGCGGCGGGCGCGAGACCCCCGCCGCGCAGCTCGTCGGCGGCCTGGCCGAGGGCCGTCACGCGACGCACGAGGGCGGCGCGGATCGCCACGCGGTCGCCCGAGGCGGTGCGCGCGGCGAGCAGCCCCCCGGCCGCAGCGAGTGCGAGGGTCGCGAGCAGCCCGACCCAGACGAGGCCCGCGAGCTCCGGGGCGACGAGGGACGTCGTCACGCCGACGCCGGCGACGGCGACCGCACCCGACGCGATCGGCGGGATGACGCGCGGCAGCTGCTCGCGCAGCTCGGCGGGCTCCGTGACGAGCACATCGAGTGCCGCTCCCCCGCCGAGCAGCCCGCGCATCGCGGGGCCCTGGGCGGCGAGCCGACGCCACAGGCGCAGCCGCAGCGCATCCGTCGCCCGGAAGACGGCGTCGTGGGCGAGGAGCCGCTCGACGTAGCGCGCCACGGGACGCCCGAGGCCGAAGAAGCGCACTCCGACGATCGCGACGAGCAGGTACATGATCGCGGGCCCCTCGGACGCGCGCACGATGAGCCAGCCCGAGACGCCCGTGAGCGCGAGCCCGAGTCCGATCGCGAGCGCGGCCATCGCGGAGGCGCCCACCCAGCGCCACGGCGAGGCGGCGAGCACCGTGCGGAGGGG
The DNA here is from genome assembly GCA_003852775.1 of Microbacteriaceae bacterium. Taxonomy (GTDB): domain Bacteria; phylum Actinomycetota; class Actinomycetes; order Actinomycetales; family Microbacteriaceae; genus Homoserinibacter. Next base: position 18,813 of record RDDZ01000084.1, on the reverse strand, counting down.
GCTGCGGCCGGCGGAGCGCCCCGTGGCCTCGAGACGCGTCGACTCCGACGGCGCTGCTGAACCCCCTGCGTCCGCCGTTGCTCGAGCAGTGACCGGCGACGCCGACCGCGTGTCGAGACCGGCCGCCCGGTGGCCCCCGAGCTCCACCACCTCGTCCGCGAGCGCGAGCGTCGCCGCCTCGTGCGCCACGAGCACCGTCGCGACGCGGTCGGCGCGCGCCCGCACGGCGGCGCGCACCCGGGCGGCGGAGGCGTCGTCCAGGTGGGCGGTGGGCTCGTCGAGCACGAGCAGCCGCGCCCCCGCCTCGACGCGGGCCAGCGCGCGGGCGACGGCGGCACGGCGCTGCTCCCCCGGGCTGAGCTCGGCGAGCGGTGCGCTCAGCAGCGGCTCGAGGCCGAGCTCGGCGGCGAGGCCGCGCGCGGCATCCGCGTCGGCTCCCGCGAGCCGCAGCTCGTCGAGCAGGGTCTCCTCGGCGAAGCGCGGGGTCTGGGCGGCGTAGGCGGTGAGCGCGGTGTCGCCCGTGACGGCGCCCGTGAGCTCGGCATCCGCCGGGAGCGCCCCGACGAGGGCCGCGAGCGCGGTCGACTTACCGCATCCGCTCGGCCCGACCAGCGCGGTGATGCGCCCCACGACGGGCCGCACCGTCACCCCCGCGAGCACGGGCTCGCGCCCCGGGAAGCGCACTCCGACGCCCTCGAGCGCGGGCTCCCCCGCCGCCGGGACGGAGCCGATGCGCGCGTCCGCGAGCTGCGCGCGCACGCGGCGCAGGGCCGAGAGGCCGTCCTGCGACGAGTGGAACGCCGTGCCGACCTCGCGCAGGGCCGTGAAGCACTCGGGCGCGAGCAGCAGTACGAGCACCGCGACCTCGAGCGTGACCTCGCCCGAGAGCAGCCGCACGCCGAGGAAGACCGCGACGACCGCGACCGAGATCGTCGCGATGAGCTCGAGCGCGAGCGCCGAGAGGAAGGCCGTACGCAGCGTGAGCATCGTGCGGCGGCGGTAGTCGGACTGGATGCGGTCGAGCGCCGCGAGCTGCTCCTCGAGCCGACCGAGGCCGACGAGGACGGGCAGCCCGCGCGCGAGCTCCACGAGGTGGTCGGCGAGGCGCGTGAGGGCGTCGGTCGAGCGGTCGACGCGGTCGCGCGTGTGCATGCCGATGAGCGTCATGAACACCGGCACGAGCGGGATCGTGCACACGAGCACGATCGTCGAGAGCAGGTCGGCGCCGAGGATGCGCAGGCCCGCCGCGAGCGGGACGACGAGCGCCGAGACCATCGCGGGGATCGCGACGCCGAAGTAGTCGTCGAGCGCGTCGAGCCCCTCCGTCGCGAGCACCGCGGTGCCGCCGCCCGTCGCATCCCCCCGCGCGATCCGACCGGTCAGCTCGCGCCGCAGGGCCGACTTCGCCCGGATGGCGGCGCGCCTCGCGAGCACCGACTGGGCCCATGCCGCGCCCGCGCGCAGCAGCACGCCGAGCGCGCCGAGCGCGAGCCACTCGGCGGGGTCGCCGCCCGCGGCGAACGCCCCGAGCTGGCGCGCGATCGACTCCGCGACGAGCAGGATGCCGGCCGCACCCGCGAGGCTCGCGAGCACGATCGGCACGAGCGCGCCGACGCCTCCCGGACCCAGCTCGGGTCGGCCGCCTCGCGGGCGGGGGCTGTCGGCGCGCTCGACCGTCATGTCAGCGCGTCCGGGCCGCGACGTCGCGACGGATCGCGGGCACGGCGTCGTGGGCCGCGGGCAGGTGCTCGGGGGCGACGCGCTTGCGGAACACCCAGTAGCTCCACGCCTGGTAGCCGAGCACGACGGGCAGCGCGAACGCCGTCACGATCGTCATGACGGTGAGCGTGTACTCGGCGCTCGACGCGTTCCAGATCGTGAGGTCGTAGGCCGGGTCGATGGTCGACGGCAGCACGACGGGGAACACGGCCGCGAAGATCGAGGCCGCGCCGAGGGCGCCGAACGCGGCGAAGCCCGTGAACGCCCAGCCCTCGCGGCGCTTCGCGGCGGCGATCCAGGCGAGCACGACCGCGACGACCGCGAGCACGAGCACCGTCCAGCTGACGGGGTCGCCGCCCTGCACCTCCACGAGGACCGCCCAGCCGGCGATCGGCAGGAGCGCGATCGGGGCGAGCCTCGGGACGAGGCGTCCCATCCGCTCGCGCACGGGGCCGTCGGTCTTGAGCGCGAGGAAGGTCGCGCCGTGCACGAGGCAGAAGCCCACGAGCGCGAGGCCGCCGAGCACGGCGGTCGGGGTGAGCCACACGAACGGACCGCCGACGCGGTCGCCGTTCGCGTCGATCGGCAGACCGGTCGTCGTGAGGGCGAGGCCCGCGCCGATGCCGAACGCCGCGACGAGCGAGCCGAGACCGATCGCCCAGTCCCAGAAGCGGGTCCAGCGCTGCCCCACGATCTTGCCCCGGTACTCGATCGCGACCGCGCGGAAGATGAGGCCGAGCAGCACGAGCGTGAGCGGGATGTAGAGCGTCGAGAACAGCGACGCGTACCAGAGCGGGAAGGCCGCGAAGGTGCCGGCGCCCGCGGTGAGCAGCCACACCTCGTTGCCGTCCCACACGGGGCCGATCGCGTTGAGCATCACGCGGCGCTGCTTCTCGTCGCGCGCGCTGAACAGCATGTGCATGCCGACGCCGAGGTCGAAGCCCTCGAGCAAGATGTAGCCGCCCCACAGCACCGCGATGGCGACGAACCAGACGACGGGGAGTGCGTCCATTTCCTTGTATCTCCGTTCCGGATGCCGGGGTCAGTAGGCGAAGGCCAGGACGTCGTCGCGGCTGCCCGCGTCGCCGTCCGGTCCGTCGGCGTCGTCGTCGTGGAAGCGCTCGGGCATGACGCCCGCGATGCCCGCCCGCACGAAGCGCGCGAGCAGCATGACCTCGACGACCATGAGCACGAGGTACACGAGGCCGAGGCTCACGAGCGAGAACACGATCTCCCAGCCGTCGACGCCGGGCGAGACCGCCGCGGCCGTGAACATGAACACGCCGTCGACGCCGCTCGGGTTGGGGTTGGGGGCGACGACGAAGGGCTGGCGGCCCATCTCGGTGAAGATCCACCCGGCCGCGTTCGCGCCGAAGGGCGCCAGGATGCCGAACACCGCGAGCTGCATGAGCGGCTTCGAGAGCGGCACGGTGCCCTTGCGCGTGAGCCACAGGGCGACGGCGGCCGCGAAGGCGGCGATCGCGCCGAAGCCGATCATGATGCGGAAGCCCCAGTAGGTGACCTCGAGGTTCGGCATGTACTCGATCTCGCTGCCGGCGCGCTCGCCGTACAGCTCGCTGTCGGGCAGGTGGGTGCCGTAGAGCTCCTGGTACTGCGGGATGAGGTCGTTGAGGCCGGGCATCTCGGTCGTGAAGTCGCCCTTCGCGAGGAACGAGAGCACGCCGGGGATCTCGATGACGGGCACGACCTCCGAGCAGTCCTGCGCGCCGAGCTTGCCGACCGAGAGCACCGAGAAGCTCGTGCCCGTGTGGCACGCGGCCTCGGCCGCCGCCATCTTGAGCGGCTGCTGCTCGTACATGAGCTTGCCCTGGATGTCGCCCGTGATCGCGACGGCGCCGAAGCCGACGATCGCCACGACCGCCCCGAGGCGCAGCGAGGTGATCCACACACGGTGGTCTGCCGTGTCGCGGCCGGGGATGTCGGCGGCCTCGCCGACGATCACGCGACCGTCCGCATCCACGGTGTCGATGCCGTCCTTGCGGCGGCGCCACAGCTGGTACCACGCGATGCCGAGCAGGAAGCCGCCCGCGACCGCGATCGCGCCGGCGATCGTGTGCGGGAACGCCGCGAGCACGGTGTTGTTGGTCAGCACGGCCCAGATGTCGGTGAGCACGGGGCGGCCGTCGACGAGCTCGATGCCGACCGGGTGCTGCATCCACGAGTTCGCGGCGAGGATGAAGTACGCCGAGATCCACGAGCCGATGACGGCGAGCCACAGGGTCGCGAGGTGCACCTTCTTCGGCAAGCGGTTCCAGCCGAAGATCCAGAGGCCGAGGAAGGTCGACTCGACGAAGAAGGCGAGCAGGCCCTCCATGGCGAGCGGTGCGCCGAAGACGTCGCCGACGAAGCGCGAGTACTCGCTCCACGCCATGCCGAACTGGAACTCCTGCACGATGCCGGTCGCGACGCCCATGATGAAGTTGACGAGGTAGAGCTTCCCCCAGAACTTCGTCAGGCGGAGCCACTTCTCGTGCCCCGTGCGCACCCACATCGTGTGCAGGATCGCCACCACGAGGCCGAGGCCGAGCGTGAGCGGCACCATCATGAAGTGGTAGACGGTCGTGATGCCGAACTGCCACCTGGCGATCTCGAGGGGGTCCACGGGTGTCCTCTCTTCCGCGGTCGCACCGGGAAACGCGACCTGACACCTCCACCTTCCGCCGCCTGAAGGTGGGTGCGTCAGGGCCCAAGGTCCCGCCCGCGCAACCCGTGGGCCCAAAGTCCTAACGGGTGCGCAAGAGGCGGAACTCCCGGCGGCGCAGGAGCGCCAGGATCCAGCGGGCCGGCACGCCGAAGGCCCGCCGTCCGACGTCCTCCGGGTACCGCTCGATCGCGACGACGCGATGGGTCTGACCGCCCACGACGAACTCGCATCCGCCCGCCGCGACGATGTTGCGGTACCAGTCGACGCCCTCACCGTAGGTGAGCTCCGCGACGAAGCCCTCGGCGGCGCGGGCGACGATGATGGGCGTCTCGTAGCTCCTGCCCGACCGCCGCCCGACGTGCCGCACGAGCGAGAACGGACCGCGGCCCCGGCGGGCGGCCCGCGTCGTCGCCCGGTTGAGGGTGTTCTCGAGCAGCACGAGGAAGGGCCTCCGCCGCGTGCGGCGCCCGGTCATCGTCGAGCCTCCGCGAGCTCGGGCAGGTGGATGCGCTGGCCTTCCGGTCCGGAGAGGTGCAGCAGCTCGACGGTCGCCCCGTCGGCAGCGCCCATCCAGTGAGGGGTGCGCGTGTCGAACTCGGCGGCCTCGCCCGCGTCGAGCACGAAGTCGCGCTCCCCGAGCACGAGCCGGAGCCGCCCCGAGATCACGTAGAGCCACTCGTGGCCGCGGTGCGTCTTGAGCTCCACGCGCTCCCCCGGTCGAGGCGGCGGCAGGATCTGCTTGACGACCCGGATGCCGTTCGCACCTCGGCTGAGCGGCAGCAGGAGCCCGCCGCGGTGCGGGATGCGACGGATGTGCACGCGCGGATCGCCCACCTCGGGCGCCCCGACGAGCTCGTCGAGCGGCACGTCGTACACGCGTGCGAGCGGCAGCAGGAGCTCGAGGGCGGGGCGCCGCGAGCCCGATTCGAGGCGCGAGAGCGTGCTGACCGAGATCCCGGTCTCGCGTGAGACCTCGGCGAGGGTCAGGTCCCGACGCCTGCGCAGCGCACGGAGGCGACCACCGACCCCGGCGAGCGTGCGTTCGACATCATCGGCCACATCCGACAGTTTGCCATTGCGGCAACGTACCTTGCCATCCTCGACACGGTGGGCAGAGCATCGGCACATGACTCGCGACACGCACCTCCGCTCCACCCCCGACCTCGTCGACGTCGCCGTCGTCGGCGGCGGTCCCGCAGGACTCTCGGCCGCGATCGCTCTCGGGCGCTCCCGGCGCGCGGTCGTCGTCATCGATGCCGGGGAGCCCCGCAACGCGCCCGCCGCCCACGCGCACAACGTGTTCAGCCGCGACGGCGCCTCGCCCGCCGAGCTCATCGCGGCGGCGCGCGAGCAGGCGGTCCCGTACGGCGTCGAACTCGTGGACGACCGCGTCAGCCGCGTGCGGCGAGCGCCCGACGGCTTCGCACTCGAGACCGCGGGCGGCCGCACCGTCCGAGCGCGGCGCGTGCTGCTCGCCTCCGGCCTCCGCGACGTGCTGCCCGACATCCCGGGACTCGCCGCGCACTGGGGCGACAGCGTCGTGCACTGCCCGTACTGCCACGGGTGGGAGGTGCGCGACCGCCCCATCGTGGTCATCGGCACGACTCCGCATAGCGCGCGCCAGGCGCTCATGTTCAGCCGGCTCAGCGACGACGTCGTGTTCGTCCGCCACGAGAGCCCCGCCGACGCCGACTCGGATGCGGATCTCGCCGCGCTCGGCGTGCGCATCGTCGAGGGCGCGGTCGCGCGCATCGGCGACGACGCGGATGGCACGCTCGCCTCGGTCGAGCTCGTGGACGGCACCGTGCTGCCCGCGCGGGCCGTGGCCGTCGGGCCGTCGTTCGAGGCGCGCACCGAGCTCTACGAGCAGCTGGGCGGCATGCCCTCGGTCGTCGAGGGCGTCGGCGTCGTGATCCCCGCCGACGCGGTCGGGATGACGCCGCTGCCGCACGTGTGGGCGGTCGGCAATGCGCGCGACGCGACCGCGATGGTGGGCGCGTCCGCAGCGGCGGGCACGATGGCGGGGGCGGCGCTCAACATGGATCTCCTCGCCGAGGAGGCCGCCGCCGCGCGGGCCCAAGGACCCGCCCCGCAGGCTCACGCGACCGCGTAGCGTTGATCGGGTGGCGACACGCATCTACCTGACGAGCGCCGAGGGGCGCACCGGCAAGTCGACCGTCGCGGTGGGGCTCCTCGAGACCCTCACCGCATCCGTGGCCCGGGTGGGCGTCTTCCGCCCCATCGTGCGCGCGGACGTCGAGCGCGACTTCATCCTCGAGCTGCTCGTCGAGCACGCGAGCGCGGGCCAGAGCTACGAGGACTGCGTCGGCGTCGACTACGACACGCTGCACGCCGACCCGGAGGGCGCGCTCGCGACGATCGTGGAGCGCTTCGCCGAGGTCGAGGACGGCTGCGACGCCGTGCTCATCCTCGGCTCCGACTACACCGACGTCGGCACGCCGACCGAGCTCTCGACCAACGGGCGCATCGCCGCGAACCTCGCAGCGCCCGTCGTGCTCGTGACGGGCGGCCGCAACCCCGACGGCGACGGCAGCCGCACCCCGAAGCAGTGCGCCGAGATCGCGCGCATCGCGCTCGACGAGCTGCGCGACGAGCACGCCGAGGTGCTCGCGGTCATCGTCAACCGCACCGCGCCCGACGAGGTCGAGGCCGTGTCGCAGCGCGTCGCCGAGGCCACGGGCCTCCCCGCGTGGGCGATCGCCGAGGACCCGGAGCTCGAGGCGCCCCTCCTGCGCACCGTGCTCGAGGCCACGGAGGCGCGGCTCGTGCGGGGCGACGAGGCCGCGCTCGACCGGCCCGTCATGGGTACCACGATCGCGGCCATGAGCCTCCCGAACGTGCTCTCGCGCCTGCACCAGAACGGCATCGTGATCGTGCCGGGCGACCGCTCCGAGGTGCTCGTCGGCACGATGGCCGCGCAGCTCTCGCAGACCTTCCCCGCGCTCACGGGCATCATCCTCAACGGCGGCTTCGACATCGAGCCGTCGATCGCGCGGCTCATCGACGGTCTCGGCACGCCGCTCCCGATCGCCGTCACGCCGCACAGCACCTTCGACACCGCGATCAACGTGTCGCACGCCCGCAGCCGCCTCGCGGCCGACTCCCCCGCCAAGCACGCGCGCGCGGTCTCCCTCTTCGACGAGCACGTCGACGCCGACGAGCTCGTGCGGCTCCTGAGCCTGCCGAGCACGGGCGGCGTCCTGACGCCGATCCGCTTCGAGCACCTGCTCGTCGAGCGGGCCCGTGAGGCGCGCAAGCACATCGTGCTGCCCGAGGGCGACGACGACCGCATCCTGCAGGCGGCGGCGATCGTCGTGAAGCGCGGCATCGCGGAGCTCACGATCCTCGGCGACCCGGATGCCGTGCGGGCCCGCGCGGCCGCGCTCGGCTTCGACCTCGGCGACACCCGCATCCTCGCGACGACCGACCCCGAGCTGCACGCGCGCTTCGCCGAGGAGTACGCGCGCCTGCGGGCGCACAAGGGCGTCTCGCCGGAGCTCGCCGCCGACACCGTCACCGACGTCTCGTACTTCGGCACGATGATGGTGCACCTCGGCCTCGCCGACGGCATGGTGTCGGGCGCCAAGCACACGACGGCGCACACCATCCGCCCGGCGTTCGAGATCGTCAAGACGGCGCCGGGGGTCTCGGTCGTGTCGAGCGTGTTCCTCATGGCGCTCGCCGATCGCGTGCTCGTCTACGGCGACTGCGCCGTCATCCCCGAGCCGACCGTCGAACAGCTCGCCGACATCGCCGTCTCCTCGGCGGAGACGGCGCGGCGCTTCGGCATCGAGCCGCGCGTCGCGATGCTCTCCTACTCGACGGGCGAGTCCGGCTCGGGCGCCGAGGTCGACCGCGTGCGCGCCGCGACGGCCCTCGTGAAGGAGCGCGCCCCCGAGCTGCCCGTCGCGGGCCCCATCCAGTACGACGCCGCGGCGGACCCCGCGGTCGGCGCGTCGAAGATGCCCGGCTCCGAGGTCGCCGGCCGCGCGACGGTGTTCGTTTTCCCCGACCTCAACACGGGCAACAACACCTACAAGGCCGTGCAGCGCTCGGCCGGCGCCGTCGCCATCGGGCCCGTGCTGCAGGGGCTCGCGAAGCCCATCAACGACCTCTCGCGCGGCGCGCTCGTGCGCGACATCGTGAACACGATCGCGATCACCGCGATCCAGGCGGAGGGACAGCCGTGAACACCATCCGGAACGTCTTCGTGCTCAACGTGGGGTCGAGCTCGATCAAGTACCAGCTCATCGACGTCGAGGACGGCACCGTCCACGGCGAGGGCGTCGTGGAGCGGATCGGGCTCGAGGGCTCCGGCGTCGCCGACCACACGCGCGCGCTCGAGCTCGTGCTCGAGGGGCTCCCCGACGTGACGATCGACGCCGTCGGCCACCGCATCGTGCACGGCGGCACCCGGTTCGTGCAGGCGACCGTCATCGACGACGCCGTCGAGCGCGAGATCGAGGCCCTCTCGGACCTCGCGCCGCTCCACAACCCGCCCGGTCTCGCCGGCATCCGCGCGGCCCGCGCCGTGCTCACCGACGTGCCGCACGTCGCCGTGTTCGACACGGCGTTCCACGCGACCATCAGCCCCGCGGCGCGCGACTACGCGATCGACGCGGACGTCGCGGCGCGCACCCGCATCCGCCGCTTCGGCTTCCACGGCACCTCGATCGGCTACGTCTCGAAGCTCGCCGAGCAGCTGCTCGGGCGCGAGGGCGACCCCACGCTCCGCCTCGTCGTGCTGCACCTCGGCAATGGGGCCTCGGCCGCCGCCGTCCTCGGCGGCCGCTCGCTCGACACCTCGATGGGCATGACGCCGCTCGAGGGGCTCGTGATGGGCACGCGCTCCGGCGACATCGACCCCGCGATCCCGCTCTACCTCGCGCGCGAGCACGGCTACACGATCGCCGAGCTCGACGAGCTGCTCAACAAGAGGTCGGGCCTGCTCGGGCTCGCCGGTCGCAGTGACATGCGCGAGCTCGTCAACGCGGCGAACGCGGGCAACGAGCGCGCGATGCACGCGCTCGACGTGTACGTGCACCGGCTTCGCCACTACATCGGCGCCTACGCGGCCGAGCTCGGGGGCCTCGACGCGGTCGTCTTCACGGCGGGCGTCGGCGAGAACTCGTCGTACATCCGCCGCCGCGCGACCGCGGGCCTCGAGTTCCTCGGGCTCTCGGTCGACCCCGAGCGCAACAACGCCTCCGCGCGCGAGCCGCGCTTCATCTCGCCGGACGGGTCGCCGGCGGCCGTGCTCGTGATCCCCACGAACGAGGAGCTCGAGATCGCGCGCGAGACGCGCGACGCCGCCGCGCGATAGGAGCGCCCGGACTCAGGCGGAGGCGAGCGCCGGCGCCGGGCGCACCACGAGCACGGGCGAGTTGGCGTTGATGAGCACGGCGTGCAGCGTCGTGCCGAGCGGCGTGCGCTCGCGGCTCGGGCCGAGCACGAGAAGGGCGCTGCCGCGGGCGGCGTCGAGGAGCGCCTCGGCGGGCGGGCGGGCCGAGAAGCGGGAGCGGATCTCGAGCATCCCCTCCACCTCGCGCGCCGCCTCCGCCGCGAGCGCGAGCGGGCTCTCGGGGTCCGCGCGCACGGCCTCCACGGCCTCCGCGGGGAGCGCCTGGACGAGGGTGAGCCGCATCCCTCGGTCGACCGCCTCGAGGGCGGCGCGGCGTCCGACGAGCGCGGCGTTCTCGACACGGTCGACGCCCGCGACGACGCCGTCGCGGAAACGCGGATCGGCGTCGGGCACGACGGCGACCGTGCCGCGCGCGGCGAGCGCGAACTGCACGCTGCGGGACCCGAGCACCCGGCCCGACACGTAGCCGGTCTTGCCGGTGCCGACGACGAGGATGTCGTCCGGTCGCGCCTCGTCGGCGAGCGCCCACACGGGCACGTCCAGCAGCAGGCGCGACTCGACCTCGAGGTCGGGGTGCGCGCTGCGGATGCGATCGGCCGTCGCCGCAAGCAGGAGCTCGCCGGCGCTCTCGGCGGCGTCGAGCTCGGCGATGCCGCGGACGCCGCCCTGAGGATCGACGACGTGGACGACGAGGAGTCCGCTGCCGTCCCGGCGCGCGTGGCGGACCGCCCAGGCGAGGGCGGCCTCCGAGGGCGCCGAGCCGTCGACTCCGACGACATAGCGCGGGGTACGGGTCATGGATCCGAGCGTCGCAGCACGGGGCCGCGCGCGCACGGGCCCAAGGTCCCGCGGGGCCTGCGAGACTGGTCCCATGCCCGTCCCCGACGCCCGTGAGGCCCGCCTCCGCCGTCTGCTCGAGCTCGTGCCCGACGTCGTGGGCCAGCTGGAGCTCGACCACGTGCTCGAGCGCATCGTGTCCGCCGCCGTCGAGACCGTCTCGGCCCGCTGGGGTGCGCTCGGCGTCATCGCGCCCGACGGCCGGCTGGAGCGCTTCGTGCACGTCGGGATGACGCCGCCCGAGGTCGCGGCGATCGGCCACCTGCCCGAGGGGCACGGCCTCCTCGGGGCCGTCATCGACGAGGGCGAGCCCATCCGCCTGCCCCACCTCTCGGACGACCCGCGCTCGGTCGGCTTCCCCCGCCACCACCCGCACATGGACGCCTTCCTCGGGGTGCCGATCCGCATCCGCGACACGGTGTTCGGCAACCTCTACCTCACCAACCAGGACGGCGGTTCGGAGTTCTCGGAGGAGGACCAGGTGCTCGTCGGGTCGCTCGCCGCGATCGCCGCGATCGCCGTCGAGAACGCCCGCCTCTTCGAGGAGCAGGTGCGCCGTGAGCGCTGGTCGACGGCCCTCGCCGAGGTCACCGCTGCCCTGCTCTCGGAGGACACGATCGACATCCTCGCCGTGCTCGCGGAGCGCGTGGCCTCGGTCATCGACAGCGAGCTCGTGTGCGTCATCGTGCCCGACGGCGAGGACGACGGCGTGCCGATGCTGCGCGTCGACACCGCTCGCGGTGTGGGCGCCGAGGCGCTCGTGGGCCGACGGTACTCGGCCGAGGGCACGCTCTCGGGACGCGCGATCGCGACGGGCGAGCTCGCGTCGACCGAGTCGGGCCCGGGCGAATCGGTGCTGCGCGACGGACCGAGCGCCGCGATCGCCCTCCCGGTGCGCGCCGGCGACGTCGTGCTCGGGGCACTCAGCGTCTACCGCCCGGTCGACGCGCCGCGGTTCACGGATGCCGAGCGCGCGATGGCGGGCGAGTTCGCGCAGCAGGTCGGCCTCGCGATCGAACTCGGCCGCGGCCGCTCCGACCGGCAGCGGCTCGCGCTCGTCGAGGAGCGCTCCCGCATCGCGCGCGACCTCCACGACCACGTCATCCAGCGGCTCTTCGGCACAGGTCTCGCCCTCCAGGCGATCAGCGCCCGCAGCCCCGAGGCCGCCGACGCGATCGCCGCCGAGGTCGACGCGATCGACGCGGCGATCGGCGAGATCCGCACCGCGATCTTCGCGCTCGCGCCCCGCCCGGGCGCGGCGAACGCCCTGCGCCACCGTCTGCTCGACGTCGCGACGGATGCCGCCTCCGGCCTCGCGACCCCGCCCGTCGTGACCTTCGCGGGGCCCGTCGACCTGCTCGTCGTCGGCGGGCTCGCGGACGACGTCGTCGCGGTCGTGCGCGAGTGCCTCGCGAACGCCGCGCGCCACGCCCAGGCGACGCGCGTCGAGGTCTCGATCGCTGCCGACGACGACGCGGTCGTCGTGACGGTGGACGACGACGGCGTCGGCATGCCCGCGGAGGCGACCCGCGCATCCGGAACCCGCAACCTCGAAGAACGCGCACGGCGTCGGGGAGGTAGCTTCGTCGTAGCCGCGCGCGAGACGGGCGGCACGCGGGCGCGATGGACCGCGCCCGTCGCATCCGGCCCCGGAAGGAGCACCCTGTGACCCGCGTCTTCCTCGTCGACGACCACGAGATCGTCCGGCGCGGCATCGCCGACCTCATCGACGCCGAGCGCGATCTGGAGGTCGTGGGCGAGTCGGGCCAGGTGCGCGGCACGCTCGCCAAGATCGAGGTCACGCGACCCGACGTCGTCGTGCTCGACGTGCGCCTGCCGGACGGCGACGGCATCGAGCTGTGCCGCGCGATCCGCTCGGCCTTCCCCGACGTCCGCTGCCTCATGCTCACGGCGTACGACGACGACGAGGCGAGCCGCTCGGCGGTGCTCGCGGGGGCGTCCGGCTACGTGCTGAAGGACATCCGCGCGCGCGGCCTCGTCGAGGGCGTGCGCAAGGTCGCCGCGGGCGGCACCCTGCTGTCGACGCAGGTCTCGGAGCGCGTCGCCCAGTCGTTCGCCGCCCCGACGTGGGCCGACGAGCCGCAGCTGACGCTCCGCGAGCGGCAGGTGCTCGACCTCATCACCGAGGGTCTCACCAACCGGCAGATCGGCGAGCGGCTCGGGCTCGCCGAGAAGACCGTCAAGAACTACGTGTCGGGGCTGCTCGCCAAGCTCGGCATGGAGCGCCGCACGCAGGCGGCCGTCTACCGCCTCGAGCACCGCGGCTGACGCGAGTAGCGCCCGGGTCGCGCCCGGTCAACCCCCGGTCAGGACAGCCTCATCTTCGTTGCGGAATGCCTGCGCGTGAGTAGCGTTGAACACACACGAAGGCCGGCACGCCGGCCGGAAGGAGGCACACGCCATGACCGACGCCAAGACCACGACCATCCCCACGACCTCGCTCGACCCGGATGTCGCCGCGGGCGTCGCGCAGTTCCTCAGCCCCGTCGTGCAGAACCTCCAGGCACTCGCCGTCGACGGCAAGCAGGCCCACTGGCACGTGCGCGGCGCCAACTTCATCGGCGTGCACGAGTTCCTCGACACGTTCGTCGAGCACGTGCAGGGCTGGGCCGACCTCGCGGCCGAGCGGATCGTCGCCCTCGGCCTGCCGGTCGACGCGCGCATCCAGACGGTCGCCGCGAAGACGACCACGCCGCAGCTCAGCGACGGCTTCCAGCAGTCGGACGCCACCGTCGCGCAGGTGATCGCGCAGATCGACGCGACGCTCGCCGTCGTGCGTACCGCGATCGAGGAGCTCGACGAGCTCGACCTGCCGTCGCAGGATGTCGCGATCGAGATCGCGAACGGTCTCGACAAGGACCGCTGGTTCCTGTTCTCGCACGTGGCGAGCTGAGGGGTCACGCCGGGTTTCACGACGAAGGGCGCCGCCCTTACCCGCTGGTTGAGTAGCGCCCGCAGGGCGCGTGTCGAGACCAGCCCCCGCTACACCAACCGCCCGTCGACCACGGTCCCGTGCACCGGGAACGCACGCAGCACATCCGCCTCCACCGCATGCGGATCCGCGTCCAGGATCGCCAGATCCGCGACCCCGCCGACCGCGACGCCCGCGACCCCGCCCCACGACCCCCGCAGCGCCGCCGAGAGCGGCAGCGCCTGCTCCGGGTGCCACGGCTCCCGCCCGTCGCGCGAGCGCGTCACGGCGGCGGCGATCGTCGCCCACGGGTCGAGCGGGGCGACCGGCGCATCCGATCCGAGTTCGAGCGCGACGCCCGCGTCGTGCAGCCGGCGGTACGCGAACGCCCGCTCCGTTCGGCCGGCCCAGTGGTGGTCGGCGACGTCGCGGTCGTCCATGGCGTGCTCGGGCTGCACGCTCGCGCTGATGCCGAGCTCCGCGAAGCGCGGCACGTCCGCCTCGAGCACGAGCTGCGCGTGCTCCATGCGGGGCGGGAGCGGCGTGCCCGCGGGGAGCGCGAGAGCGGCGAAGACGTCGAGCGCGTGGGTCACGGCGCGGTCGCCGATCGCGTGGATGGTCGGCACGATGCCGGCATCCCAGCCCTCGCGCGCGGCGGCGAGCAGCTCGCCGTCGTCGTAGGTGGGCAGGCCCGTGCCGCCCGTGTCCGGGTAGGGGTCGACGGTCCACGCGGTGCGGGAGTTGAGCGCGCCGTCGGTGAAGAGCTTGTACCAGCCGACCGTCGCGAGCCCGTCGGTGCCCGGCACGGCATCCCCCGTGCGCAGACCAGCCGCGCGCACCGCGTCGAGGTCGACCGGGTACACGCACGCCCGGACGCGGGTGGTGCGCAGACCCGCGCCGACGCGGCGACCCCACGCCCCGATCGCGCCTCCCATGTCGAGGTCGACGATGCCCGTCACACCGCGGGCGGATGCCGCGCGCATCGCGTCGGCGACCCAGCGGTCGACGGTCGCCTCGTCGGCCGCCGTGAGCCGCACCTGCAGGTCGAAGGCGGGCTGCTCGTTGAGCCACCACGCGTCGCGGGGCAGCCCCTCGCGGCGCAGGAGCGCCGCGTTCGACCACACCGTGTGCACGTCGGACGAGATGAGCGCGACGGCGATGTCGCCCACCTCGAGCAGCTCGGCGCTCGGGGCGTCGGGCCACAGGGCGTCGCGGAACCCGTAACCGAGCAGCACCTCCGACGGGTCCCAGCCCGCGTCGACGCGGGCGCGCACGATCGCCGCCGCCTCCGCCGCCGAGGTCGCCCCCGACACGTCGAGCCGGCGCGAGACCGCGGCCCACTGGTTCGTGTGCACGTGGCCGTCCCACAGCCCCGGCATGAGGAAGCGCCCGTCGAGCTCGACGCGCTCGGCGTCCGCCGCCGCGAGCGCGGAGCCGATGTCCGCGATCCGTCCGTCGCGTACGAGCACGTCGACGGGCTCGGATGCCGTCGCATCCGCCCCGACGATCCGCGCCCCCGCGAGCAGCAGCGCGCTCACGCGCGGCGCTCCTCGGCGAGGCGCATCTCGCGCGCGAGCCCCGGCTGCGCGTACGGCCCGTCGCCTTCGAGCTCGGCGACGATGCGCTCGCGCACGTGCTCGGGCTTATTCTGACTGAGCTTGGAGCGCGCGTCGAAGCGCGTCACGCGGATGCGCAGCCCCACGGTGCCCTTCGCGACCCGCTCCGCGTACGGCTCGTCGATGTGCAGCGAACGCGGCTCCGGCATCTCGCGCTCGAAGTGGTCGGTGAGCCGGTGCAGGATGCGGAAGTTCTCCTCCGGCGTGAGGATCTCCGGCACCCCGTAGAGGTGGGCCGTGACGTGGTTCCACGTCGGGATGAAGTCGCCCTCGTCGTACCAGCCGGGCGAGATGTAGCCGTGCGGGCCCTGCACGATCACGAGCACCTCGTGCCGCCCGAGCTCGTGGGCCTCCTCGTCCGGTCGACCGAAGTGCGACACGATCGAGATGGTGTCGTCACCCGTCTCCTCGAGGAGCGTCGCGTAGTGCGAGGCGACGAGCCCGTTGGACGTCGGCGACACGTAGGTCGTCCACGGGTTCTCGCGGATGAGGCGCTTGACCTCGTCGACGTCCGTCAGCAGGTAGTGGGGCGTGCGGCGCATCCCCACATCGTGGCACCCCGCGTCACAACTCGGACGACACCGCCCAGAGATTGACTCCCGCGTCGCCCGCGAAGCCGTCGATCTCGGCGAGCTCGTCGTCGCTGAAGGGTGCCGCGTCGAGCGCCGCGAGGTTCTCGTCGAGCTGCGCGATGGACGATACCCCGACGAGCGCCGACGTCGCCCCGCCGGGGCGCAGGACCCACGCGATCGCGAGCTGTGCGAGGCTCTGCCCACGGCGTCGGGCGATCGCGTCGAGCCCCCGCAGACGTGCGAGGTTGTCCTCGCTCACCGTGCGCGGGTCGAACGACGGCCGCGGCGTCGCGTGGCTCGCGTTCGGGTCGCGCAGGAACCTGTCGGTGAGCAGGCCCTGGGCGAGCGGCGTGAACGCGATCGAGCCGAGCCCCTCCTTGGCGAGCAGCCCGAAGAGCTCGCGCTCGGCCCATCGGTTCACGAGCGAGTACGCGGGCTGGTGGATGACGAGCGGCGTCCCGAGGGAGCGCGCCACCTCGAGCGCCTGGCGCGTGCGCTCCGCCGAGTACGACGAGAGCCCGACGTAGCGCGCCTTGCCCTGGCGCACGGCGGCGTCGAGCGCGCCGACGGTCTCCTCGATCGGGGTCACCGGGTCGACGCGGTGCGAGTAGAAGATGTCGACGTAGTCGGTCTGGAGGCGCTCGAGGGACTCATCGAGACCCGACAGCAGGTGCGTGCGCGAGCCGAAGTCGCCGTGCGGTCCCGGCCAGTGCGGCCAGCCGGCCTTCGTCGAGATCACGAGCTCGCTGCGGTACGGCCTCAGGTCCTTCCGCAGCACGCGCCCGAAGTTCTCCTCGGCCGAGCCGTTCGGCGGGCCGTAGTTGTCGGCCAGGTCGAAGTGGATGATGCCGCGGTCGAACGCGTGGCGGAGGATGTCGCGCTGTATCTGGAACGGCCGGTTGTCGCCGAAGTTGTACCAGAGCCCGAGCGAGATGGGCGGGAGGAAGAGCCCCGAGCGGCCCACCCTCCGGTACGCGAGGTGCGTGTACCGGTCGGCCTGCGCGCGGTAGGGCTCGTGGATGTCGGGGACGCTCCGGTCGAAGCGGGCGGTCGTATCGGGCACGCGGAAGTCGCTCACGCGCTCTCCTTCCGTGTCGACGCGGAGGCCACGCCGACGCTCCAGATGAAGTCGGGCACGACGCCATTGACGCTGTGGTCGCCGAGCTGGCGCGCCTTGAAGATCCACGGGTTGTGCGAGGCGACGGCGCGCGCGTTGCGCCAGTGCCGGTCGAGGGCGCGGGCCCCGCTGATCGCGGATGCGCCGAGCGTGTCGAACAGGCGCGTCGCCGCGCGCGGCACGGCCTCCGAGAGGACGACCTGCGCCTTCGCGGACGCGAACTCGGCCGCGACCACCGCGTCGAGGTGCTCCGCGGAGTCGCGGGCGGATGCCGTGTCGGCCGCGCGTTGGACGGCGCGCGCGACCTCCGCCACGAGAGCACGGCCCGTGAAGGCCGCCGCCGCGACCTCCCCGGCGATCTGCAGCGCCTGGGGGTCGTCCTGCGCGCGCGACGCGGTGCCGTGGCTGTAGACGCGCGCGCGGGTGCGCAGCTGCTCGCCCGTGTCTCGCTCGACGGCCTCCGCGATGCCCGCGAGCACGGCGAGCAGCACGAGCTGGTACACGGCGGTCTGGTAGCGGAAGCGGTCGCCGAAGGCCGCGACGTCGTCGGGCTCGACGCGCGCGCCGTCGAACACCGCCGTGCCGGTACCCGTGACGGGCTGGCCGAACCCGTCCCAGTCGTCGTCGATGCGCACGCCGGGCTGATCGGTGCGGATGAGGGCGGTCGCGGGGCTGCCCCCGTCGTCGACCGTGGCGTCGATCCAGTCGGCGAAGATGCTGCCCGTCGTGTAGTACTTCCGACCGTCGACCCGCAGTCCGTCCGCATCGCGTGTGAGGCGGGTGCCCGTGCTGCCGAGCGCCGCGGCACCCACCTCGCTCCACGCGTTGCCGACGAGTTCCCCCGCGGCGAGCCGGCGCAGCCACGCGTCGCGGCGGGGCCCGACGGGGGCCGCGAGGAGATCCTCGACGTACGCGATGTGCCCGCGGAAGATCTGGGGCAGGTTCGAGTCGGCTGCCGCGAGGTCGACGAGCAGCTCCGCGACCTCGGGCCAGTCGAGGCCGTCGCCGCCGAACTCGACGGGGATGCGGATGCGCCCGAACCCGGCGGCGAGGAGCTCGCGGACCTGCCGACGGGGCAGCACGCGGTCCCGCTCGCGCGCGACGACGTCCTCCCCCGCTCGCGCGAACACCGGCAGGAGGCGAGCCCGCACCGCGGCGAGGCGGGCCCGTGCGTGATCCGTGCCGCTCATCAGGTGTAGAGGGAGATCGGCTGGAGCTCGCCGTTGAGGACCCACGCGCCGACCTCGAGCTTCTTGTAGTCGACCGGGTCGTGCAGCGAGTGGGTGCGGACGTTGCGCCAGAACAGGTCGAGGCCCACCGAGCTCTTGGCCGAGCTCGACCCGGTCACCTCGAACACGCGGTTCGCGACCTCGACGCCGACCTCGGTCGCGACGACCTTGAGCTGCGCGATCTCGATCTCGAGCGCGCCGCGCTGCTCGGCGGTGAGGTCCGCCCCGAGGGCGACGACCTCGTCGAAGCGGCGCCCGATCCGGTCGGCGAGTGCCTCGACCGCGACCGTCCGGGAGCTCAGCTCCCCGACCACCCGCTGCACGAACGGGTCGTCGCGATAGCGCTCCGCGGTGCTGAGGAACCACGCGTTCGGCCGGGCACGCACGAGCTCGACGCCGCGCGCGAGAGCCCCCTCGGCGATCCCAAGGTAGATGTTGCCGAAGGCGAGCTGGATGCCCGGCGTGATGAGCGTGGAGAACGGCTCGTCGCTCAGCTCCCCGACCACGTCGGCCTCGGCGACCGCCACGTCCGAGAACCGCACGGATCCGCTCGCCGAGAGGCGCTGGCCGAGGGCGTCCCAGTCCCCCAGGTACTCGATGCCCGCGCGGTCGTGGTCGAGGGCGACGAACAGCACCTGGCCGTCGCGATCGCCGCCCTGCACGAGCCCGGCGGCGAGCACGATGTCGCCCGCGGACGCCCCCGTCGAGAACCGCTTGAGTCCGTTGAGGCGCCACCCCTCGCC